>JADGCH010000012.1 GCA_015229115.1 Magnetococcales bacterium
GGGTAGCCAACAACGGCTATTCTACCATATCATGAGCCCATTCTGCGACAGGCTCTTTACCCAGATTTTAGGTTTATGTCATTTGGACGTCAGCAGCCGTGTTAAAATCACCAATGGCTTTTTGGCCACCCTCAACAAAGATGAAGTGGTCATCAAGGCTAAATTGGGTGAGGTCAGCCACAAGCACAGGATGGGTGGTGTCACGCAGGAAACAATCTCGGCCACCGAGACCCTGATCCCCCTTAAACATCAAGATCATACCATCGGTATGCTGTATCTTGAACATGCCCAACCGCTCAATCCGCTGGCCATCCATCTGCTGCAGATCTTCGCCAATCAGGTGTCGTCCGCCCTGCAAACTCTTTTTGTACAACAGGATCTACGACAGGCCAATGCGTCGACGATTCAGATGCTGGCTGAAGCAGCCGAAGCTAAAGACACTGAAACAGGCGAACATGTCCGTCGAGTGGTCGACTTGACACGCAAACTGGCCTTGGCCATGGGTATCGACGCAGAAACGGCGGAGGCCTTTGCGGTCGCCAGTCAATTGCACGATGTGGGCAAGATCGGTATTCCAGACAAAATCCTGAACAAGTCCGGCTCATTGGATGCCGAGGAGTTTGACATCATTAGGAATCATGCTCACATCGGTGGTGTCATCATCAAGGATGCAAAAAATTTCCCTATCGCACGGGAAATCGCCCTGCATCATCACGAGAGGTGGGATGGCAGCGGTTATCCTGATAGACTGCAGGGGGAGTCAATCCCTTTACCCGCCCGTATTGTCGCAGTCGTCGATGTTTTTGATGCCCTAACCCATCGCAGGCCTTACAAAAAAGCCTGGAGTTATGAAGAAGCTGCCAGAGAAATCAAGCGATTGTCAGGAACAGGCTTTGACCCGGCGATCGTTGAGGCGTTCTTACGGGTTATTGCCGCTGAATCGATCTCCAGATAAGTTGCCATCTGTTCAAGTGGCCCAAGCGCCTCAGCAAACTTTAAATGATCGAAGAGATGATCCAGCTGCTGCAGTACCCCAGCCAGTTGCGGCGCTCCTACCAACGCAGCCTTGAAATGATTGAAACAGTCATAGGCATCCATGTCGCAATGGGCTGTCAACCGATAGAGCTGGTGCCATAAAGGTACGACAACAGCTTGGTCGATGACAGCCTCGTGCAGAGGAACTGGCGCTGCTGCTATAGGGGCGTCCATCTGACGGAGTGGTAACGGCGACTGATCGGTGTTCAGGTCAGGCAGCTGAAACAGGGCTGTAAACAAAAAACGACTGCCCTGATGCGGCATGCTTTCGACCCAGATTTCTCCCCCCATCAGCGAGACCAGTCTGCGGCTAATGGCCAATCCGAGACCGGTACCACCAAAACGACGTGTCGTCGAGCTGTCCGCCTGGGAAAATGGCTGGAATAACCGTTCAATCTGTTCCGGCGTCAAACCAATACCACTATCCTGGACCAT
Source organism: Magnetococcales bacterium (assembly GCA_015229115.1). GTDB lineage: Bacteria > Pseudomonadota > Magnetococcia > Magnetococcales > JADGCH01 > JADGCH01. Next base: position 1,471 of record JADGCH010000012.1, read on the forward strand.
AAAACGCACCAGAACACCCTGCTCATCGCTCTGGAGCTGCTCAATACGAATGACGATCTGCCCCTGTGATGTAAACTTAATGGCATTATTGCCAAGATTGGTCAGCACCTGTCCCAGACGCAATGGATCACCGATCAGGCGTTCGGGCAGACGATCGACCACCTCATAGACCAGCTGTAATCCTTTCTGTTGTGCTGGTTGTTCCAGCAAGACAGATAGCTGCTGCAATACCCCATCCATGGTAAATTCGATCTGCTCAATCTCGATCCTGTTGGCTTCGGCTCTGGAGAAATCGAGGATATCGTTGATAATCCGCAGCAATAACTCAGCCGCCGTATAGGCCTTGACCAGGTAATCACGCTGGCGCTGGTCAAGACCCGTCTGCAGACATAGATGAATCATACCCATGATGGCGTTCATTGGTGTCCTGATTTCGTGGCTCATGTTGGCCAGAAATTGCGATTTGTGGCGGTTGGCCTGTTCAGCGTCTGCCAAAGCATCGTGCAACGCCCTATCCGTCTGATGACGCGTCAGCATATGGCCGAGCGTGCTGCCAACGGCCTGGAACCAGGAACGGCCATCCTGATCAAGCTGAAACTCGGGATCAACAAACAGGGCCAAAACCACCGTCACCCCCTGCTCGGTCATGACGGGCACCCGAATACAGGCTTGTGCCATCAGTGTACCCCTGTGATTGGCCCTATTGTCGCATGTCTCCAGACACGCAACCCTACTCGGCTGATCATGGGAAAACAGGCCCAGTCGGTAGCTGTCATGAAACAGACAGCCACTACAATGCTGCAGGATCCCGGGGCGCCAAGCCTCGTCCAAGCCGTGGGAACAGAGAATGCGTGATGAGTCCTGATCGATCTGCTGCAGGAATAGGCCGCCGGTATAGGGTGGCAACCACCCTGCAACATCAACGATCAGTTGCAAGGCCTCCTGCAGCTGCTCCTCTATCGAGCGATGGCTGGTCATCAGGGTCAATCGCAACAGATTACTGATCAGCTCCTGTCCCTGATGGTTACGCTGCAGTTGCTGATGGGTTGTTTGTAACAAAGCTGCCGACCGTTCCTGCCCAATGATATCTTTCCTGAACTGTATCATGACAGGCCGCAGAAACAGTATCACACTCATGACAAGTATCAGAAAATTAACCAACAACATAAAGAGATGAATATTTTTGAGCTGTTGGAGTTGTTTCTCCTCCTGACTTTGATAATGGACCATAGCCTGTTCGGCAGACTGCAGCAGCTGGTTGGCAAAGGCAACCAACTCGCGCTCGTCCTGGTCTGTTATGGCTATGTCGCTAGGTGCCATGTGGACAATCAGCAAACATCGATCGATAAACTGATGGAAATGCCAATCGATCTGCTGTTCCGGTCCAAAAAACCAGTGCGCATTGGTACCGGAAAGAGGTGGTAAGGCCCGGTCATCCTTGCCATGGATCAGCTGATCATAGCTATCCTGCATCTCAAAGATGCCTAGACGCATCTGCTGTTGTAGCTGTTCAATCTGAACCGGATTGGGTTCGTCACGCAGTAGATGAGCCAGTAGCGTCAGTCTTTGCGGCAGCATGCGCTGTCGACCCAACAGATTCATAAAATAATAACTACCTGCCTGGCGATCGACAATCGTAGAAAACAGCAGGTAGTTGGCTATCAAGGAGCAGCAAAACAGCGCCAGAATGATGTAAAATCGATGGGCCAGATGATATTTCTGGCGCAAACGATGAGACAAAATGCTTGAATCGGCTGATTGGTTGGTTGGAGTCATGACTGGATGACCTGCTGGAGCCGTTGATAAAACAGTCCAGCAGCTGTTGGCGTGCCGTGCAGATAGCGCAGATAACGTTCCTGACCAGCTGCCGCCAGATCCGTACAGCGCTGTGGCTGGGACCATAGTTGTTCCAGCTGTTGTTCCATATCCTGCATGTCCCAGCGAAAAGCCACCATAGTCTCCCCATCGACAAAAAAGTCTGGCCATGTCTCCATATGGCTCATATCCGGCTTGAACAATAAGGCTCCGCTCAGGAAGGTCTCAAAATCGCGGTAGGCAATTTCACCCCAGCCAAACGGGGACATCACCACGCGGCTCTGGGCCAATTCACGCAAGTAGTGTCGTCTGGAGATACGGTCGCTGTTCAGATAATGCGACAATCTCTGACGGATCTGCTGGCGCTGAAAAGCCACTGTGGCTCGGTCATAACGGGTGGTGATACGGCAGGAGATCCGATGAGGTCGCGCAGTCGTCGCTGCGGTGGTCCTGATGGGCCAGCGCAGCAGACCTGACAAGGGCCAACGTTGGTAAAGAGCCAACCGCCACGGCGCCGTGATCGAATAATCGCACAGACCAGAATTCCAGACCAGATGCAGCTTGTCCAGCCACTGCGGATCGGTGACGAAAACAGGTGCATCGGGCTGATGATCGACCACACCGAACTGGTGGTGATAGAAATCGGTATAGGGTCGATAGCCATACATTGGTTGAAGATAACGCTGGCGATCGCGCAACAGCTGACTTTTGCAATACAGATCGACCAGCGGCAGCACATCCGAGACCAGATAACTGCTATTATCGCCCAGGTCGACAAACACCAGCTTGCTGGCTTGCTGTTTTAGCTGGCCAAATTCATCCAGTATTCGGGATCGCTCGCTGCGCCAACGATCCCGATGAAATTTGCTCTCCACCCATAACTGGTCACAGTCAAACAACTGCGGCGTGATAGCGTTGAAAGCACGCCACTCCAGGCCGTACCGCGCCAAAAAACGGCGATGCACCAAGAGCGGATAAAGAAAGGCCCGACCATTGGCACTATCGAATCCAGCCGTCAGAAGGTGTATACGCATGTGGCCCAGTCTATATCGAACCAACCGGAGCCGGTTTTTTCTGCCTCAACTTATGGATGATCCAGACCAGGATCACAACGGCGACAAGGCCCAACAACACGTAGTGCTTGATCTCGTCAAAAAACTGCTGCACCACCTGACCAAAAAAGTAGCCGATACAGCCGAACGCAATGGCCCAGACAGCGGCAGCTATAAAGTTCAGCACAAAAAAGCGCATGTTGGTAATAGCCGACATACCAATGGCAAAAGGAGCCACATTACGTACACCGTAGATGAAACGAAACGACAGGATAAACCAGATATCGTAACGATTCAGCATCCCGGTGACCTTGGCGACACGCGCTCGCGCCTTTTCACTCCATCGGTCAACCAAACGTGGCCCAAAAAAACGCCCGATATAAAAGGCCAGCTGGTCACCGCACATAGTGCCAGTAAAGGAAGAGAGAATAATCATGGGCAACGACAGATAGCCATAAGTGGCTGCAAAATAACCGGCAATAATGACCATGGTTTCCCCCTCCAGGAAGGTCCCGATAAAGAGGAAAACATAGAGCCAGTAGCTGTGTTCAAGCAGAAAGTCCTTGTGTTCGATCAGAAATTGTTCCATTGAAACAACCCATAAAGAAAATGCTGTTCCTTGCCAGACGGCGTACAATGCAACTCATCGGTGGTGGCCATGAGGGTAAACTCCTGACCCAGTTCATGCTGTAACGTTTCGATATCATAGCGACGGACCGGTAGCTGACTGCACTGCTGCGGGCCATCGATGGCAAAAGTGGCCATGATAACATAACCAGATGGACGCAGGGCCTGCTTCAAAACAGTCCGATAATGTTGTCGATCCGCCGCCTCGGTCAGAAAGTGGAACACAGCTCGGTCGTGCCACAGGGTGTAGTGGCGTTTCGGCCGAAAATGGGTCACGTCAGACACCAACCACTCCACCTGCGCTGCCTGAGCCCCCAGCCGTTGCCGGCTAATCTCCAGCGCTGCGGCAGAGATGTCCAGCAGAGATAACTGACCGTACCCCATGGCCAATAAATGGTCAACCAGTGTCGAAGCCCCGGCACCAACATCAAGGATGGCCTCATCCGGACCAAGTTGCAGCTGGCTGATCCAATCCAGTACAATCTGCGGACGTTGCTGATACCAGCTGACATCGTCTGCCGCCCGCGTGTTGTAGACCTGATCCCAGTGCATCGTGCGCGTATCGCCCATTAGAATTCTATCACTCCCTCTCCTTGTCCGAGTTGTTCCAGTACCACGACAGCCCAAGCCAAACCGGCCTCATCGCTCAATGACAGATGGACACGGTCGACCTGTAGCTGTTGCAGCCGAATCGCCGTTGCCGCTGTAGTATACATGACCGGCTTGCCATAGGCATCGGATAACACTTCCATATCGCGGAACCAGATCCCCTCACGCATACCCGTCCCCAAGGCTTTGGCCATGGCCTCCTTGGCCGCAAACCGCTTGGCATAGCAAGCCGAAGCAGCATGAGCCCGCACTTGACATAAAGCAACTTCCCTGTCTGTAAAGATCCGTTGCAGAAACCGGTCACCAAAACGCCCGATCGCAGCGGCGATCCGTTCAATACGGACCAGATCGGTACCAAGCGCTATGATCATGGCCATTCACGGGAGTACTTAGCATGATCGTGTATCAGCTGCTTCATGTCCCGCACGGCCCTCTCGATACCGACAAAAACAGCACGGGCAATAATGGCGTGACCGATGTTGAGTTCATTGAGGCCGGGAATGGCCGCCACCTCCTGAACATTATGGTAATTGAGGCCATGGCCGGCATTGGTAATCAACCCCTTGGCACTGGCCTGCACAAAAGCAATTTTCAGTTTTTCCAGTTCGTAAAGACGATGATCGTTATTGGTGCTATTGGCATAAGCTCCGGTGTGAAATTCTACCGACCGGGTACCAGTTTCAGCAGCCGCAACAATCTGGTCAAACTCCGGATCAATGAAGAGGGAAACGTGAATACCAGCCTGTTTCAGCTGGTTGACCGTGCTGCTAATCTGCTTGTGATGACGCACCACATCCAGTCCACCCTCTGTGGTTACCTCCTCACGCCGTTCCGGCACTAGACAACATTCGGCAGGACGTAACCGGCAGGCCAGATCGGTCATTTCACTGGTGGCCGCCATTTCCAGGTTAAGCTTGATCTGCAGGATTTTGAGTAATTGCTCGACGTCATGTTCCTGGATATGGCGCCGATCTTCGCGCAAATGAACCGTGATACCATCGGCACCGGCCAGTTCCGCCAACGAAGCCGCCAGCACCGGATCCGGGTAACTGGTACGACGTGCCTGACGTAGCGTGGCCACGTGATCGATGTTAACACCCAATTGAACCATTCTGCCCCTCCTTTTGATAAAAAATAGCGCACCCGTGACAAAATCATCTACCCAACATCCCTCATAAATGATAAATTCACTGGGTGAGATAGATGGTAACCGTATCGACGCTGTTGCACTATGAAAAAATTACAATTGTTCTTAACAGGAGATCCCTCATGAGTTCCCATGTCGATCCATTGCTGGAAAAATCACTGGAAAAATGCCTGGACATTATCGCACCGCTGTTTGTTGACGTACGCACCCACAACCGTGGCATGATTCCTCGTGAGCTATTAAGCAACAACTATGTACTGGGCTTTGTCAAAGGGATGATGAACGTGCTGCTGGGACGTTGCGGGGTGATCGCCGAACGGGATCGCGGTATGGCCATCCTGGAAGTCTGTGCCCGAACGTTCGACTGTGACTCACACACCATCGGTGAACGGCTGGTCAATCTTCATCTGGAGAAGGATGACCTGGACTATCTGGAAGGCATCAACGATGGCAGTGATTATCTGGTTGGCCTGACCGAAGGACGCCGCGAGGAGGTAACCTATCGGCTGATGAATCGCCTTGAGCCCTACATCAAGTTCTGAGCCCTCATCACAGACTTTGGAGCTGTCCCTCATCGTCTGCGTCCGGGAACGGTATGGACTGAATCCTTCCTGCGCCGGACGTGGCAGTCGGCAGCTGGCGGAGCTGCTGCGCCAGCAAATCGGGGATCTTGGTTTGCCGGTTCAGGTCAAGGAGTTTCATTGTCTTGGTTCGTGCAACGAGGGTCCCAACATGCGCATCTCCCCGGGAGGACGCTTCTGGAGACACGTGACCAATGAGGATGTTGCTCCTATTATCAGCGAATTAAAAGATATGACAGAGCAACTACAGCAGCATAAGCCCTAAATCAGTCCGTCCTGATAATATTTGACTTGAACCATGCCGCCCATTGGTCGATTCCCTTTAGCATAGCGCCTCTTGCTGAACGAGCGGCGCTATCGACTACTACAGTCTCACAAAAATGGTCTCGCAATCGTGGGGGGGAATCAACGATGATGGATGAATCAAGACAGTGGCATACGCTGCGCAGGCATAAATGGGTCTTGGTGGTTGGGGTCTGTTCGGTACTGGCTGGTGGGTGTAGCACCCCTGGACCGTCCGGTGTGATGACCGTCGTCAATCCGACCCCTGTTTACTCCTTACCCGTTATGACAGGCAGCCAGGACGACAACGGCAACCGGGCCGCTGCTACTGCTCCGGCCTCGCAGGTTACCAGCGCTAACCCTGCCTATGGTTCGGGCAAGTCGGTCCCCATCAAGCCAACTGCCGGCAAACCAACTCGAGGGCATGCAGCAGCCCCAGCCACAACGGTCAAGTCAGGCCAGAAGGCTACCAAAATTGCGTCGGCCAAAAAGCAGCCTTGTCAGAATGTCAAAGCCAAGCCTGCTGCCGCCAAAAAAGCGTCCAAACCCAGCGCAGCCAAACACGGTATGAGCCGTGCCAAAGCTGCCCTTCCGGCTGTACCAGGTCCGGCACCACAAAAATAACGGGAGCACATCACCATGACCAGTACCCGAATCGTTGATCGCCGTCTCTCCATGACCATGAGCACCCTGCTGGCCTTCGCCATCGCGCTGATCGGTTGCATCAGCCAGGCACGGGCCGATAACGCCGGATTAGGGATGCTTCTGGGTGGTTCAGCCCTGGCCGGATTACTCTATCATGTTCAACAGCCGGTGGGGGACCACCATCCGGGTTACGCCACGTTGCCCCCCCAACCCGCTGCTGCTCCCATCGTGATTGGCAAGGGACCGGCCATGATTTACCACTCGGTCGCCCCTTCAGCCTGGATGACACCAGCCGCCAGCTATTCGCCTGCTTCCATCACCCATATGCCGGAGTCGATCTCGATCGTTTCGGTACGATAGCCCCACAACAGCATGGGAGCGGTCAGCCAGCCTGGTCGCTCCCCTGTCGGCAAGCAATCAGCAAGCAAATTCCCTTATCAACCCTTGACCGCCGCTGGGGCGAACGCAGGCTGAGACGTCCGGCAATGCGTTGAACATGACGGGCAGTGGTACCGTTCATGATCCGCCTTCGCTACAAGGAGTCATGGAGTATTTTCCCAGTACGGCCATGTTCAGCGTTAACCAGCGTGCTGCAACTGCAACTCTTCCCTCAGCACCCGGCGCAATGTTGACTCAATGGGTTCTACAGACCGATGAAGGTATTCCCTAACAGCCTGATGAATCGTTTCCTGAACGCCGTAACCTGCCAAACTGGAACTGCTTTCCAATTCTGAGAATAATTCGTCATCCATATAAATAGTAATTTTAGTCTTGCCTTGCGGCAAGATGACAGCCCCCCTTTTGGCTTCTGTAAAATCGTATTCATCCCTCATAATATTTCTCCTGCTCTTTCCTGGTGGCCTTTCTTGCAGAAATCAGCCTGACACCACTGCCGCGATATGTCCAAACAACGACCAGAACTCGCCCCAGCATATCCAAACCAAGTGTCACGAACCTTTGTTCACCAATGCTGTCCTCATCTTCCCGTGTCAGAGACATGTCATCGTTCAAAACAGCTGCAGCAGTTGATAAATGGATACCATGTTTTTCAAAGTTTACCCTCTCTTTATCAATATCCCTGGGTGGCGGCATAGAGAAAATCCCGCTCGGTGGAACGCCCCTGCTGCCAATAAACCGTATCGCTGGGAACGTAGCTAAACCCCTTCAGCTTGCACAAGGCCTCAGATAGCATGGCAGCGTTGTACTGCTTGCTGATGATCCACTGCCCATACTTGTCCTTTTCAAGGAGAGAAGGTGCCAGACGGAAATAACGAAAACCGCCCCCACCCTTCCAGCCCACTGCTTCGGTAATACCGCCCTTGTCTTCGCCATCAATGACTTTTTTCATGCGCGGAATGATGTGAGTATGGCAATGCTCGCCCAGTTCCACCATAATCCAGCGCCGGCCCATTTTGTGGGCTACTGCTCCGGTGGTACCAGAACCGGCGAAAGAGTCGAGGATGAGGTCGCCCGGATTGGTGGCAATTTCTATGATACGCTTGAGAAGTCGTTCTGGCTTTGGTGTGTCAAAAGCACCCGTTTTTCCAAACAGTGCGTGAATTTCTTTTTTGGACTCGTCAGTATGCCCTACTTCCTCGTGCGGCCACCAAGTCCAGGGAACGAAACCTTCAACCTCTATCAAGAAACCGAATTAGATTAGGCTGCCCATTTCCATCTTTCCAAAAGTAGATACGTCCAGCATCACAAAGTTTCTTAAATTCAGGCTCAATAGTTGACCAACAATGACCTTCAGGGGGATAATGTACAGCACCTGCCGGTGCTATGATTTTGTACATCTGATTAGGACGATATCCCTGGGCCGTCATGGGAATTCCACGCCATCGACCACGAGGATGGTTGTTGGGGTTTTTATAAACCTTCGCCTGATCCTCACTAATAGGAACCCTATTTCGAACTGATTTGAAACGCTCAACATTTCTTACATACACGATGACATAATCATGTGCATCCCCAATAGCCTCCCTATTTTCGCGGGAATATCGTTTCTGCCAAACATTACTGGCAATAAAGCTTGCCCTACCAAATATCTCATCACACACAATCTTCAAATAGTGTGCTTCGTTATCATCAATGGTAATCCATAACGAACCATCTTCAGATAACAGCTTCCGCAAAATCTCCAATCGATCACGCATCAACGATAACCAAAGAGAGTGCTCAATTCCGTCATCGTAGTGTTCAAACGCGCTACCAGTATTATACGGCGGGTCGATGAAAATGCACTTGACCTTGCCGGTAAATTCCTGTTCCAGGGCTTTCAGGGCCAGCAGGTTGTCGCCGAAGATCAGCCGGTTGTCGAAGAGCCAGAATTGACACCGTCACTTGGTGACCCCATCAGATTGAGGTTTCAACACGCTACCCATCATGATGGATCAGCACGCCATTTGGCAACTGCCGAATTTAGGATGAAGGCAGCAGGCTGTACAATAACGACTCCATGGAATGGATTAAGTATCAGCAGGTCTTGGTCACCTGTTACCACAACATCAGCCTGCCCATTGACTGCAAGTTCCAGAAACTTATTATCTTTGGCATCACGACACGATGTTATGCGTTCAATAATCGTGATTAGCTCGGCCTTTGCAAGCAACCTTCTTGCCCATTCAACGAATAACGGCGAAATCAGTTTAGAAATTTGCGGCCTCGCTATAACGTGCAAAAACTCTTGCTCTGTCGCTATCGACTTGAGTAACGCACAGCTCTTTTCAATCAGACGAACAGCCAACGCTGGTGCTGATTGCTCTTTCATGGCCGCACTTATAAGAATATTGGTATCAATAACAACCCTTATTGAATATACTGCTGCACTTCTTCAATGGCTCCATCGATTAGATGATCAATATCATCATCTGTTGTTAATCCCGCTGTCATAACACGAATACGTGAATCAAAACGCCCTGGAATCAAGCTCTGTTTATGGTCAATCGTCACCATAATACGCTGTTCTGGTGGGACACCTCGACGCATAAGATCGGCTGTAATTTGTCCGGCTGTACTTTCGATCCATTCAACCTGTGCTGTCATAGTGATCACACCTTATTAATTCAAACATAAACTGCTTCCCGCTCCACAAAAGGACGCAACTCCGGTCGAAGTGCTTTTTCGGTTACCAAGTCCACCTTGCACCCCAGCAAATCTTCCAAGTAAAATTGTACGCCAAAATAGCGGGCTGATGTAGCAGGGCCATCAAAAGCCATCAACACATCGACATCGCTTTCCTGCCGAGCCATATCCCAAGCCGTAGAACCGAATAAAGCCAGACGGGTGATACCAAACTCACGGCACAGGTGATCCTTATGCTGGATGAGCAACTGCATCACACTGGCACGTTGCATCGTTCACGTCCAGTCAAAATTGCTGCTGCTCAGATCAGACATGGTGATGCCGGTCAGGGTAATACGCATATCCTCATTACCATCGCCATTGCTATCAACCTGTATATAACCACCGCTGCTATTATAAACAACAGAAGCACGGCTGCTACCGGAAAAACCATTGGTGGAAGCGCCATTGAAATCGAAGTCGGTTGCTGGAATGCCCATCAGCGAGGCAAAACCGGAAAAGACGATATGATCTTTCTGCGCTGAGTCACCCAGCGCGTGGAAATAACGGATGGTATCGCCGGTGCTGCCATTCCACAGGGACGATTCGGCTGGGGCGGTGTAGACAAACCGGTTGGCACCGTAACCACCGGTGATGGTGTCGTCCCCCAGGCCACCGACAATGGCAGCCCCCTTGTCCATCACCACCAGAATATCATTAGCCAATGATCCGACGATGCTCTCAATGCCAGATAGATAGATTTTCGTCGTGGAAGCATTGGAGCTGTCGATCAGCCCGATGGTATCGGTCCCGGCGCTGCCAACAATGTATTCAACATTGCTGATGGCCATTTTCTGACCTGTACTGCCGAGCATGGCGACCACGTCATAGTCTTCTGTCGAACTGCCGATTACCGTGCCGACATTGGAGACGACTAGCATCACCCCGCCTGGATAGGCCGAGGCTGAATGACTGTCATCACCCAAGATGGTAATCTTGTCACCCAAGCTGCTGCCCAGCACCGTCTCGATATCGGAAATGACCAGCTCACCCCTAGTCAACAGGGAGATGGTATCGTCCAGCGTGGTACCGAACAGGGAATCGATGTTGCAGAACGCCACATGACTGGCGGCCAGTAGCGTGATGGTGTCCTTAAGAGCGGTGCCGATCAGGGTCTCAATATCGGAGATGACAAAATCGCCCTGGGTCAGCAGGGTGACACTGTCGGTGACACTGCTGCCCAACATGCTTTCAATTCTGGAAAGAGACACGGAACCGCTGGTCAGCAACAGAACGCTATCGGTACCGGTCGAACCGACCACGCTCTCGATACCAGAAATAGCAACAGCATTGGCGGTATCGAGGATTAGGGTATCGGTGGCCGAGGTGCCGATGATGCTGTCAATGTTACTGATATGCAGTGACTTGGCCGTGGTCAGCAAGGTTACGGTCTCCAGAAGTGATGCACCACCCACCAAGGCATCGATACCGGAAAGTACCAGGGCGGCACTATCCAGCAAGGTAATGGTATCGGAGGCAACGACATCACCGATGACCGACTCGATGGCCGACACGGCCAGCTTGCCCCCACCCTGCAAAATAATCTGATCGGTACCGGTCGTCCCCAGTATGCTCTCAATGGCACTGAAAAAGAGGTTCTCCGAGGTCATCAGGGTAACGGTATCGGTACCGCTGCTACCGATGATGCTCTCGTATGAGGAGACCACGACCATACCGGCCGTCAACAACGTCAAAGTATCGGTGCTGGCGGTTGCCGCACTAATCAGGGTTTCGACACCGGAAACAGCGATCTGCTGACTGCTCCATAAGGTAACGGTTTCACGAGCCGTGGTACCTACCAGTGTATCGACGGCAAACAGCGTCACAGCGGTACTGGCATCCAGCAACAGCACCGTATCGGTCGTGGTTGTCAGGGCTACCACCGAATCGACGGCGGCTATGGCGATATCGCTGTGCGACATCAGCGTCACAGTATCGGTCCCGCTGCTGCCGATGATGCTCTCAACAGCTGTCAGCACCAACCGTTCACCGGTCAGGAGCGTGACCGTATCGGTACCACTGCTGCCGATGACACTGTTGAACGAGGAAACGGCCACTGCCGTAGCCGCCAGCAACGTCACCGTATCAGTCAAAGAGGCTTGGCCACTGATCAGTGAATCAATGCCGGAGGTGGCCACCAGCGCTGTACTAAACAACGTGACGGTTTCACGGGCGGCAGTTCCGGTGATGGTCTCGACCGCTACCAGCGTTACAGCACCAGCATCCAATAGCAACAGGCTATCACTGCCAGTTGTCGCCACCACCGAGTCAACCGTTGCCACGGCCACCGCACTGCTGGTCAACAACAGCACGGTTTCAACACCACCACTGCCAAGGATACTGTCAACAGCTGTGGTATAGACCTGACCAGAGGTTAGTAACGTCACGGTTTCCTGACCACTGCTACCGATCAGGGTGTCAAAACCGGACACGGCCAGAGATGACGAGGTGATCAGCGACAGTGTGTCGGTAAGGCTGCCATAGCTAATAAGGGTATCAATGGCCATGACGGCTACCTGCGCCGTGCTCTGCACGGTAACGGTCTCGCTGGCACTGGTACCGATCAGGGTTTCGATGGCACTGACACTGACTGCACTGCTATCCAGCAGGATCAGGCTATCGGTACCGGAGCTGCCGATGACGGAATCGATCGCCGATAAAACGACCATCCCAGGAGCTGACAGAGTGACTGTTTCGACACCGCGGCTACCCAGCAGCGTATCGACAGCCAGGACAGCCATGCTGCCACTGGTAAGAACTGTGACAGTATCGACGCCGGTCGTAGCCGATAATTGCTCGATGCCAGACAGGGCCATCTGTCCCGACACCAGCAAGACGACTGTATCCGTCAGACTGCTGCCCACAACCGTCTCAATCGCTGTCATAGCGACCGATCCAGCCGTCAACAGCGTTAGCGTATCGCTACCGCTGCTGCCACTGACCCGATCCACTGCAGCAACAGCCACTTCAGACGCGGTCAATAGGACCACAGTATCAGTGGCCAACGAGCCCACTACGCTCTCAACCTGCGTGACCGCAATGCGGACGGCGGTCATGAGTTGCACCGTATCGACATCGGCACTACCCACCACCGTATCAATGCCGGATAGCCTCAATGCCGTACCGACCAGCAGGTAGACCGTGTCAGCACCGACGCCACCGGTGACTTGGGTGACATTGTCAACAGCCACGCTACCGGCATTGAACAGCACCACGGTGTCGGTAGCCCCGCTGGACAGCGCGGTTTCAATCGAGGATACGATGACGGCCCCCCCCGTCATGAGCATTAGAGTGTCCTGACCGCTGCTTCCCAGCAGCGTATCAACCTCTGAGACGATCAATGTGGCCTGGGTCAACAGCTGCACCGTCTCGCGAGCGGTGGTGCCCAGTACGGTTTCGATCTGGGAAACGGCCAGAAAACCGGCTTTGGGCATGGTAATGGTGTCCAGCCCCGCGCCGCCCATCGCGGTATTACCAGAGATCTGCACCTCACCACTACCCGTTGGATTACCTGGATCGGTGCCACCCCCACCGCCGCCGCCATCGGTGACCATCACCACCGACTCGACGCCAACCATGGCGATGGAACGACCATCGAGAAGGGTCACGGTATCGACACCGCTGGAACCGATGATGCAATCGATAGCCGATACCGCTAGCGTCATCGACTCCAACAGCACCAATGTCTCGGACCGACTGCTGCCCTGCACCGATTCAATCGACTGGATCGCCAGCTGACCAGCACTGAGCAAGGTCACCGTATCGGTACTGTCGCTACCCAACACGGTCTCAACGGCAGCAGATACCACCAGACTGGATCCGGTCATCAACGTCACGGTATCGCTGCCACCGCTGCCCGTCAGGGTATCGATCCCAACGATAGAGACCGACGCAGCCGATAGCATCGTCAACCGGTCTTCTCGTCCCGTAGCGGTGCTGATGATCGACTCGACATCCGACACCGTAAGATTAGCAGTCGTTGTCACCAGGATGGTATCGACGCCCTGACTGCCGATGACCGTTTCGATGGCTGATACCATCACCAGACCATTGGTCAGCATGACCACCCGATCGCTTCCGGCCGTGCCGGTGATACTTTCGATGTTACTGGCATAGATCGTACCTGCCGCCAGTAGCGTGACCCGATCCTGCTGATCGCTACCCAGCAGCGTATCGATTGATGACAAGGCCACACGCCCCCCGGTGGCCAGGGTCACGGTTTCGACAGCGCTGCTACCCAGCAACGTTTCGACCGCCTGAACCGTCAGGGCTGAGGCCGAACGCAACAGCAACGTATCAACAGAATCCGAACCCGTGACCGATTCAATACCCGATGAAGACAGGGGCTGCCCACCCAACAACGTGACCTGATCAACACCCGAAGAGCCGATGACGCAATCGACATCTGACACAGCCAGGTTAGTCGCGGTCAACCAGATCAGCGTTTCTGACTTGGTCGTGGTGCCCTGTACCGATTCGATATCCTGTATCAGGATCTTGCCAGCGGTCAGGAAGGTCAGCGTATCGTCCAGACTGCTACCCAGCACAGTTTCAATGGCCGACACAGCCATGTTGGCTGCTGTCAGCAACAGCACCGTATCGCTGCCACGGCTACCTACCACCGTTGCCACATCAGCCAGATTGATTGCCGCAGCGGTAGCCATGGTGACCCGGTCACGACCGGTTGCGGCACCCATAACCGACTCGACGCCTGATACAATAACAGCTGCCGTGGTGGAGGTTGCCAGCACCAAGGTATCGTTACCCTGGCTACCGATGACGGTTTCAATGGCAGCCACCGCAACGGTATCGTTGGTCAGCAGGGTGACGCGATCAATGCCTGTTGAACCCGTGATGGTATCGATGGCACTGGTGCTGATGCGCCCCGGTGTCAGCAGGGTCACCTGCTCCTGCTGTTCATCGCTACCCCACAGCACATCAATGGAGGACAAGGCCACACGTCCACCTGTCAACAAAACAACGGTTTCTGTCGCCGTGGTGGAACCCAGCACCGTTTCGACCGAACTGACATTGAGATGCGCGGAGGCCATGGTCACGGTATCCTGACCGGAACCGCCTACCACCGTTTGCACACCACTCTCTGGAGGTTGGATGTTGTCACGGCCATAAAACACCCCGGTACTGCTGCTGTTACCACCCAACAGCACATAGGACTCAACATCGGTGATATGGACCGTCATGACACCAGACTGATCACCCAGTACGTAAACGGTATCGTGGCCACCACTGCCAACAATGCAATCAACACCAGAAACAACCAGCAAACCCGATGTCATCATGCGTACCGTATCACGTCCGGTTGTGCCAAACAGCGTATCGACGGACGAAACCGCCACGGTACCAGACTGACGCAGAACCACCGTATCCACATGGCTGCTGCCCACAACAGTCTCGATGGCATCCACCGTTACGACACCACCACTCATCAACGCAACAGTATCGATGTAACGGCTCCCTGATACATAATCGACGTTGCTCAGGCTCACGCTGGATGCACGCAACAGGTTGATGCGATCGGTCGATTCCGATCCAAGGACTGTTTCAATCGCCGCGATATAAAGCTGTCCACCAAACAGGTTGAGCACATCGTTACTGCGACTGCTACCCGCGACGGAATAACCAACTTTTGGGGTTGCCGAAGAGCTGCTGTTAAGGGTAAACAGTCCAGGCATGGTGTGCTAATTCCTCGTTGACGAATTGATCCGTATGGGCAGACGCCGTGCCCCCCAACGCCCATGTTGACCAGAGAAGACACCGGGACATCGTAGGCCACAGTGACTACAATAACCATCGGACGTCACCTTCCAATCAGCAATTTCCCAGCCAACACGGGCGATCAGTCGTGTACCACAACCATGACACCAAGTGTGGCTGCCTAGATCCTCACGCACGTTGCCACAATAGACGTGGCGCAACCCATTGGCCTGAGCAATGGATCGAGCTCGCAACAGTGTAGCTGCTGGCGTCGCTGGTCGGTCACGTAACTGCCAGTCCGGGTGAAAGGCCGAAAAATGCAACGGCACATCAGGTCCGAGATGTTCAACCAGCCAGCCGGTCAAAGCCTGTAGTTCATCATCGGAATCATTCTCACCCGGTATCAGGAGCGTGGTCACCTCCAGCCATACCTGAGTTTCATGACGAATGTAGCGCAGTGTCTCCAGCACCGGTTGCAAGTGCCCTCCCACCAGCGAGCGGTAGAAGTGCTCACTGAAGGACTTCAGGTCGACATTAACAGCATCGATATGCTGCAACAGCTCAACACGCGGAGCCGGATCGATATAACCGGCGGTGACTGCAACGGTACGAATGCCCCGCTCATGGCACGCCTTGGCGACATCGACGGCATACTCAAGAAACACGACCGGCTCGTTATAGGTCACAGCTACCATAGGGCACTGCATCGCAGCGGCCGCAGCGGCAATTTGTTCCGGCCACGCCTCCTCACCCAACCGTTGCAGCAGGTTACCATGACGGCCCGACCGGGTAATGGACCAATTCTGACAAAACTTGCAGGTCAGATTACAGCCCACGGTACCCAACGACAGGATGGCTTCCCCGGGCATGAAGTGGTAGAGAGGTTTTTTTTCGATCGGATCGATGCAAAGTGAGCTGGCCTGACCATAGCCCTGCAATACCATAGTATCGCCCTGGCGCCCCCGAACCTGACAGAGACCCTGCTGACCATCGCTCATATGGCAATGGCGCGGACAGAGATCGCACTGGATGCGCCCGTTGTCCAACAAATGCCAGTAGCCAACCGGTCGTATCATCCAGCTACCTCCTGTGGTTGGATAGTCCGTGTGGTTGTCAGTGTCGCCAGAAGCTGCCGCGCCCCCTCAAAGTCAAACTGATCCAGGCAATGCTCCAGCTGATCGATCTCTGCTGCCATGAAGCTATTGCCCGCTAGCAATTTCTTCAGCTTGTCCAGTTCGTTGACAGCATAGGTGCTGTTATAGCGTACCAGCTCGGCCAGTGACTCGATGATTGGTTGCACTTCAACCAGAGAATCTGGCGACAGCTCCCCATTCTGACAGGATGGATCGGCAGGAATAGGCTGTACCATAGGCTCGATTGATGCCATCAGGTGTTGTAGTGCCCGCTCAAAACGGAGCAAGGCCTCCGGTAGGGTTGCGTTGGATTGGCCTTCTTCCCCGATGGCCGTTTCCAGGGCACGGGCCGATGTTGCCAGTTCATCAGCAGCCAGATTGCCTGCCATGCCCTTGATGGTATGAACAAGATGCCTGACTGTATCTCGATCGCTGCTACGATTGCCCTTGAGACAGGCGCGGATCTCATCGGCAACATGGTGGTAGTTGCGGTAAAATTCAATCAGCAGTGACTGCAACAGGTTACGGTTACCGTTAAGCCGGTTCAAGGCTATCGCCATGTCAATACCGGACAGATCGTCCAGCGCTTCAGGCTTTCTGGATGATCCAATCCACCGCACCAGAGCAGCAAACAGCTCTTTTTTGATGATAGGTTTGCCAACATGATCGTTCATGCCTGCTGCCAAGCACTGCTCCCGATCTCCGGACATGGCATTGGCCGTCATGGCAATAATGGGCAAATGGGCAAAACGTTGCTGACTACGGATCTGACGTGTAGCCGTGTAACCATCCATCACGGGCATCTGGATATCCATCAGTACAACGTTGTAAGATGCCGTTTCCAGCATCTGAATGGCCTTCAAACCATTTTCAGCCCACTCCACCACCAGATTGACTCCTTCGAGTACCTCCTGGGCTACCTGCCGGTTGATGGCATTATCCTCCACCAGCAATACCCGCGCCCCACCAATGATATTGACAATCTGTTGTGGATCAATCACATCCTTCCCTTGCCGAAAGGACTTGGCCACATTCCTGCCAAACAGGTTCATAACCGTATCGAACAGCATGGAACAATTGACCGGCTTGGTCAGATAGGCATGCACGCCAACGGCATCACCGCGGGATCTTATCGTATTATCCACTTCCGTGGTGGTGAGCAACAGGATTTTCAGATCGGTGTTTTGGTGATCCAAACTTATGTGGTGGATGGTGTCTACGCCGTCCATCTCCGGCATGAACCAGTCAACGACCAGTAACCGGAAGGGGTTCTGGTCGCGTCTGGCCTGTGCCATCGCTGCCATGGCCTCCGATCCAGACCTGGCGCCAACAGCAACCCAGTGAAAAACGCGGAAAATATTCAGCAAGGCCCTCAACGACGCCCCGTTGTCATCAACAACCAGCACCCTGAGCTGTTCCATTTCCTCGGGAGGGACCATGTCCTGTGACTCGCCCTCCAACAAACGCTGGAAGGTAGCCGTAAAGAAAAAAGTGCTCCCTTGCCCTGGTGCCGTTTCAACCCACAACCGCCCTCCCATCATGGTCACCAGTCTCATGCTAATGGAAAGACCGAGACCGGTACCGCCATACTTGCGCGTTGTTGAGCTATCAGCCTGTGCAAAAGCCGTAAAAAGTCGTGATTTCTGTTCTTCATTCATACCGATACCGGTATCACGCACTGAAAACTCTAGTGTCACATGATCGATAGCGTCATGAACGGTCTTGACCTGAACCTCGACCTCACCCTCATCGGTGAACTTGATTGCATTGCCGATCAGATTCAGTAAAACCTGTTCAAGACGCACAGGATCGCCATGCAGCTCATAATGGCACTCTTCTGACAGGCATAACACCAGCTCAATGTGCTTTCTGGCAACACGGGCACCAAACATGACCACCAAACGATCGAAGATATCGCGCAACAAAAAGGCGGTCTTCTCCATTTCCAGCTTGCCCGCCTCAATTTTGGAGAAATCAAGGATATCGTTGATAATACGCAATAAAGAGCGCGACGAGCTGGAAATTTTGGTGATATAGTCCCGCAGTTTAGGAGCCATATCCATCTGCAGCGCCAAGTCGGCCAGTCCGGTGATCGCATTCATCGGGGTACGGATTTCATGGCTCATATTGGCTAGAAATTCCGACTTGTATTGACTGGACTGGGTCAGTTCGATCGCTTTTTGCTCAACCTGCCGCTTTTGAGCATCCAGCTCCACATTGGTTGCCGCCAGAACAGCTTGCTGGGATTGCAACAACACCGTTTGCTCCTGAAGCTGCGCCAATAGCCTCTCAGTCTTTTGCACCCGTAGCAGGTTATCCAGACCGAGACCGATCATGGCTGTCACCTCCTGCAGGAACATCAGTTGACTCCCGGTAAACCTCCTGAAAGAAACCAGTTCGATGACGGCAAGATTCCTGTCCTGAAAAGTGACCGGAACGGCCACGATCTCCATTGGTGCGGCCTCACCGATACTGAAGTGGATCTTGATGGCATTCTGCGGAACATCGGTGATGTGAATCAGTTGCTGGCTCAAGGCACATTGGCCAACCAAAGACTCTCCCACGGCAAAAGAGGACTTGCCATAACCATCCTGAAAACCATAACGACCCAACAGCTGGTAGAGCTGTTGCTGCTCATCCAGGATGTACATGGCACCATAGACACTCTCTATAAACGGTGTCATCTCCTGGATCAGACTCTGGGCCAACTGATCCAGGGTACGGGCCTGTTGCACGACGTTGCTGAACCTGGCTGTGCTTGACACCATCCAGGATTGCTCCTGCAACTGCAGCTGAGCCTGCTTGAAGTCGGTAATATCCTTGGCAACCAGAATCGATCCCTGGACATGACTACCCTCATCACGCAACACCGACCCGGAAATCAGTACCGGAATAAGCCGGCCACTTTTAGCCACCATCACCGCTTCAAAATGAGCCTTGGATCCGGTTCGGATCATGCGATTCAAATCAGCTGTTGTCAAAAGCACGGTATGCCCAGGTTTGGTATCGGCCGATGCAAACAGAGCATCGACCGGCAATCCGATCAGCTCATATTCGGAATACTCCAGTATTTCAATACGGTTGGCCTGCTGAATCTTCATATCTGGAGAAACTACCAACAAGGTATCGGTCATGGAGGAAAGAATATTCTGGGTGGTCTGCCGTGCCTGGGTATTACGGGCCATCTCCTCATACAAGTGGTCAACCATCTCTCTGAAAGAGGCAGCCAGATCACCGATCTCATCGTTGGTCCTGACATCAACAGCGGTGTCAAACTGTCCATGGCCAATAGCAGTGGCATAATTTTTCAGTTTGACGATGGGTGCAATGACACGGCGGGCTATGAGGATGGAAACATAAAAACCAATAATTATTACAACAATAAACGCATATTCAACATATTGAACCATTCTGTCCAGAATGACATCCACACCGGCAATCCGTGGTGTCAATGCCATCATCTCATCGGTGACTGAGCCAGTCTCCCCCCCTTGGTCACCCGTCAGGCGAACACTGTCACCCGAGGTATCCCGTATCTGGTCCATTACAGTCGACAGATCGGCAACAGAACGATCAAGGGATTGGGACAGTTTCAGCCACGCCGCATGATCCTGATGACTGCCAGATGTCCTGTTGCCAAATTGTTCTTGCAACATGCGGTTCAGTTTTGCTACATTTCGGAGCTCATCGACAGCCAATTGCGCCCTGTGGTCAATGAGACCGATCTGTTGCATGATCTTTTCCGCGTTCCCGATGACAGGCGTTATTTTTTTGGTCGTCACAGCAATGTGGTTAACAAAATCGTCCAGGCTTCTGTCAACCTGATCAAGCTGATATAAACTGATCAGACCTATTGCAATAATAGAAACGAGCATTACTCCATAGGGTAGTAATAATTTGTAGATAATATTAACACGTTTTTGTTTCATCTGTTTTCCACTTGGCGTGATAGGGAGTCTTCAATCAACAGCATCGTACCACGACAACCGGCTCATATCCAGCCGGATCCCACCGAGTCTCGTCTGGTGTGTGGCCTGGGTCCGGCACTGGCCCTATTGTCTGACACCACACAGGGAGTCGAATCGGCCCTGTTCCTGCGTGGTGGTAACGGCGCCCGTTTTGAAAACGTGATCCAGTTGGCGCGGCAGCGTGGCATCAAAATCCGTTTTGTTGAACGGGCCTCGCTGGATCGGATCAGCGCTGGCGTGGTGCACCAGGGCGTCATCCTAATGGCATCACCACAGCTACAACCAAGCTGGGAACAACTGCTGGATACCCTGCAGCAGCAACTGGTCCGCTCAGATCCGGTGTTGGCCCCGGTGCTGGTCATCCTGGATGGTATTGAGGATCCGCGTAATTTTGGCGCCATCCTGCGCTCGGCACATGCTTTCGGAGCTATGGCTGTGATACGCACCAAGGATCGTTCTGCCCCCTTAAGCCTGGCTGCCGAAAAAAGTTCCGCTGGAGCAGCGACGTCTATTCCCTGTGTGACGGTGACCAATCTGGCTCGGGCCCTGGAACAACTGGACCAGTTGGGCGTGCAGCTGTACGGTCTGGCCGCTGATGGCACCGTGCCGCTGATGTCGTGCAATCTGACCGCTCCTCTGGCTCTGTTGCTGGGAGGTGAAGCCAGTGGCTTGCGTCGACTGACACGACAGCACTGTCATGCCCTGTTAACCATTCCCATGAAGGCCCGTACCATTGGCTCGCTCAATGTTGCTGTTGCTGCAGGCGTGGCCTTGTATGAAGTAACACGACAACGTATGCTATTGGGATCAGAATAGGATCGTGTTGATCGCGTTACCATCGTATGGCCCAGGAGGAACAATCATGACTCTGACTGTTCATCAGCATGGTCGGGACATTCATATTGAGTTGCCTGATCGCTTTGTTTTTTCGTTACACTCTGACTTTCGTCATGCCTATGAGCCCTATCTGGCACCCCATCCAGGACGCAAGTTCGTGCTTGATTTTGCCAAAACGAGTTACGTTGACAGTGCGGCATTGGGCATGCTGCTGGTGATGCGTGAAGCCGTCGGTGGTGATGGGGTACCGATCCATTTCATCAATACCAAGCCCCCCATCCGCAAGATGCTGGAAATGGCACATCTACACGAGATGTTCACCATCACCTGATGCGATCGACACCCAGTCAGCGTCTGCTGGCAACAGAACAATCCCTGGATGATATTGCTGACGAAATTGCCTCCCTGCACTATCGTGCGCCGCGCGACGAGGTCATGCTACAACGTTACAAACAGGCTGCCGAGGCCATGTTGGTGCGTTGTCCCGCCAAGGCCCATGCCGTATTGGCGATGATCGCAACCCTGCGCCGTCAGGAAGCATTAATGCGACAACACTTCCGGACTGCCCGCATGCTGGCGCCACTGGATGCTGTCACCCGAGTCAATCATGTTGCTGCCCTGCAGGAATTTGCCTGTCTTTCTGAAGCGGTCGATGTGGCACTGCGTAACTGTCAGGAGTTACCCCACCATGGCGCTATTAGCCAGCAGGCCCTGGAAGCAGCTGTCTTCGCCGGTCGCCTGCAATTAGCTGCTAACCGCTTGTTGGCCGATAGCAGCGGTTACTTACGCCGTGTCATCAATGGATCACAACAGATTTTGAACTGTGTAAAATTTCTGTCTGATCATGACATTACGGATCAGCATACCGAGTCCTTGCAGCAACAGGCCATGCTACCCTTGCGACAGGCACAGATGGCGGTACCGGAAGTATCTCTGCGGCTGGTTGGTCATCATCCGACGCAACAGGTTCGGATCCAGTTTCTGTTACCCGCTTCTGCGACCGATGTCGCAGCCCTGAATCAGCAATTGCAGACCGATCTATCTGCTGTTACGGCTGCTGTTACGGCTGCTGTCGCGACCCGTTCACTGCTATCGTGGGTCATCGTTGAATATTGCGTGCTGGAGGAATCCCCATGTCCATTCTGACGTTACATAGAAAGTCGTTGTATAGCGCCAGTATCCTGTGGTGTCTAATGGGCTCCGCCATGGCCCAGGAGCTCCCTGCGCCTCATGACTGGAGTGCCCTGCAGGATGCTTATTTCATCTCCGGTAATATCGATGCCTTGCCCCCCTTGTTGCAACTGCTGCGTCAGAGTCATGCCAATCAGGATCCCATGCGGGAGTTGCTGCAAACCATGGCCCAGATGGATGAGTCTTCGCTGAATTTCTTTCTGGCACAACAGCCCCGTGGTTCACTGTTGCTACCCTTCCTGCACCTGTCTCTGGGTGACCTGAGTGCTGACGCTGGCAACCGTGACCAGGCCATGGCCCACTGGCACAAGGCAGCAGCCGATTCATCCACTCCCGAATTGGTCGTTGCCGCTGTTAAAAGGCGTCTGTATCCTTCGACAGAGCAACCCGTCAAGATTGGTTTGCTGTTGCCCTTGAGTGGTAACAACGCCGCCATGGGACAATCAATGCTGCGCGCTGCCCAGATGGCTGTCAGTGCCTATCCCGACGTGCCGTTGCTGCTCCATGTTGCGGACAGCCGTGGCGAAGCAGCTGCGACACGCGCAGCCATGGAACAACTGATCCAGCAAGGTGTGGATGGATTTCTGGGTCCGGTGTTTCACGATGCGGCGATGGCTGCTGCCCAGGAAGCTGCGCGCTCCGGCCGTCCCCTGATCACCTTCAACCCACAGAAAGATGTTGCTGCTGGCACAACCGTCAAGGCACCCATCTTGCTCAATGCCTTTCACTCGGATCAACAGGGAACCACCATGGCCCGCTTTGCCGTATCGCAACGGCAGGCCCGTCAGATCGCTATCGTTGCTCCAGCATCCGATTATGGACGACGCATCAGCCGAGCCTTTACCGAAGAGGCCACCCAATTGGGAGCAACCGTGGTGCGACAACTCCATATACCAGATAACAGTGTTGATTTTTCGTCAACCATCAAAAGTCTGCTGGGAGAACCGCGTCAGGGTGCGGCGGCCTTGCCGTTTGACGCCCTGTTTTTGCCCTTGCGTGCAGACCAGGTACGTTTGTTGATCCACCAAGCTGTTGCATCCGGTTTGCAGTGGTCCAAGATCCTGTTACTGGGGAACGCTCAGTGGCATAAACCAGAACTACTCAAGGATGGCAACGATTACCTGATGGGAGCCGTGTTCTGTGATATTGATGATGGGGTGCGCGACCGTTTCCAGCAACGGTTTCAGGCCTTGTGGGGACAAGCACCGGTCCAGACAACCCCTCTACTGGCCTATGACGGTGTTGCCATCGTCGCACAAGCGTTGCGTGACCAACGGCTAGGTGGCCCACCATGGCACCATGCCCTGTTCCGGCAAGAGGGGTTCCGCAGTGTGACCGGACGGATCTATTTTGAGGAAGATGGGGTGGCACGACACACCTATCCACTGTTTACCATTGACAAAAATGGCATGGTCCCCCTTGCCGTACCATCGGAAGAACCAGATACCAATGCCAGCCCACCTGTCCACCCTTCTGAAGAGGAATTGCCATCCATGAAAGTAACCTCGGGCAGCAACCCCGATCACGACAAACGCCGTGTCGTAACCGTGCCAGGTCGATAACCATGGCCGTCGATATTGAAACACTCGTTGCCTGGCGTCAAACACTCAGCCAAGACCCAGACAACCAGGAGGTACGGACCCAACTACAGCAGTTATTGACTGAATCGCTGATGCAAGTTGGCGAACCAGCCAGAATTATCGGCATCTGTCTACTGATACTCTGCGAGATAGAGACTGGTCACCGCGTGCAAAGTGGCGTATTCAAAGGACTTCAGTTGCATCAGAGTGCCTTCTACTGGAAATTGCCGATGTTGCTTGGGACCTATGAAATGGAACTGGTCCCATGGATCCATGAGGCCATGCGGACCGATTATACCGCTGTGATTAATATTGGCTGCGGTGAAGGGTATTATATCGCAGGTATGGCGCGACAAATGAGCGCGACAACCCGTTTTTACGCTTTTGATACCAGTCAGGAGGCGCAGGCGCTCTGTCGCGAAACAGCCCGCATCAACAATGTCTCTGAACGCATCACCACGGGGGGCTACTGCTCGCCCCAGATGTTACAGGAGCTGGTTCAGAATCAGCGGGCACTGGTGCTGATCGACTGTGAAGGATGTGAATACGACATGCTGGATCCCTCTCTCGTGCCCGGTCTGGTCAACAGCGATCTGATCATTGAGTGTCATGACCACCAGCAGCCCCACCAGCACATTACCGCTACTCTGACCAACCGGTTTGCTGCTACCCATCGGGTTGAGTCTGTTCGTGCTGGCGCACGTGATCCCAACACCATGCCGTTGATGGATTCCATGCACGATGTGCTGCGCTGGCTGTCGGTATGCGAGTTTCGAGGGAGTGTGCAAAATTGGCTCAGGCTACGGACACAGCAATAATCGCCCAGGCTACTGCCGTCCTGCAATCAGAGGCTGAAGCCATTCTGGCCATGGCAACACGCCTGGATCATCCTTTCGTCGAGGCCATCCGGTTGCTGTTGGCCTGTCGAGGTCGGACTGTGGTCACCGGCATGGGCAAATCAGGTCTGATCGGCCGTAAAATTGCCGCCACTCTGGCCAGTACCGGTACACCAGCCCTGTTTCTCCACCCGGCCGAGGGAAGTCACGGTGACATTGGCATGCTGGCAGCGCAGGATGTGGTGCTGGCTCTCTCTAACAGCGGTGAGACATGGGAACTGCTGACCTTGCTACCGAGCATCAAACGACTGGGTGTTCCGCTGATCAGTCTGGTAGGCCGCATCCACTCGACACTGGCACGCATGAGCGATGTCGTGCTGGATGTCACGGTGAACAGTGAAGCGTGCCCCATGGGGCTGGCACCGACCCGTTCGACCACGGCAGCGTTAGCCATGGGGGACGCGCTGGCCATGGTGCTGTTGCAGCAACGGGGGTTCAATCGGGAACAATTTGCCCTACTGCATCCGGGTGGACATCTTGGACGGCGTTTATTGCTCCATGTCTCCGACCTGATGCTGTGTGGTGATGCCATTCCACTGGTACAGGGAACTGACTCCGTACAACAGGCGTTATGGCAGATGACCAGTAAACATCTCGGTATGACCGGTGTGCTGGATGAATCGCAACGGCTGGTTGGCATCATTACCGATGGTGATATACGCCGCCATCTGGAAAACGACAACGCCCTGCTATGTCGTAGCAGCTCGGCTATCATGACGACCAATCCCAAAAAAATTGCTGGTGATGCCTTGGCAGTCGACGCCTTACGGCGTATGGAGACCCATAAAATCACCTGCCTGTTTGTTGTCGATGATGTCGAAACGGTGACAGGTGTCATACATTTGCATACGTTATTGTCAGCAGGTCTGAGCGATCAGGACGTACCAGAATGAAGCAATATCTGAAATATCTTTTCCTTATCAGCTCTGGTGCCGTCATTGCAATAGTGGCATGGAAATTGTATAATCACGGTACGAGAGAACTCAATGGTAGTCTGTCATCCCGGTCGCCCGATGCAACCGTATCGCGATTGCAACTGACGGGTCTGCATTTGGTACAATACGATGGTGACCAAGTACGCTGGCAGATGAATGCGGCGCAAGCCAGCCATCAGGCTGATGACAGTATTATCGTGCGTCACCCCGATTTGACCATTCGTCGTGCCCATGATGATGAGTTCTCGGTAGCGGCCTGCGATGGGCGTGTGGAACAGGCGACACGAGCTATGAGTTTTATGGGTGCCGTCCATGTCAGCGATGAACGGGGCAATTTGTTGTTGACCGATCAGCTTTCCTTTGATCCGGAACGCAACATGCTGCATACGCAGTCACATTTTGTCCTGGAAGGCAGCAAGGTGCGTCTGTCAGGGGTTGGGCTGCAGCTTAATCCAGACAACCGCTCCATGAGTGTCCTGAAGCAGGTTCGTATGGTGGTACCGAAAGGATGGAAGAATCTTGTCTAGTCGCAGTTATCACGCTGTCCTGTCGGTACTGTTTGGTGTGTCCCTTGCCGATGTCAGCTGGGCAGCTGATTTGGCCCGCGCGTCGTCTAGCGAGCGAACGCCTCTGGTGATCACCTCGGATCGTCTCGATATGAACGATCGTGACCATCAGGCTGTTTTTTCCGGGCAGGTACGTGTCGTTGAGGGAGGGTTGCAACTCAATGCCGACCGGATGGTGGTTACCTATTATACCCCGGCGGCAAGTCGTAAAAAAGGAAGCAGCCAGCAGGGTCTGCAGATACGCGAGGTGCGTGCCGATGGTCGGGTGGTCATGCAACAGGCTGGTAGCCGCGGTGAGGCAGAACGGGCTGTTTACAAAGTGACGGAACGCACCCTAGCCTTGATTGGAGACCAGCGAGCTGCCGTAGTACAGCGCGGAGAAGACCGGATGGAAGGCAACCAGATTCTGGTTGCCCTGACCCAGGATCACCGTGTTGAGCGTTTATCGGTGCAAGGTAACGAGAAACGGCGGGTCGCCGTGCGTGTCATGCCTTCCTCGACCGGCATCCTACCGGCGGGTGGTGCAGCACCAGCGGGTGAGCGTGAACGGTGACCGTGGCCAAGCAGCAACGACTCGAAGCACGGGGGATTTGCAAGCTGTTTCGTGGACGTCCGGTTGTTGACCAAGTCGATTTGACGGTGGCACCAGGGGAAGTCGTAGGATTGTTGGGGCCCAACGGGGCCGGCAAAACGACCACTTTTTACATCCTGACGGGCCTGATTGCGCCTGATCGTGGCACCATCTGGCTCAATGAGCAGGACATTACCAGCGAGCCCATCTACCGGCGTGCGCGTATGGGGATCTCCTATCTGCCGCAGGAGCCCTCGGTGTTCCGCCGGTTGACCGTGCGGGATAACATCCTTGCCATTCTGGAAACGCGACCATTGGATCCGTCCAGCCGCATGGAACGACTGGAAACGCTGCTGGAAGATCTCGGTGTGGCCCATGTAGCCCATCTGCACGGTTATGCCCTCTCGGGAGGAGAGCGCAGGCGTGTGGAAGTGGCACGTGCACTAGCGATCGAACCTTGCTATGTGCTGTTGGATGAACCCTTTGCCGGGGTTGATCCACTGGCGGTGGAGGATATACAAGCCATCATCCGTCATCTTAAACAACGTGGTATCGGTGTTCTGATCACCGACCATAATGTGCGTGAAACGCTCGGCATCTGTGATCGGGCATGCATCATGGCTGCTGGTCGGGTACTGGCCAGTGGCCATCCCGATCAGATTGTCAGGGATCAACATGTACGCCAGAGGTATCTTGGAGACCGTTTTCACCTCTAGGCATTGGATCAACTGAAGCAATGGAGAAGAGGACAGCACATGTCGCTTGGTTTGGAATTAAAACTGCGCATGGGTATGCATCTGGTGATGACACCCCAGCTGCAGATGGCTATTCGCCTATTACAGATGTCCAGTCTGGAACTGACTGACTATCTGCAGGAAGAGCTGGACCGGAACCCTCTGCTGGAAAGAGAAGATGAGGAAGAAGGTGGCTTTGACTCGCTGGCCAGTAGCGACAGTTCTGAACTGGCCTTTGGTGATGAGGGTGCTGCCAACCAAGCCGCCCTGCCGTTTGATCACGATGGCGCTCCTGACAACTTTGAGGATGAGCCCGTCGCTACCACGCAGCTGGAAGGGGATCTTCCCAATATCGACGCCCAGTGGTCCGATATTTACGATACCAGTGGCTCGGATCATTTCGATGGTGATGAGTCCCCTCCCCTGGAAAACATGCTGTCACGTGCCGGATCACTCACCGATCATCTGACTTGGCAACTGGGGCTGTCCGTCTTCAACGAACGTGAACGCCTGCTGGGTGGTGTCATCATTGATGCTATCGATGACAACGGCTATCTGACCACTCCCCTGATGAGTCTGGCTGAGTTGGCCAATGCCTCCATGGATGAAATGGAAGATGCCCTGGTACTGGTGCAGTCGCTTGAGCCAGCTGGCGTCGCAGCCCGCTCACTGGCCGAGTGTCTCAGTCTTCAGCTGAAAAACATGGGTATGGCCAAGGCTCCCTACACCACCCTGCTGGAACACCTGGATGATCTGGCGCGGCGCGATTTCCGCAAACTGGGCCGACTGCTGAAGCTGAGCGAGGAAGAACTGGCTGGTGTCGTCGCAGTGATCCAGTCGCTTAATCCCAAACCGGGACTGGAGTTTGGCAGCGACCAGACCCGCTACATCGCCCCGGATGTTTTTGTCCGTAAGCAAAATGGCGAATGGGTCTGCGAGATCAACGCCGATACTGTACCCAAATTGCGTCTTAACCGTTTCTACCAAAACGCCATTGACCGTAATCTGCCCGAACAGGATAAACGTTTTCTGATCGAGAATACCCGTTCGGCCCAATGGCTGCTTAAAAGTCTGGAACAGCGATCCAGCACCATCTATCGGGTCGCTGAGAGCATCGTTCGTTTCCAGAAGGATTTTCTGGAGTATGGCGCCGAGTATCTCAAGCCTTTAATCCTAAAGGATGTTGCCGAAGACATCGGGGTGCACGAGTCAACGGCCTCGCGTGTCACCAGCAACAAATTCATGCACACCCCCCGTGGCATTTTTGAATTGAAATATTTCTTCTCCTCATCGCTCAATGCCAGCGACGCTGGAGACAACCTCTCTGCGGAGGCCGTCAAATACAAGATCCGTCGCTTGGTTGACAGTGAATCGACACGTCGTCCCTATTCCGACGAGGCCTTGGCCAAATTCCTCAAGGCCCAGGGGGTCATTGTCGCGCGGCGTACCATCGCCAAGTATCGTGAAGCGATGGGTATTCCCTCTTCTTCACGGCGTAAACAGCTGCAGGTTGATGGTTAAAACCTCGATTCGCTATTTGGTGCTGGTAACAGGTTTTTCTGGTTCAGGTCGATCCAGTACCCTCAAATATCTGGAAGATCTTGGTTTCTTCTGGATTGATAACCTGCCGTTGCAGCTGGTACCTGCCTTCATGGACTACCTGGTTGAGGAGGAAGTGCAGCGTTACCATCGCGGCGCCATTGGCATTCATATGCGTGGGCCCGGTTGTCAAACGCTGCTCGATAACTGTCGCCAGCAATTGCTGACGCAGGTAGAACAGGTTGACATTCTGTTTCTGGAGGCTAATTTCGAGCAGCTGGTACGTCGCTACCGCGAGACACGGCGGCGTCATCCGCTGGCTATTGATCGTACCGTACGGGAAGCTATTGAGCTGGAGGCAACCTATCTCGAGCCGCTGCGCGCCATGGCCGACCTTATTATCGATACCTCCGCCACGACGGTCCCTGCCCTTAAGGATCGACTTGACATGCTGTTTCATACCGAACTGGGCCAAAGCCCGGATCTGATGATTTTTCTGCGCTCGTTTGGCTTCAAATATGGCACCAACAGCGATGCTGACATGGTGCTGGATGGACGGTTCCTGGCTAATCCTTACTACGACCCGTCGCTGCGCCATCTGACCGGTCTGGACGAGCCGGTCCAGCGTTTTCTGGAACAGAGCCATGAAGCAGAAGAGTTTCTCGACCGATTACAGGCACTGTTCGACTATCTGGTTCCCCGCTACCGTCAGGAAAAAAAGCGCTATCTGACGGTCGATATCGGCTGCACTGGCGGACAACACCGTTCCGTCTACCTGGTGACACGACTGGCGCAGCGACTGACCCACAAGGGATTTCAGGTGTTGTCACGCCACCGCGACCTTAACTTAGGCCATACTCAAGAATTTTGCCTATAAACAACACTTTTTCTGCGTCCCAGCTACACAGTAACGCTTCACGGACGGCACCGATCTCCTGATGAGAGAGTCGATCGGTCGTTGTATGCCCCTCAACCGGAAGAAACCATTCACTGCGCCCCCTAAAATCGACCCCCCCCTGGCTATCTGTCGTAATCGACTCCATCAAGACCCGTGCGATGCGGCCAATGTACCTGTTGGCGACCGTTGTGCAGACCTGCTGACCCATGGCACGCAACTGACCGGATCGCTGTCGCATCACATCAGCCGTTACCCGTGACCGCTGCGGAAAACTGGCCGCTGCCGTACCAGGCCGATCTGAATAGCGAAACAGATGGGGCAAGGCAATCTCAGCCTGTTCAACCAGAGCACAGCTGTTGTCAAAGGCTGCACTCGTTTCACCAGGAAACCCCACAATCAGATCAGCCCCTAACAACAGATCCGGCCGCGCCTGACGCAATTGCGCCACGATCGTCAACAATTGCTGACGATGATAACGACGGTGCATGCGCTTCAGGATCAAGTCATCTCCCGACTGCACCGACAGGTGCAAATGAGGGCAGACGCGCTGTTCCGTGGCCAACAGACGGATGAAGGGTTCATCGATATCCGTCGGATCAATGGATGACAGACGGAGGCGGGCATGGCGTGGCCAGTCGACCAGCAGGTCACGTATCAGATCCGTCAATGTCATAGTCGGAACCAGATCACGGCCATAACTGCCCAGGTTGATGCCCGTCAGGACCAGTTCATGGTAGCCAGACTGAAGCAATCGCCTAGCCTGCGCCAAAACCGATTGCGGCGGTTCCGATCGACTCGGCCCCCGTAATTGGGGAATAAGGCAGAAGGTACAGCGTTCATCACAACCATTTTGTACCTGTAACCAGGCACGAGCACGCTCATGAAGCGTGCTGGCCCAATCCCATGGCAGGAGGGGTGACAGGGGTACAACCAGATCATGCTGTGGTCGCAGATCGTGAAGCAGTTGCGGGAATTTCTGCTTATCCTGATTACCAAACACCATGGTGACACCGGGTATATCGGCCAGTGCCTGACGATGGCGCTCGGCATAGCAACCTGTGACTACAACACGGGCCTGCGGATGGTTGCGCACAGCTCGATGAATTTCCTGTCGAGCCTGCCGGTCACTCTCTGCTGTAACAGAACAGGTATTGATGACAACGAGGTCCAGCACATCACCATCAACGGCTTGGCGGTAACCCTGTTGTCGGGCACACTGGTACAACCACTCACTGTCAACCTGATTGACACGACAGCCCAATGTGACTACAGCCACGGTCGGTTCGACAGTCGGCTCGATTGATAACATCGACTCTTCACTCTCGCATTCTACTTGCATCGTCCTGGAACTTATGGTATCGATTCTCCAGTCACAATGCGAGGTAAAAACCATGCCACTGACACCACAAGCGGCGATTCCACCCTTGGTCCACGCCGTTTTGAATGAAATTCACCGTTTATGCCATCCGATTTACCTCTCTGGAGAGTTTTTACATCGCTGTCTCTCCAATCAGCCCTTACCGGACGAGCTGGAAATTCTGACTCCCAACTCACTGGTGGAATTACGACCCAAACTGATTCAAGCAGGTTTGATTGCAGCCAATCATGGTATGAACGACCATCTGCAACATCGGCTGCTCATTCCCATCAGAAATCAGACTGCCCCCAAAGCCATTGAGATGACCCATTTTACCGGGCATGTCATTGACGATCTCAACGTGCGCGATATCACCATTAACGCCATGGCTTGGTGCTGGCCCAACGGCCCCCTGATTGATCCATTTCTAGGTTTACAGGATCTGGCCCAGAAACGCATCCGTCTGGTGCACGGGCTGGCCACGCTGGAACAGGATCCCCTCAATGCACTGCGCTTTTTCCGCTTCATGTTACAGCTACCCGGTGAACCCGATGCAGAAGATTGGCAGGCCATTGAAAACGGCTCTCTGTCTCATGTTGCCAAGGATCGGTTGCGTGCTGAAATGGACCAGGTATTAACCCTGCCACTGCAGGATTCACGCAGCCAGCGCTACCTATTGCGCCTGTTCAAGACGCCATCAGGATCGCACATCCTGCCTGAACTAGCCAACATGCAAAACATCCCGCATGGCAATGACGATGCGCGCACCGCCTGGGATCACGTCATGGAGATGACGCTGGCCATCGCCCCACCCGAGGAAGGAGAAGAAGTGACGCTGCTCGACCTGCGCTGGGCGGCACTATTGCATGAAGTTGGACGCGGTCTGCCAGCCATGATGGCTGTCGATAACCCGGCCATGATTCGTCATGCCAGCCATCAACTGGTCCAGACCATTCTGACGAGGTTGCATTTTTCCAGAAGGAGGCAGCGCCGCATCCGTTTGTTACTGCAATACATGGATCTGTCGCTGGCTCTGTCCGATCGGGCACTCAGACGCATGATCGACCGTCGCATTCCGGTGGAAGGTGTATTCCGCCTCATCAAGGCCAAGGCTTCCTCCTGCCGTCAGGTTCCAGCTAACGATCTCAAGCGTATTCAGGATGAATACCAGCGGGTGATGCAACGCTGCCGTGTGATACGAACACAGATGGAGCAGCTGCATGTCAAGGACTTAGCCCTCTCCGGCGGTGAGGTGGCTGACATGGTGCGCTTGCCACCTGGTCCATGGATCAGGCAGGTACAGAGTTACCTAGTTGAGTGGGTCGGTACAGACATGCGTCGCAACAAGCGGGATACGCTGCAGTTGTGTGTACGCGAGTGGATCGTGCAGCATGCGATCCTGTCGTCACAGAAGTAGCTATCCCGGCCGGATATACTGGGAGATATCCACAACATCGATCTGTGTACGATCAAGAAATTTATCGGCATATTTCTGATAGACCCCGTCAGTCAGAAAGATATCGAACAAATCGGGGTCAATGTGACCATCTTTTTTCATAAAACTCATGATTTTTATCGATTGGCTTAAGGTCTTGGGTTCCTTATAGGGTCGATCGGTGGCTGTCAATGCTTCGAACACATCGGCAATGGCCATGATCCTGGCTGGAACAGACATCTGATCGCGGTTGAGCTTGCGTGGATAACCGGTTCCAGTCATGGTCTCATGGTGAGCCCCGGCAAATTCCGGCACGCGCGTCATACCATCTGGAAACGGCAGTTTTTCCAGCATAGCCAGCGTTTGTACTGCATGTTCGTTGATTTTGTAGCGCTCTTCGTTGGTCAACGTCCCACGATCAATGCAGAGATTATAGAGCTCGCCCATGTTGTACAGGTGCTCTGGGGCCGGCATTTGGACACCCATGGCCACGTCGCGGTCATGGGTGTCCCGCTCGCGCGTGATGATGTGCTCCTTTTTATCCGACAGCAACAATTCAACACGAGACCCTGACGACTGGGCTGATCCCTTGCGCTTCAGCTCGGCATGGGAAAGACCGAGGCTGTCATCAAAATAACGTGTCCAGGTTCTTTGGGCAATCTGCTGGACCCGCCCCTTGTCGGCGGGCTTCATGGCCTCACCGCCAATATTGCATTTGGCAATAAAGGCAAACTCTTCTTGCAACAACGCCTGTTGTGCTTCAAGTTCCTGCCGCAGACGTTCCCCATCTTGCCAATTGGTCAGAACGCCATTCAAATAGGCAATTTCAGCATCGCGATATAACACCTCAAAACGCATACGCACTTCGTGAATGCGGTTGTAGATGCCCTCAAGCTTGGTGGCCTTGTCGACCACATATTCCGGTGTGGTAACCTTGCCACAATCGTGCAGCCATGATGCGATGTGCATCTCCCGATGTTCGTCAGCCGTCATGGTAAAATCGGCAAATGGACCGTGATCAACCGCACAGACAGACTGTGCCAACAACCGCGCCAGTTCGGGCACCCTTTCACAATGGCCCCCCGTATAGGGAGACTTAGCATCGATGGCAGAGGCCACCAGACGAATGAACGAATCAAACAACTCCTTCTGGGCCTGCAACAGCAACTGGTTATCCAGGGTGACGGCAGCCTGGGCCGACAAAGCCTCGACAAACGTCACCAACTCGGCATCAAACGGCACCACCTTGCCAGTTTTCGGGTCAATGGCATTGATGAGTTGTAACACCCCAATCACCTTGCCCTGCCGTGGTTTGAGAGGCACGGTTAGAAAAGAGCAGGATCGGTAGCCAGTACCACGATCAAACTGCTTCACACCAGAAAAATCGAATTCCCTGGAATTATAGGCATCGTCAACAACGACGGTCTGTCCGGAAAGAGCCGCATGAGTGGCGACATTCTGATGGTTGGGTGTTCCATCCATTCTCATCAATGGTACGGAGGGTAAAAATGCCGGTTGTTTGCCAGAGCCACCCATGGCAATCCCGAGAGAATCGGTACGTACAATGGTAAATTTCAGGGAATTTTCCTTGACCAGATAGAGTGTACCGGCATCGGCATGGGTCAGGGCCTTGCCTCCCAGCAGGATATTCTCCAGCAAGGTATCAAGATCACGCTCGGATGCCATGGCAATACCAAGATCGACCAGTTTCTTCAGCTTGTCCTGGGCACGAACCAAATCGGCCGTACGGGCACGCACCGTATCTTCCAGAACAGTCGCATGGTGCTCCAGCTCCGCATGGACTTGGGTCAACGCGCTCTGCTGCTGCTGAATCTGGCTATAAGCCTGCTTGATTTTCTCCTCGCTGCGGTCATTCATGCGAATGATTTTCTGTGTACCCTTGAACAGCTTTTCATAGCTCTTCAATAGGGTTTGCAACCCAACCTGTAAATCAGCCACAGAAGCATCCTGACGCCCCAGTAACGCTGCTGCACCAGCTATGACAGCATGTTCATCTTGAAACAGATCGAAGCTCATGATGGGTCACCTATGATGTTGGGCATATATTGAATTTGGCAACCTTAATGTCTTCACCAAACTCTTCGCCCAATTCCTGCATGTTGTCGTCATCCGCTGCAAAGCACCAATTGATCGTCACCGATACACCATTTTCAGCAGTTTCCTCCAGCAATTCGAGCAGGTGCATCACCACTTTGGCACTGGTACTGTTGAAATAAATCAATTCAAAATTAAACTCAACATTCCCTTGATCCATAGCTTTAAGATGCGTTGCCAAGGCAGAAAGAAGCGGACCAAAAAAAGTTGGCACATCTTCCGGATAAGATTCACCGCGGATGGAAAAATTATTCCTGGTGAAATCAAAATCAATTTCTGGTGTACGGTCGGTACGACCCATGCGAATATTGTCCATCGTATGCCTTCCAGTGAGCTAAATAACCGCTCTCAAAGAGAAAAAAACATAATTTTGATCCAGTTCGACAAAATCGAACTCTATTGGACGTGAGGAACGCCTGGCAATATCGACGAAACCGACTCCAGCACCTTTGCTACTGGGCGGCGGTTCCCCTCGCAGAATTTGCTTATACAGGTTTTTCAGGCCATCCCGATCCAACTGCTGGATCACCGTCAGCTGTTCCGTCAGACGTGGCCGATCGTCGCGCCTTATTTTATTGCCACATGTCACAAAGAATTGCTCCCCTTCTCGTCCAATGGTCAAGGTACCATAGCTCAGCACACTCTCCTCCGGCTGTGCCTCTGGTTCCCGTTCGGCCGAGTAGCGAATAATGTTTTGCATCTGTTCGACAAAGACAGAAAACACCCCACGAACGGTGTTAGCGTCGACAGATTCCAGGGTCATCTTCTGCTTGATGGCTTGACCGATACCCGACAAGATGCCTTCAGTCATGAAACCGCTGTAACAAAAGATGACGCCCTGGTCATAGAGCAGTTCACGAATCTGGAAATGCTTCTGTGCTAAGGACATGGCAACTCACCCTCAAAATAATCATGATACATTGCCGCGAATGGTGCAATAATCTACCATGTAAGTCAAGAAAAATCCCAGACAGCAGGTTTTTACATGATGGCAAGAAAAATTCGTTTATTTATTATACATAACAAATGGAAAACAGCTGCTATTGCGGTTCTGATGGCATGCCTGTTGGCTGTTTCCTTAGACACTATCGTTGTCACGCGTGCTCAGTCCCAGCTGTTAGGAACACTACAGGACGAAGCCAAGCAACGCGCTCTTCAGGTCATGTCCCACACCTTGAATGGTAACATCATGGGCAGTATCGAGCTGTTGGGCATGTTGGATAAGGAGATGAAACAGGTTGCCCTAACAACGTTGCCGGCAGCAACACCAGGGGTGTTAACAACCCTGGAAAGGGTAACACGCTATTATGCTGCCGAGGGGACGTTTCTGGTCAGCCACGATGGTATTGTCCAGTCGTCCTGGAACATGAATGGCAAACCAAGCACAGGGCTGGATATTAAATTTCGTCCCTATTACCGCATCGCCAAACAGGGACAATCTAACGTCTATGCCGCCATTGCTCTAGCGACCAATCAACGCGCACTCTATTTTGCCGCTCCGGTGCTGGAACAATATCAGCGAGGATCTGAGTCTGTTGGTGCCATCGCCATACGTATCGGCCTGGAACAGGTCGATGCTACCCTCAAAGAGTCCAAGGCTATTGCACTCCTTGTAACACCTCAAGGTATTGTTTTCTCTAGCAATCGAACCGAATGGATTTTGCGGCTTGCCAAGACGCCCAACGAAGAGGAATTGCAGACTATTCGGGAGGCCAAACAGTTTGGCAAGCTCTTTGATGGCCCATTGCCTGACCGACTGCCTTTTGATCCAGCCAACACCACCGTTGCCGTGGATGGCAAGCCCTACCTGTCTGTCTCTTCTCCGGTGAACTGGCATGACCCTCTTGGCCATTGGCAACTGATCCTGTTGGGAGACGTCACGGAACTGATTCCTTGGTACATCCGTACCATCATGGCCTCTCTGCTTTTTTTCATGATTGTATCATCAGCCTATCTGATACGAACTTCATTATGTGATAAAGAAGCGCGTGAGAAAGCCGATCAGGCTCGACAGTTGGCTGACGAACAGGCGCGCCAAGCTCACATGCAGATTGTCGCTAGTATTCAATATGCCAGCCGCATCCAGCAATCCATCCTACCCAACATCGACGCTGTGACAGACATGATCAACCATTTCGTCCTCTGGTTACCACGGGATACGGTGGGAGGCGATATTTACTGGATGCGACCATGGGGAGAAGGACGCTTGATTATGTTGGCTGATTGTACAGGACATGGAGTGCCTGGGGCCTTTATGACCATGCTCGCTGTTGGTGCAGTGGATCGTGCCTTGGACAATACGCCTGTGGGAGAGGTAGGATTGCTTGTTGGACACATTCACGAACACGTTCAAGGGATGCTCTATCAGAAAAAGGGAGAAGAGAATGCTACCAACGATGGACTGGAATTAGGAGCCTGTTATTTCGACCATGAGGGTAGAACCCTACGCTTCTCTGGCGCACGTTTCTCGTTGTTTCATGCCCATCAAGATGAAGTCCAGGAATTTAAGGGCAACAAGTTCGGTATTGGTTACCATAATCTAGATACCCACCTAGTTCTCAATGAGACACAGATCTGCCTGACAAAAGATGAATCACACACATTCTACATGACATCCGATGGTTTCCTGGACCAAATTGGTGGTGTTGGCAAACGCTGTGGATTTGGCAAAAAGCGGTTTATAGAACTCATCAAACAGGTGCAGGACAAGCCTGTGCGAGAGCAGAAAGAATATTTCAAGTCAGCCCTGCTTGACTATCGCGGAGAAGAAGAGCAGCGGGATGATGTCACGGTGATTGGCTTTGCCTGATGAAAATTCTATCGCTGGATAGTTCAACCTATCTAGGTGGTATCTCCCTGCTGGAACAGGGGCAGACGGTTGGTCATCTGGCACTGAATCATCCACAGGGCCACGCCTCCGCCATGCCGCTGGCCCTGGAACAACTGGTCAATCAAGTAGACTGGAGTTATGCGGACATTGACCTGATCGTAGTGACCATCGGGCCGGGGTCGTTTACCGGCCTTCGGGTGGCACTTGGCCTGGCTAAAGGCATAGCCCTGGTTCATGGAACAGCCGTGGTGGCTGTTCCGACACTGACCGCCATCGCATCCGCGCCGCTCCTGACGCAGCATTGTGCCCACATAGCAACTCCCTATCGCTTGGTCGTCAACGACGCACGACGCGGCGAGCTGTTCGCTGCCCTATACCAAAGCCAATCTCATGGGGTTGATGATTTTCAGATCAAGACCTGTTGGCAACCCTGGCGTTACACAGTGGACCAGCTGTCTCAGACCATCATGGATGGTTGCCAAAACATGCCGGAGATGCGCACCATGGTGGTGGTCGGAGATGGACTGTCCCAGGCCGCCACCATGCTAGGCCAAGTATTAGACCCAGCCAGTTTGATGCTACCAGACGTCCATGCCGTTGATGCCATTGCGCTAGCCCATTACGGGCATCGTTGGTACCAGCAGCACGGGGCAGCCGATGTGGCCACGCTCGAACCACTCTATCTGCGCCGCACCACAGCAGAAGAGCCCTGATTATAAACCCGCCTCACGCCAAATCAAGGCCATGGCGGCACGCAAAAAACTCAGTCCGGGAGCCTCCCAGGCAGCTTCGATCACGACACGACCACGCCAGCTGTGCCCTGCCAGTACCCCTGGAATAGAATCCAGCTCCAAGGTCACCCTATAAACCGATCGATCCGGTATCAACTGACCGTTGCGCTCACGGGTGATGACCGAGCCACCATACTGACTGGCCAAAATACCGTGGGGTAACACGCGCGTGGCATCCGGATCAACCGACCGAACCGTCATAGTGATGGACCTCTCCGCCATGCCGTCCGGATAAAATCGGGCTTGGTTGCCTGCCATCACTCTGGCAACGGCCTCTTCATCCAGATAGGTTTCCGCATGCCACCCACCCTCACCGATCAATACGGCCAACCGTTCGTTTTTTCCTACCCAGACATTGGGCCGTAAATCCGGACTGATGTCACGCAACAGACCGGCAAAAGGAGCTACCACCCCATAACGCTCTTGCTCCTGATGGATAGCCACCCGTTCAGCCTCGGCGGCGGCCAACTCCTCATGCAACACCCTTTTGCGCAGACGCTGCTCAGTGGTAAAATCGGCGGAGGATACCAGCCATTGCAGGCGATTAATCCTCGCCATGACGGAACGATGTTTCATGTCAAGCTCAGGATTATGGAGCTGCAGTAACCGTTGTCCCTGGGTGACCGATGCGCCTTCCACAGCGACTATGTCAACCAATTGAGCATGATCTGGGGCATGGACAGGCCAGTGGTTAACTGGACGCAACCATGCCGAAGCAGAAACATGGCCCGGTAAGGGCCACAGCAGCAGCGCCCCCAACAACAACAGCCCTAGCCCCGTGCGGCGTGCACGAAGACGGGTCACTAACACCGGCCAACGCGCCTGCCACTGCCGCAGTTCATGCATCACTGGCCGAACGATAAACCAAACTACCTCCACCACAAACAACAGGATTCCAACCGCCTTGATAAAAAAACTGTAGACCAGAACGGCAATTCCGACAAACAACATCAGGCGATAGATCCAAGTAGCATAGGCGAACAGGATCAGCCACCAACGACGTCGAACCGGCATAAACTCCGGTGGCTGCTCCCCAAGGTCAAACAGATATTCACGCAAGCGCCAACGGGCCAGAGCAAAAGCCCGCTCGTGCAGATTGGGACTATCCAGCCAGTCACACAGCAGAAAATAACCATCGAAACGCATGAAGGGATTGGCATTCACGACCAGCGTGGCCACCAGAGAGGTCGTTGTCAACATGAAAGCCACCGATTTCAACACACCGTCTGGCAACAAGGCCCAAGCCAAAGCAGACCAGCTGGCCAGGATCAATTCAGCGATGACACCGGCGCCGCTAACGGTCAGCCGCTGCCATCGGTCGGACAACTTCCAGACTTCGTTGGTATCGGTATACGCGACCGGCCACAACACCAGAAAAGCCACACCCATGACCGGGACACGACATCCGTACCGCTTGGCCGTCCAGGCATGCCCCAATTCATGGGCCACCTTAACCACAGCCAGCGCACAGGCGTACCCCATGAGTCCATTCAGGGTCAAGGTGTCAACCATGGTGGCCGCAAAACGGTCCCAATCACGGTAAATCTGCACCAGACCCACAACGAGTGCCAAGACAGTCAAGCGCCAGAACAGCGGTTGATAAAAAACAGCTACTCTGGCTACCCAACGAGTCAACCACCGATCCGGATGGATCAGCGGTATACGAAAAAACAGATAATGGTGCAACAACCTCTGCAGCCATGAACCTCTCATATGCCGGAGTCGAGTGGCAAAAATAGCGGCACTGTCGTCACCAGCCGGGTGGACCAGCTGATGATGGATCAGAAATTGTGCGACAGCCAGGACATCCTCGTGATCCATTTTCAGGCTGGTAGCACAGGCGATGGATGCGGCAATGTCATCCGGGTCACCCAAGGACCAGCGACTCAGGATCTCAAACGTAGACCAATCCAACCGAAAAAACAGGTTACGCGCCGGATCTTGCAGGGTCCAGCTCGGTTGACCATCGGCTAACGTCGGGCCGGGATAAAGAGCCAGATCCTCACGCAAAACAGGCAGCACGACTCACCATCCCAACATCTGACGTATCACGGCCCAGGGACGCCTCATGATCCAGTAACCGATGGTCACCTGCTCACCGGTCAGTCGAGCCGTCCCTTTCAGGCCAACCCTGTGTCGCGTTGGCTCGACAAGGCGTGCACGTACCCGGTAGGCGTAACTCCCATCAGGACGCTGTACGGCATCATGGGCTACATAGCGTATCGTAAAGGGCACTGGATCGAGTGGTGTCGCATTGAGGTGAAGACTCATAACCCTATCCGATGCCAGTGGTATGGCATCACCAACCCCCAGCCACGCCTCCACTTCGACGTCATCCATCATGGCAACACGCATGACCCGCTCACCAACCGTGACCGGTCGACCTATCCACTCATGTGGATCATCAAACAAGGCCAGACCGTCATGGGGCGCCACGACCCGACAACGTTCAAGCTGATCACGCAGATAATCCACCTCAGCTTTACGCTCCTCAATCTTGCCTGTCAACGGAGCCAACAACCCCTTTGACCTTGTTTCCGATACCGCTAACTGTGCCGACTGCCGATATTCTGCCTCAGCGGTAATCATCGCCTGCGTGGCAATTTCCAGTCTGCTTCTAAGCGTCGACTGATCCAATAAAAACAATGGGGAACCGGATTGGACGGTAGCATTGGGTTGTACAAAAAAATGTTCAATGACTCCCTCCAACGGTGCACGAATGACCGATGGATTAGCCGGAACCAGCTCTCCCGGTGCCAACACGCTCATCGGCACGGGTAGCCACGCCAGTCCAACTATGACAGCTATCCCGATCGTCGCGGTTGCCTTCCTGCTAATCCGGTCGCGCAACCATCGCACGATCTGACCAGAAAATCGCTGTTCATTCATGACACGGGCATGACAGGCATGTCGCCAGATCTCCAGCCATTCTGTCAGCAACAGCAGTTCATAGTCCTGCCACGATACCTCCCGCACCAGCAACAGCGCTCCGACACAAGGTGCCACTTCAGTCGTAGAACGGGCCAATGGTAGCCACACACCATATTCCGGTAGCCATTCGTCCCACGCGCTGGCCACCGCATCGGGCATATCACGGGCACAACAGAGACGTGGTTGCTGGCCCCCAGAGCTCAACGAATGACAGAGAACAGTAAGCCAATGCACATACGGGGCATTGGCTTCCATCTGCACCACACCGGAAAGGGCCTGTACACCCTTGACATTCGACCACAACACCGCCTGCCGATAAGGCGTTAGTTCGTGGCTGCCATTGACCAGCAGAAAGTGCAGCTCCTCCTGGCTTGATGCCTGTCTGGCACGACGGGACAGATCCAGCAGAATGGTTGCAGCCTGTGTCACACTCATCAGGCAGCGAACCTTCTGGCGTGTTGAATCTGCTGAGACAGACCAGGGCGTCCCGTTGTTTTGGCTGGATCCTTGACTTTGTCACGCAATGGATCGACCTTGCCATCCTGATTCAGATGCAAACGGAATAAGGCTACAGCCTCACGACCTTCACTGTCACGAGCCGTTACTTTGACCTTTAATTCGTGGCCAGCATTGGGCGGTATCCGTCCGCTAAACTGCCCGGTATGGGAGTTGAACAACACCCAGTCCGGTAATGGCCGACCATCCGCCTGGGTGGCAACCAGCACCACACTGGCACGAGGATTGGTATGAACAAAAGCATCCGCTGGCACTGTAAACGATAACTGAGCCCCTGCAGCCAGATACTGGTCCGGTATGCCCTTGAAGATCATCAAGGCCGGCTCGTTGGCTCGGGCAACCACAATGCGGAACCCGTCGGTACGGGTATAGATATCGCTCAGTTCAGCGGCCCTGAGAATATGATCGATGGTGATCGCGGGCAATGAGATCGTCAACTGTGGCGAGGGTATCAGGCTATCTGGTTGTAGCAGTGAAGCCACCGGCTCAACCACTGTTGTGGTCGGTACCGGAATCACAACGGGCAGAGGTATAACAGGAGTGTTTTGTGATGATGGTAACGTCGGCGGCCATGGATTGACAGGAGGTAGCCCCTGTCCTGCCGGTGGTACAACAACAACTGGCGCCGGATCAGAAAAATCAACCACTAAGTTGTCTCTGGTAGCATCCATGACGGTAGCGGCATGACCGCCATTAAAGTCACTATCAACAAAAGTTACCGTCAGATTACTGATATCGTTGACATTGGCATGCGCCGCAGCAAGACCAACAAGACTTAATGTCGCCGTGGTGGCGCTGGTCTTGATCAAAACGGCTGTCAGACCAGCCGGAACGTTGGTCACCGTCCCCAGCGCGCTCCCTACAGCGCCGGTAAAGGTATCGTTGGTTAGAGTAATCGTTGCTACCGTTACGATTGCACCACTATTGGCTGCTGACTCAACAAAAGTGGTCTCACTGTAAGAAAGTGACCTGGAATCGTTGAAATCAACCACCAGATTGCTTTTGATAGCACCTGCCACCCGATCAGAACGACCACCGGCAAAATCACCGTCAGCAAAGGTCACGGTCAGGTTGTTGATATCATCGCTATTGGTATGGTGGACGGCATGACCAGTCAGTCTCAACGTCGCCGTGGTATCACTAATTTTGGTCAAAATAGCCGTCAGTCCAGCCGGAACATGGTTGACCGTCCCAAGCGTACCTCCTATGGCACCAGTAAACCTGTCTTGATGCAACGTGATGGTCACCACAGCAGCAATACTGCCATCATCGGCATTTGACTCGACCAAAACCGCGTGATCATAGGCCAAGAACGGCATTGGATCAGCAAAGTCGACCACCAGATGACTGTTCGTGACGTTGATAACAGAAGTCGCATGACCCTTGCTGAAATCATGATCCCGGAAAACCACAGTCAAATTGGCCACATCATCCTGATCTTCGTGGTTTATAGCCCGACCTATCAATTTCAGGGTGGCTGTAGTAGGGCCGCTTTTGACCAAGACCGCCGTCAAACCATCCGGAACATGGGTCACCTGCCCCAACGGGCTACCAACGGCACCGGTAAAGGTATCATGGAGCAGTGTCAGGGTTGAAACCGTCGTCATTGAGCCAT
Organism: Magnetococcales bacterium; assembly: GCA_015229115.1. Taxonomy (GTDB): domain Bacteria; phylum Pseudomonadota; class Magnetococcia; order Magnetococcales; family JADGCH01; genus JADGCH01. The sequence continues at coordinate 45,505 of JADGCH010000012.1, forward strand.
CGTTTTGGGTTGATTCCACAAAAGTGGTGTTGCTGTAAGAGATCGATCTTGGATCGTAAAAATCAATCACCAAATTGCGCTTGGTGGCATCCGTAACCCCGACAGCCCGGCCACCACTGAAGTCGCCGTTACCAAAAATGACCGTCAGATTATTCACGTCATCCTGATCGGTATGCTCCATGGCACGACCAGCCAATCGCAAGGAGGCTGTGGTCTCACTGGTTTTAACCAGAATCGCTGCCAGCCCAGCCGGAACATGGGTCACTTGCCCCAGCGCGCTGCCGATAGCTCCGGTAAAGGTATCGTTGATCAGCATGATCGTTGACACTGTTGCAATCGAACCATCGTTCGTTGCTGCTTCCGTAAAGGTCGTGGCACTGTAAGAAAGCGACCGAGGGTCATCAAAATCAATCATCAAATTGTGCCGGGCAGCACCCGTTACCCCGGTAACACGACCACTACTCAAATCGTGGTCGGCAAAACTCACTGTCAAGTCACTGGTATCGTTACGATTGGCGTGATCGACAGCACGACCAGTCAGAGTCAGAGTGGCGGTGGTGGCACTGGTCTTGACCAGCGTGGCCGTCAAACCGGCTGGGACATAGGTCACCGTTCCCAGAGAAGCACCAACCGCCCCGGTAAACGTGTCATTGGTGAGGGTCATGGTGACGACGGTTGCGATCGATCCATCATTGGACTCCGATTCGATCAACCGATCGCTACTGTATGACAGTGATCTTGGATCAGAAAAATCTACCACAAGATTGTTACGAACAGCGTTGGCCACCGTAGCAGCGCGGCCACCATCAAAGTCGCCATCGGCAAACATTACAGTCAAATTATTGATATCGCTGGCATTGGTATGTGTTGCAGCATGACCTGTAAAACTTAACATCGCTGTGGTAGCGCTGGCCTTGACCAATATCGCTGTCAGCCCATCCGGGACATGCATCACTTTTCCCAATGCACTTCCGATGGCACCAGCAAAGGTATCATTAACCAGGGTAATGGTCGCAACGGTTGCGATCGAACCATCATTGGCCCCCGATTCCACAAAAGTGGAGGCACCATAGGAGAGCCTTTTCGGATCGATAAAATCGATCACCAGCGTATTGTGAGTGGCATGGATCACTGAAGCAGCACGGCTGCCGTTAAAATCACCATCGCCAAAGGTCACGGTTAGATTGTTGATATCGCTGGTATTAGTATGGCTAACCGCCCTACCAGTCAAGGACAGGATAGCCGTGGTGGCACTGGTTTTGACCAACACCGCTGTCAATCCGGTTGGCACATGCGTTACTTGCCCCAGTGTTCCACCAACAGCACCGGTAAAGGTGTCGTTGGCGAGTGTGATGGTTGAAACTGTCACGATCGAACCATCGTTGGCTTCCGATTCCACAAACGTGGTGGCACTATAGGAGAGTGCTCCTGGATCAGCAAAATCAACCACCAGATTGTTGCGGCTTGAGCTAGCCACACCGGCGGCACGGCCACTACTCAAATCATCATCAGAAAAGGTCACCGTCAGGTTGCTGATATCATCGGCCTGGGTATGACGAGCAGCCTTACCCGTCAAAGACAGCGTCGCCGTGGTGGCACTGGTTTTGGTCAAAATGGCCGTCAACCCAGCTGGAACATGGGCCACTGTCCCCAAACTGCCTCCCACCGCACCGGTAAAGGTGTCATTATGCAGGGTGATGGTCATCGTGTTGGCGATGCTACCGTCATTGGCATTGGACTCGCCGAAGCTGGCGGTGCTGTAGGAAAGCGACCTTGGATCATCAAAGTCGATTGCTAAGTCCTCTCTAGTGGCATGCGTAACACCAACAGCACTACCACTGCTGAAATCACCATCACCAAAAATCACCGTTAGATGGTCCATATCATCGGTGTTACCGTGGTTGGTAGCATAGCCAGTCAACGTCAATGTCGCTGTGGTAGCACTGGTCTTGATCAATACCGCCGTCAGGCCAGCCGGTACGTTGCTCACCGTCCCCAACGTACTGCCGATCGCTCCGGTAAAGGTGTCGTTGACCAGTGTGATCGTCGATACCGTCCCTACTGAACCGTCGTTCACCGCAGACTCCGTAAAGGTCGTAGCACTGTACTCAATCGTCTTCGGATCGGCAAAGTCGACTACCAGATCGCTGCGACTTGAGTTGGTCACACCAGCCGCACTGCCTCCAGCAAAGTCACCATCCGCAAAGGTCACCGTCAGGTTGCTACTATCGTTGGCATTGGTATGACTGCTGGCATTGCCGGTCAGAGTCAACGTCGCCGTGGTACCACTGATCTTGATCAACACCGCTGTCAACCCAATCGGTACGTTGCTCACCGTCCCCAACGTGCTGCCGATCGCTCCGGTAAAGGTGTCGTTGGTCAGGGTAACGGTCACAACCGAGGAGATCGAACCATCGTTAACGGCCGATTCAGTCATAGTCATTGCACTGCATGAGAGGAATTTCGGGTCAGAAAAGTCTACCACCAGATGATTCTGAGTCGAGTTCTCCACGGCAGAGGCGTTGCCGCCAACGAAATCACTATGACCAAACGTGACGGTCAGATCGTTGCTATCGTCATCATTGGTGTGGGCAGCAGACTTACCGGTCAAGGACAGGGTAGCCGTCGTCTCACTGGTCTTGATCAACACCGCTGTCAATCCAGCGGGTACGTTACTAACCATGCCCAAACTAGCACCTATGGCACCCACAAAACGATCATTTAACAGGGTAATGGTTGAGACCGTCGTAATAAAGCCATCATCCATACCTGATTCGGCAAAAGTGGTTGTGCTGTAAGACAAGGATTTTGGATCAGCAAAGTCAACGACTAAACCTGTCTGGGTGGCGTTAATGACCGTTAATGCGTTACCACCATCGAAATCACGATCGCCAAAGTTAACCGTTAGTGTTGTCACATCGTCCTTGTCAGCATGCGTTACGGCACGGCCTGTCAAACTCAACGTAGCCGTGGTAGCACTGGTCTTGATCAATGCCGCCGTCAAACCAGCCGGAACGCTGCTCACCGTCCCAAGCGTACTGCCTATCTCTCCCGAAAACGTATCATGGCTCAATGTGATGGTGGCTGTTGTGACAATCGACCCATCGTTGGTATCCGACTCACTGAAAGTCGTTGCACTATAAGACAAAGATCTGGAGTCGTTAAAATCGACCTTCAGATTGCCCTTGACAGCGTCGTTGATGGCAGCCGCACTACCACCAGTCAAGTCACCATCAGCAAAGGTTACCGTCAGGTCGTTGATGTCATTGGCATTGGCATGACTGCTGGCGTTACCCGTCAAGGTCAAGGTCGCCGTCGTCGCACTGGTCTTGATTAACACCGCTGCCAGCCCAGCCGGGACGTTGGCCACCGTACCCAAGTCAGCTCCGATAACACCGGAAAAAGTTTCATTGGTCAGAGTAATGGTCACAACCGAAGAGATCGAACCATCATTAGCAACCGATTCAGTCATGGTTGTCGTACTGTAAGACAGGAATTTTGGGTCGGTAAAGTCTACCACCAGATGGTTCTGAGTTGAGTTCTCCACAACAGCAGCACGACCATCACTAAAATCACTATCCAGGAAATTGACCGTTAAATTGGTGACACCATCCTGATCTTGGTGCGACACGGCTCTGCCCGTCAGACTCAAAGTAGCCGTCGTCTCACTGGTCTTGATCAACACCGCTGTCAACCCAGCAGGAACGTGGCTGACTGTGCCAAGACTGGCACCTATCGCACCCACAAAACAATCATTCAAAAGGGTGATGGTCGATATCGTAACGATAGAACCATCATTTGTCCCTGATTCGGCAAAAGTTGTCGCACTATAAGACAGGGATTTCGGATCAGCAAAATCGATAACCAAACCAGTCTGGGTAGCATCGATCACTGCTACTGCGTTGCCACCACCAAAATCGCGATCGCCAAAGGCTACCGTCAGTGTGGCTACATCATCCTTATCCGCATGCATCGCGGCACGACCCGTTAAGCTCAGGGTTGCGGTCGTAGCACTGGTCTTCATTAACACCGCCGTCAAGCCAGCCGGCACGTTGCTCACCGTCCCCAACGTACTGCCGATCGCTCCGGTAAAGGTATCATGGCTTAACGTGATGGTAGCTGTTGTAGCAATGGATCCATCGTTGGCATCCGACTCGCTGAAAGTCGTCGATCCATAGGACAAAGAACCGAAATCATTGAAATCGATCTCCAGATTGCTTTTGGTGGCATCGTTGATGGCAGCCGCACTGCCTCCGGTAAAGTCGCCATCGGCAAAGGTCACCGTCAGGTTGCTACTATCGTTGGCATTGGCATGACTGGTGGCATTACCCGTCAAAGTCAACGTCGCCGTGGTGGCACTAGCCTTCACCAGACTGGCCGTTAACCCAGCCGGTACGTTGCTCACCGTCCCCAACGTG
>JADGCH010000130.1 GCA_015229115.1 Magnetococcales bacterium
GATCCTGCTCGCCAACATGACGGGCCATCACCTCGAGAATCTGTACCTGCTCGGCTAGCTATATTGTGCCGGCCGTGGCTGATTGCCTCCATCCTGCTTGCCATCCAGCCCGAGCGTCCCCAGCAGTGGCCACATGCGGGCACGCAGATAATTGACACGGCCCTGCTCCTGCTCTTCTTCCGCCTGGTTATAGTCATCAAAATCACTGCGTTCGAAACCGGAAGCCAGCCGATCCGCCGTGGCCACCATGCGCTGCAGCGGCGTCTCAGGCTTGTGATGCATGGCCGCAGCGTTAATCAGCGAATCATCGCGCCGGTTGGCATCACCCCAGCTGCTGAACGGGGTCATATCCTGATGAATGATATTCGGCAGGTGCCCCTCCATGCTATCGATGGCCATAGCCGAATAGGCCGCGTGCTTGTGGGAATGGTAACCCTTGAAAAATGGGCAATAGGTGGCTATATTGCCATCGTTACCTTTCTTGTCGATCGGGGTATTAACAGCCCGTTCACGGAACTTGCCGATATCGTGTAACAGTGCCGCCAGGGCAACACGGCTGGAAGCGTGTAGTAGGCGTTCTTGATCATCCATCTGGACTCACCTCACCTTGTTAAGTTGTGCAAAACAGGTTAGGTTATCTAATAGTAGCGCTGGTGTCAAGAAAAAAATTTTAGAGAACGCTTTTTTTTACATACACACTGTCATGCCAAAACTTTACGAATATTTTGGGTTGGTCGTCCTGTTTTACGCCAATGAGCATGAACCGCTCCATGTGCATGGCAAGTCGCAGGGTCGTGAATCCAGAGCCACTGTCCTAATGGTTAACGGTGTCGTTACGGCCATTGATTACAGCACAGTCGCCGGGCGTCTCCCCCTCAATGGACAGGAAATGCGTTACTTTGAAGAGCTGGTCTCTGCCCGTGTCGATGATATCATCACCAAATGGATTGATTTTTTCGTTTTGCACAAACCGATTACTCCAGAACACATTACCAAGAGGCTTAAATGATCCCCACTGTTGTCAATATCGTGGCTGTTGAACAAGTAAGCGCTTTTCGGTTGAGGTTGCACTTTGATGACAATACCGAACAAGTGGTCGACTTTCATCCTTTTCTGTCAAAGTCGTACCATCCTGCCATCCGGTATTGGCTTGATCCGGTCCACTTTTCTAGCTTCCGTGTTGAATATGGAGAACTGGTCTGGGGTGACTATGAGCTCTGTTTTCCGATGATGGATCTTTACCGCAATCAGATTGAACACGCCTTGCCGTTGGAATCAGTTGCCTGAACGTACCGCTCCGTAGACCGGTAATAGCAGCGGTGCCACCCGCTGCGGGTCGATTTGGGCCTGTTTCAGCTCTTCCAGAAAGGGCTCCAGGTGGAACAAACCGGGCTGACCGGCTGGACGGGTGGTAGAGGCAAAACGGGCGGCACTGGCACCGGCCCGCAGACCAAACACCAGAATCTCCAATAAGGCATTGCCCATGAGGCGATTCTGGCCATGGACACCACCGGTGACCTCGCCGGCAGCAAACAGGCCGGGCATATCGGTGCCACCATCGGGCTGGATCACCACGCCACCGTTCTGATAATGCAGCGTAGGATAGATCAGCACCGGCAGCTCACGCAGATCGATGCCCTTGTGCATGAACTCCTGAAAACGGCCGGGAAACTCGCGTTCGAGGGTGCCCTGACCATGCAGCATGTCGATCATGGGTGTATCAAGCCAGACCCCAACCCGACCGCTGGGCGTGGTAACGCCGTTGTCGTAATCGCGGCACTCGCGCAGGATGGCAGCGGTGGTGATGTCGCGTGGTTCAAGGGCATAGACGAACGGATCGCCATGGCGGTTAAGCAGTGGCGCCCCAAGACTGCGAAATTTTTCCGTCAACAGCAGACCGGCCTTTTCTTCTGGCCAGGCAATACCGGTGGGATGATATTGGTTGAAGGGTAGATCACGCAGCGGCAGGCCAGCACGGTAGGCCATAACCAAGCCGTCAGCAGTAGCGCCATAATGGTTAGAGGTGACGAATCCGCCCAGATGCAGCCGACCGAGACCGCCGGTGGCCAGAATCACGGCACCTGCCGCCACCACCACGGTTTGCTGCTGCGGCAACCGCTCCAGTACCGCACCGACGGCACGGCCCTGTTCATCGGTCAGCAGTTCGATGGCCGGTGCAAAAGGTAATACCGTGATAGCCGGCATCTGGTTGGCGTGATGCTGGATGACCCGCATCAGTTCCAGACCGGTGACATCACCGGCCGAATGCAGCCGCTTGCGCGACGTGCCGCCGCCGTGCCGGACTTGCATGCGTCCGGTTGGGAACTTGTCGAACGACATGCCCAGCTGCTCAAGCCAGCGCAACACCATGGGGCCATCACTGACCAGGGCCTCAACCAGAGCCGGGTCGTTGCTGAAATGACCACCACCGAGCACATCAAGGTAGTGCAGTAGCGGCGAGTCACATTCCTGATCGGCCACCTGCATGCCACCTTCAGCCATGATGGTATTGGAATCGCCATGGCGCAGCTTGGTGGCCATCAGCACCCGAGCCCCAGCCTGCGCGGCAGCAATGGCAGCTGCCGTTCCAGCACCACCACCACCGATGATCAGCACGTCGGTGGTGAGATCGGGCTGCCACGACCGCCTCTGCAATAACGTGGGGCGCGGCCAGGATTCGAGACAGTCGGCCAGCTCGGTAGCGACCAGCTGCCCTTTGGCCGATCCAACCTGTAACAACCGCTTGCCATCAGCGTGATGATCAGGATGGTATTCCTCCAGCCAGGCACGCCGTACCGACAGGGATAGCGATGGAAACCGCTCACCACGGCGGCTGCTGGTAAAACGGTCACTGCGGCCGCGCTCAACCAGTCGTGCCGATTCGCGCAATCCATCCGGCAACAGGGATAACTTGCTGCGTATCATCAGAAGTAGGGCTCCAGCAAGCGGTCATCCTCCGGTAACCAGGTGCCGGGGGCAGTATCATCCGGTTCCCGTTCGCGGCTCTGATACAGCGCCTGCAGCTCTTCCTGGTCCATGCGGCGCAAATGCCGGAAGGCAGCAGTAAAATCGTGCTGCTCCAGTCGTTGTAACATGCGGGTCAGGTGTTCTGCCTCGGGCCGCTGATGGCGGGCATGGAACAGTCGTGCTGCCAAGGCGGCATTGGGTTGCGGAATCTGGGCTGGACAGCGCAGGGTGCAGGCCTGACACTGGACACAGGTAAACGAGCTGCGCGATGCCTGCTTCAGATCGCCACGCTTGATCATGCCAACATAACCCATAACATCGAGTCCCACCGGACAGAGACGCGAACACTCGCCACACATGATGCAGCGGTTGACTTCTGGATACAGATTGACCACCCGGTAATGGGCACTCTCACCCTCGCCCAGCGTTAACGGATAACGCATCTGCTTCTGCGGAAACCAGGGCAACGGCAAAATGGTCATACCCTCCTGCACCAATTCCTGACACATGAGGGCGGCACGGATTTGGTAGTGGTCACCCATGCGGTACAACACCGTGCAGGCACCACAAACACCACCACGACAGCCGACCCCGCGCACAAAACGGCGTCCAGCAGCCTCAAGTGCCGCCAGAATGGTCTGGCCCGCTGAGACGGTGTAAAGTTCATCATCGTAACAGATGGTGAACTGTTGTTTCGGGTGGGAATGTGTCATAATTGTCGCGGTGGATGTCCTGATATCAATGGGCGAAACGTCTATCACCATATTATTATATCATGATGGTGTGAATCACAACGGAAAGAATGCACGCATGAACAGTACGCACCTTGCTTGGCAACACAGCCACAGTTTCGGTCTTGACCAGCAGCAGGCGGGCGAAATTCGTACCCGCTGGGTCATTGCCATCACGCTATCGATGATGGTGATTGAGCTGATTGCTGGTTATCTGACCGGATCGATGGCCCTGACAGCCGATGGCTGGCACATGAGCACCCATGCCACGGCCTTGACCATTACTGCTTTTGCCTACGCCTTTGCCCGCAACAACGCCCATAACCCCCGATTTACCTTCGGCACTGGCAAGGTAGGCGTGCTGTCGGCCTTTGCCAGCGCTATCGGCTTGGCGATCGTTGCTTTATGGATGCTGCTGGAATCGATCGACCGTTTCCTCAATCCAGTAACGATCCGTTTTCAGGATGCCCTTCTGGTGGCAGCCATCGGTCTGGTGGTCAATATCGTCAGTGCCTTGTTGCTGGGTGGGGATCATCATGGGCATGGGCATAGTCATGGTCATGGCCACGACTACCATGACGACCATGATCATGATGACCATGACCACCACGACCATGATGATCATGATCACGGGCACCATGACCACCACCCGCGTGGACAGGATCACAATTTACGTTCGGCCTACCTGCACGTCATTGCCGATGCCCTCACTTCGGTGACGGCGCTGGTGGCCCTGACCTGCGGCATGTATCTGGGCTGGAACTGGATGGATCCGCTGATGGGCGTT
>JADGCH010000131.1 GCA_015229115.1 Magnetococcales bacterium
ACTCGTTATGGCTTCATCACTTTTCCATGGCGACCATGAAGGTCCTCCATAGGAACCTAGAGAACCTAAACAACTCCTCCTGCTCGTCTCAGAGGGTATTTTGGTTTCTATCGGTTCAATCTGTCGAAACCAAGACATCACCAGACCTATGGTCGTTCCAAGTCATAAGCATAAATCATGCCATAAAAATCGTTTATGCGATGATTTTTTTATGGTAACCGCATCAACCACGCGGTATGCATTTGGGTATGGACGTAGTCAGTTTGGTGCACCGGAATCTCGGCAGCTTGAGCGAACACAAAATTTTGCGGTTCGGTCTTGACAGCCCGGGAGAACATGACTACCTGGCGAGTACCGGCAACAACACCACAGAAGAATGGAAAGGAGTAAATCATCGGGATCAATAACCAGCTCAACCCGGAGCTGACCTTATCAAATTACACGTTACGGCAACGTAATCAAGCTGGTAAAACGGTGGGGCATCTTCCTCATCCGTTGACGCCAAATTCAAGTACAACCTCACTGCATTCAGTGGGGGATAGTTCAGAGTGGTCTTCCACAAGTCTCATTACGCTGGTTCTTATGTTGGTTATTCCGCGTTAATCTGTTGTTTGCGACTAAATTGATAGGTGTTATAAATGAATAGAGAATTATTTATTATGTTACTTGGTGACTTGGGATATACTGGTACTGCGATGGTTCCATCGTACTTGGAAGCGCTAGAAATCATGAGAGGTATTGCAATGGATACAATCTACATCGATGATGAAGCGGAAGAAGAGTACTTGTATGAGCTATATTTATACGAGCAAAATTATTGCGATGAATACTGCATAGATGATGAATTTAACTATAACCAATAATGTTTATGAGAGATTTATACGATGAATAATAAGCAATTTGACCTGCCCATAGTCTCAACGACATGGGATACCCTCATCCAACCTGGACAAACCACCGAAGTGCGTGCCCTCAAAGCGAACTTCAGTGATTCCACACGCACTGGCACAATCGGAGGGTACTTCAATGACAAGGACAGTCTGCTACGTGAATTGCCTCGGATAGCCAACTTCGAAGGTGCATACTTCGTTCTCAACCCGGTCGATCCGGCAAAGATCGACCCTGTCAACAACCGGCTCGAGTTTGTCTCGAGGGCTACCCGGGATGACCAGATACTGCGCTATCAGTGGTTGATAATCGACATTGACCCTGTTCGTCCCTCTGGTACATCGGCCACCGGTGAGGAACTGGAACTAGCTCAGCAAAAGGGCGCTGCTATCAACCAATTCCTGGAAGAAAAAGGATGGCCTGATCAGATTTGGGCCCTGTCTGGCAACGGTTACCACATGCTGTTCAGGATTGATCAGCCCACTGACAAAAAGGCGCTGATTTCCGGTTGTCTCCAATCGTTGAGCCTCATGTTCAGTGATGACAAGGTCAAGGTGGACGTGTCAGTCGGTAATCCTGCCCGCATCTGCAAGTTGTACGGATCTGAGGCGCGTAAGGGTGATAACTCTAATGATCGCCCTTACCGAATGTCGAAAATACGGGGTCCAGAGACGCCGATTGCAATCGTGCCTGAAGAGTTGTTGCAACAATTGGCCAGCTTCTCATCAACCATGGTCAGCAGCGCTATCAAAGAAGCTACTCCAGGACGTAGCAGCCCGGTGTTCGATCTCATCAAGGATAGGTTCCCCGATGTGAAAGGTCCGATACAGTGGAAGAATAATTGTTCCAAGCTGGTGTTCCCAACATGCCCGTGGAATCCCGATCATAACGACAACTCAGCCTTCGTCGTGCAGTTCGAAAACGGCGCTGTTGCTGCTGGTTGCCATCACGACAGTTGCCAGGGTAAGTCTTGGATCGATCTGCGTGACATTGTCAATCCCGGTAATGGTTGGGGGGACCCAGTTCCTCTCGCCATGGGTTTACCAGCAGTACTGCCAATAATTCCAGAGTTGATCCCGGATGTGCTAAGGCCTTGGCTGGTCGATGTTAGTGAACGCATGCAAGTACCACTTGACTTTCTGGCTGTTACTTTCGTTACCGCTGCTGGCTCTCTCATCGGTAGGCAAGTCGGTATTGCGCCAAAGAGGTTCGACGACTGGGTCGTTATTCCTAATCTATGGGGAATGATCGTCAGTAAGCCTTCTACGAAGAAGAGCCCGGCCATTGCCGAGATCCTCACGGTAATCCAGACTATTGGGATGGCACTGGGGGCTGATTTCAACAACAGGATGGATGCCTATTCGAAGCAGAAGAAAGCGTATGATATCGCTGAGAGAAATGTCCTTTCTCAACTGGATAACGCAACAAAGGCTAACAATCAATCCGATATGCAAAAATGGACGACACAGCTCCATAGTCTGGCCAGCCCTGTACCACCCGCGCAGAAAGTGCTCTATGTCAACGATACGACCGTTGAGAAGTTGCAAGAGTTGCTCCGCGACAATCCTAATGGCATGATGGTTTATCGTGATGAATTAACTGGTCTTTTCGCAACGTTTGAAAAGCCAGGACATGAAAGCGATCGATCTTTTATGTTGGAGGGGTGGGATGGAAAATCGCCCTACACTGTCTTCCGCATCGCCCAGGGTCGTAGCCTGACCATACCAGCTTGCTGTTTATCGTTGTTCGGATCGATTCAGCCTGGACCTTTATCAACTACGATCAAGGCATCTGTTGCCAACGGCAAGGGTAACGATGGGCTCATGCAACGTTTTTCACTGACTGTCTACCCGGATATGCCTACGGTTTGGGAGAATGTCGACCGTAAACCGGACCTTGACGCTCAGAGGATTGGCCATAACGTTATGAAGAAGCTGACTGAAATCGGTGGTCATACATCCGGTCTCGAAGTCATCAAGGGTGTTCCTTGTATCCGTTTCGATTCAGCCGCTCAAGCGCTATTTGATGCTTGGCATTACCAATTGGAAAACGAAGTCCGCAGGGGCGTTGATTCATCGATACTGTCAGCCCATAAGAGCAAGTACACCAAGCTGGTGCCCGGTTTAGCACTAATCTTCTACCTGATCGATGTCGTGGCGCATGACCTGTGGAACGGTGGGGCATCTAACATCGAGATAACACTGGTCCATGTTGCCCGAGCTGTTGCCTGGAGTGAGTATCTGGAATCTCATGCCTATCGTGTCTATGCCACTGACACCAATACGGATCATGATAGCGCCCTGAGCCTACTGAAGCATCTGGCTGATGGTGATATTGATGACGGATCGCCGACTTGGCAAATCACTAACAAAAGTTGGCAGGGCCTTGGTTCAACAGAGCAAACCAAAGGTGCGCTGCAGGTGCTGGAAGACTTTGGTTGGGTTAAAGTCGAGAGAAAGGCACCTGCTGCCAATGGTAAGGGGGGAAGGCCCTCATCCGTGGTGAGGTTACATCCTGACATCGCCACTTTACCGACATTATCCAACGCTGCTAGAGCCGTTGACCGGAAGAAGCAGTATACCGATCCGAAGAGCAGTGACCATGGTTTCTTCGAAAGGAAAGAGACGTGGACGGAAACATTTCTCGCTATACTGGCCCAGCAGAGTAGCCATGTTGATCCGGTTGATGATCAGACGAATGGCGACCAACCAGCAAATGATAACCTAATCTGTGATGATGGCAATATCAACAGCTCACAGGATGAGTCGGTCACTGAGTCCGCTAGTTATTTCAGTCTGTTGAACATTCCACCACGGCCAGACCGATCGGACGATGATGGAATCGTCGAAGACGACTCAACAGAGTACGGGGACCAATACTGCCGACTATAACCTGTAGCTCCATTGATCGATTAAACGCTGTGATACCCGAGGCTAACCACCTCGGGTTCTTTTTTCCAAACTGACACCAACCTCACTCACAGCCTCGACAGACGTCGTTTTATCCAAACAGGTCATCCATCACCAATAGAAAGTCAATCACATAGCCATACAGGGCTTCTACGGCCAATCTGCCCAAACGGTTAAAAAGACGTGCCCCATCACGCCGGATCACCTGGACACAACAATCAATCACCAAGCTTCTGCAACCATCCTATCCTCAACGGCAAGGCACACCCATAAGTTTTTCGGTTTCTATCGGCTTCGGCTTCCAAGATCAGCGCGACCACTGTGACAACAGTGCCACAGTTTTCGAATATCTAATAGATATATTAAATTATAACACTCTTTTGACCGCAATTTATGGGAGTAACACAGTATGATCATGATCGGTAAAGACCTTCTGACTGACCAGCACATCCGTGATGCTGAAACGTTCCATGATTGGGTCAAACGGCAGATCCCAGTTGGAATTGCCGTTAATGACCTCGACTTTTCTGAGTTGTCAGGTGATCCAGTATTCATCAACCGGCTATTTGAGCGCTTCTCTCGGGAGATTCTCCTCACCGTTGTCAAGGATATTGATGGCCTGATCGAGTTAATTTGCGCCACCACCGTATGC
>JADGCH010000132.1 GCA_015229115.1 Magnetococcales bacterium
TCTGCGATGAGCAGGGCCATATTCTCGACGGCGACCACATTCTGGCCATGTGTGCTGTCGACATGCAGCGTGATCAGAGCCTGCGCGGCAACGGTGTGGTGGCTACCGTGATGTCCAATCTCGGACTGGAGCGGCTGCTGAAAAAGCATGGACTGACCTTGCACAGGACCCAGGTGGGGGATCGCTATGTGCTGGAATACATGGAGACCCACGGTTATAATCTGGGCGGAGAGCAATCCGGCCACATCATCCTGCTGGACCACAATACCACCGGTGATGGTCTGGTGACAGCACTGAAAGTGTTGGCGCTGCTGGCATCGCGTCAGCGTCCGATGTCGGAGCTTTCCGGTGATCTCAAGCTGGTACCGCAGCTGCTGCACAACATCCCCATCCCGCGTGACAGCGACCCGCTCTCTTCACCCCAGGTGCAGGATGCCATCGCCCAGGCCGAGCTGGATCTGGCCGATCAGGGGCGGGTGCTGGTACGTCAGTCCGGTACCGAGTCGAAAATCCGTGTTATGGTGGAAGGTGATTCGCGCATCCGCATCGATGAGGTAGCCCGTGAACTTTGCAGCGTCATCCGTAGCTGCGCCCATGATGGGTGAGGTTCGTTCACGTCGCCGTTTCGGTTGCGCCAGACAGGGCTTGTTCAATGGCTTCAATGCTGGGCAAGCTGGTTTGCAACTCGGCAGGCAGAGCCTCAATCAGCTGATATTCAGCCACACCGATGGGCTGGATGGAATTTCGCAGGGCATATTCGGCCACCACCTTGTTTTTGCTTTTGCACAGCAGCAGGCCAATGGTCGGGTTGTCATGTTCCGACTTCAGCTCTCCATCTACCGCGCTGAGATAGAAACCGAGTTGTCCGGCATGTTCCGGTTTGAAGGCCCCAGCCTTGAGTTCGATCACCACATAACAGCGCAATTTCAGGTGGTAGAACAGCAGGTCGAGAAAGAAATCCTCACCACCCACTTCCAGATGCACCTGCCGCCCGACGAAGGCGAAACCCGCGCCCAGTTCCAGCAGAAAATCAGTGATATGTCGGACGATGGCCTCTTCGATGGCCCGTTCCTGGGCCTCCTCTCCCAAGCCGAGAAAGTCGAGACGGTAGGGATCTTTCAGCGATTCTCGCGCCAGATCGGACAGGGGACGCGGTAACTGGAGAGCAAAATTGGTGATGGCCTGCCCGCTGCGCTCAAGCAGGCGGGTTTCAATCTGGATGACCAGCATATTGCGTGACCAGCCGTTTTCGATGGCTTTAGCAGCGTACCAGCGACGTTCTGCCTCGGTTCTCAGCTTATCGAGCAGGGCGAGCTGGTGATACCAGGGTAATTGTGCAAGCACCCCTTGCACAAATTCACCATCCGGCCACGCCTCAGAAAATGTGCGCATATACATGAGGTTGCGTGGCGAGAATCCCTTCATTTCCGGGAAAGCGTTGCGCAAATCCTGGGCCAGTCGTTCGATGACCTTGGCTCCCCATCCATCGCGCTCTTGCCTTGCGAGAATATCACGCCCGATCTGCCAATAGAGCAGTACCAGCTCCCGATTGACCGCCAACGCTGCCCGTTGCTGGGCATTGTGGATGCGCGTCTTGAGCTCGGCCAGCCAAGAGGTGTAGTCGATGGGCAGGGGGATGATGTCGGTCATTGTCCAACAGCCTGTTGGATAATTTCAGGCATCGCTGACTCCTTCCACCGGAATTTGTCCCGACAGCAGCCGCACCAAATCAGCAGCCAATCTGGCTCGATGTGACATTCCGAGAGCACCCAGATCGGTCCACTCGGAAAGGGCTTCTCCTGCTAGTGCGTCCTGCATGGCTTTTAGCGTAGTCCCATTAGGCAACCGCACCTCGGTGTCATGCTTGATGGACGGATCAATGCGCGCCCGAATTGTCTCGGTCTTAGACAACACATTGCCCTCCTTTTTCGATCACGCAAACCACATATAGCTTGGACGTTCAGGGTTAGTCCGGGC
Source organism: Magnetococcales bacterium (assembly GCA_015229115.1). Classification (GTDB taxonomy): domain Bacteria; phylum Pseudomonadota; class Magnetococcia; order Magnetococcales; family JADGCH01; genus JADGCH01. The sequence continues at coordinate 1,978 of JADGCH010000132.1, forward strand.
ATTGTCCCGGAGATCAATAGTGGTACCCTGCTCACGTTTCTGGCTACTATAGCAGATCGGTGCAAGTGGGACGAAGGTTTGTCGGGTAGGAGGAAAACATGGACGGCAGCGCCACTTGAACCACCATCACTCGAAAGCAGCCTGGATGGCCAGGAACTGGTCGATATGGGCCAGAAAGACATCGACCAAACTGGGATCGAAATGGCGCCCGCGCTCCTGCTGGATCAGGGCCACGATGTCGTTGATACCCCAGGCCTCTTTATAGACGCGCTTGTGCGACAGCGCATCGAACACATCGATCAGGGCGGTGATACGGGCGAAGATATGGATCGATTCACCGGCCAATCCATCGGGGTAGCCGCTGCCATCCCATTTTTCGTGGTGCTGGCCGCAGATGATGCTACCGGTTTTGAGAATATTCTGGTCGGAGTTACGGACAATCTGGCAGCCGATTTTGGTATGGGACTGCATGATGGTCCATTCCTCGGCCGTCAGCTTGCCTGGTTTGTTGAGAATGGCATCCGGGATGCCGATCTTGCCGAGGTCGTGCATCGGTGAGGCCATGCGCAGTAACTCGCAATCCTGATTGGGCAATCCGATCAGCTGGGCCAGCAGGCGTGAGCTTTCGGCCACCCTGCGGACATGCTGACCGGCCTCGTTGGAACGGGTTTCGATGATCTCTCCCAGGGTGAAGGTAACATCCTTCTGGGTCTTGATGATCTCGCGTGTCAGCAGCAGCTGCTCGAAAGCGGCGGCAATGTTGGCAGCAAAGATCTCAAGCAGATCGCGGTCGACCTCGGACAGACGGTGCGAGCTGTGGAAGTAGATCAGGTTGTCCATGCCGGTTCGGGTGTGAAAATGACCGAGAAAGGCGTGGCTGGTGAACTGGTGTTGTCGTTGCTGGATGGCACCATCGATCATCTCGATCACTTCGTCCGTGGCCACGGTATGGACCGGCTGGCCAACATGAGTTTCATAGCAGCCAGAGGCGGCATAAATGCGCAGGGCACCACGCTTTTCGGTGGCGACGAAGCAGCCGTTGCTATCGCGGTTGTTGTGGTCGTCGTGGTTGATCAGCGCCGACAGTTGCGTCAGGATACCGGTGGCCAGCTGTCCCAATGATTTAGGTTCGTAGAGCCGGTTGGTGGCATCGATGATTTTTTTCAATCCCTTGCGGGTGTTCTCGATGGTGCGTAGCAAAGCGTAGGTGCGCAGGCAGGCCGTGACCGAGGTGATCAGCGCCTGCTGACTCAGGGAGACCTTGTCCTTGTAGTCGTTGATGTCGTAGTTGGCGATCACCTCTGATTCGGGTGCCTGTCCTGGTTGTCCAGTGCGCAGGATGATGCGCACCAGCGGATTGCGGAGCTGGTCGCGGATGTAGCGCACCACCTGCAAGCCTTCCTGTTCGGTTTCCATGACTACATCGAGCAGGATGACAGCGGTGTCGGGGTGCTGCTGCATCAGCCGCCGGGCATCGGCGCCGGAGTAGCCGTGGATCAGCTCCATCGGGCAACCCTCGAAGCGGAAGTTTTTGAAGATCAGGGTGGTGAGATGATGGACATCTGCGACATCGTCGATGACCATGATTTTCCATGGCAAATCGTCGGGCTGATGCGGGAGGTCGGCAACTGGTGGGACCGGTTGGTCACTATCGGGAAAAAGCAGATCGTTGTCCAGGCTATTGGTAACCATAACGAAATTTTCTCTCTATCATGAAAACGGAAATTGAATGCGAAAATGAGTGCCCTTGCCCGGGGCGCTTTGGCATTGAATGGTGCCATTCAGCTGTTGTGTCACCAAGTTGAAAACAATGTGCATGCCAAGACCGCTGCCGCCCTGGTTCCTTCTGGTGGTAAAAAAGGGTTCGTAAATCTGTTTCAGCGTCGCCTCATCCATGCCGCAGCCGTTGTCCTGGTAGCAAAGCTCAACGCGACGGTCATGGTCAACATAGGCTGTGATGGTGATCTCACCGCGCTGGTGGTCGGCAAAGGCGTAGATCAGTGAGTTGACCACCAGATTGACGATGATTTGGGAGATGGCTCCCGGGAAACTGTCCAGTTCGATGTCGTCGGGACAGCCGATCAGCACCACATGGGGCGTCTTTCTGATTTGTGGTCCCAGGCTGATGATGATTTCGTGGAGGCACTGCTTCAGATTGAAACGGCGCTTTTCCTGACTGGTCTGGTCAACGGCAACATTCTTGAAGCTGAGGATCAGTTCGGCAGCACGGCCGATGTTGGCCTTGATCAGTCGCGTTGTTTCGGTGACGTTATCCAGATAATTGTCCAGCGCTTCACGACGCAGGCCCCCCTGCTGGTACAGGGCCATGAATTGATCGGTAACGGTCTCTAGATGGGTAACCGCGGTATAACCAATGCCGACCGGTGTCTTGATTTCATGGGAGATGCCGGCCACCAGACCACCAAGTGCGGCCAGCCGTTCGGAGCGGATCAGTTGATCGTGAGCCT
>JADGCH010000133.1 GCA_015229115.1 Magnetococcales bacterium
TCAACCATGGCGCCGATCTGCGCGCGGTGCAAATGATGCTGGGACACGCTGACGTATCCACCACGGAAATCTACACCCATGTCGCCAGTGAGCGACTGAAACAGATTCACCAGCAGTATCATCCACGCGGGTAAAGCCACAATTCGGCCTGTTTGGCGGTTTTGACAATCGACAGATTGAGCACCTCCGATGCCACACTGGCGTTGCCCGCTACATCGCTCTGGAAGGCATACAGGCTGTGTGTTCCAAGGGCCAGCGCTAAATCACCCGTGCGCCAACGGCCATCACTGCCTGTGGTCATGGTGGCCAAGGCCTTTTCGGCACCATCGAGTTTTTTGTTCTTGTTCTTGTCCTCAAACAGGGTCACCAGAGCGCCGATGTCGGTCGTACCGCTGAAGTTGAGGCCCTTGGTGATACTGGTGATGTTGTTGCTGTGATCGGTGCCGTTGTCGTCGTCGCTGTCCAGATCGGGCATGGATGGGGCGGCTGGCGGTGTGGTGTCCACGGTGATTGACAAGGCTTCTGAAGCATTGCTGACGATACCACCCACTTTCTGCGTGGTCCGAATGCTGTGCGTGCCAGTCGACAAGACAATATCCTTGCTCCATTTGCCGCTGCTGGCCACCGCAACCGTTCCCAGTGATGTCTCCCCATCCAGCAGGGTCACCACAGCTCCTTTGATACCCAGACCACTGAGGGTCAATGACTTGCTGTTTTTGGTGATGTTGTCGCTGTTGGAAAGTCCGGTGTCATCGGCAGCAGCCAGATCCAGCCCAGTAGGGGAGGCCACCGAACTGACCGCCTCCATGGCTATGAAACGCTGACTCACCTCACCACTGGTCAATGCCGTCAAAGGGATGCTCTGTGTCTTATAGCCCGCCTTCTCAATGGTCAGGGTGCCCCCAGCAGCGGGCAATAGGGCCTGCAGGCTACCGTTGCTGGCACTGCTGCCAATCACCCGGCCGTTGAGCTTGATGGTAGCTCCGGCCACTTCGCTGTAATCGCTGTTGTTGTAGAGGAAGCTGTCCAGAATAGCCGGACGGTCATTCTGGAAATTAATCACGAAAGAGGCAGCGCTGCTGGTGCTTTTCAACCCGTAAAAGTCAACCGTCTCAACGCGCCAGTAATAGCGCTCCTTATCGACGACACGATCCCTGATGGTGTTGAAGTCGATCAGCGACTGCGACAGTTGCAACCCCTGCTGCTGGTAGACGATGGCGCTGGCGCTGAAGCTGTCGTCTTTGGCGATGACTAGGTTATAACTGACTTCATCTTGATCTGGGTCCACCACATCGTTCCAGTCAAACAGACCAATCTGGCTGATCTGCTGGCTATCGCCCCCTTCACCCAGGGTTTTCAGATGGCTTGCCGTGCCGGGAGCGTGGTTACCAACCTTGGCCTTGTAGATATCCTGGGTCACTGGCGCCGAGACCTCGCCGGTGTCACGATCGCGTACCGAATACTGCAACTGATAACGGCCTGGGATGGTAAAACCAGCAAACCCGGCGATATCCTTGCTGTTGATCTGCCAGCGTTGCTCAGTGGCATCGTAGTTGAGGCTGCCGGTAGGAAGATCCAGGCTGATCTGGGTATTGCTGCCTGCCGTGCCCTCTGTCACCTTAAAGTTGGGGACCACCACGGTAACCCAGGCGCTGGAGGCATTGACCCCGCCACTACCGCCATTGTCCTGTGCCCACAATAGAGTATGGGTCGCGTTGCCGATATCGTAGATGGGATCAGCAACCCGGCCTACTTGCGCCTGATGTTCCAGCGAGTTGCTCTGACTGGCCAGGGTGACCCCAAGGAACAGCTCCTTGGCCACAGCACCATCCTGACCGGTCATGGTCGCCAAGGCATTGCTGCCCAGCTTGTCGCCATTGTCATCCAGCAATGGATGCTGGCCGCTGACGTCAACGATTTTCTGCAGAATGCGCTCGGCAGAACTGTTACCACTGGCATTACTGGCGTTATTCATGATGCCCGGGGTTGACTCGACCGTATTGGTAGCCGCAGTAAAGGCTTCGTAAAGGCTCTTGCCACGGCCAAGATTCTGAAACAGAGCCTGCAGGAACAGTTCCCCATCCTGCACGCCGTCGGCCTCGGTAGCACCACGGAATGAGCGTTCCTTGGCGGTAGCACTGGTGATGACGATGCGATTTTTGTTGTTGCCCGCATCACGCGATAGATTGTCGACAAAACTACCGGAGTAGCAGGAACCGACAATGGCGACTTGGGGCTGGGCTAAGGCATTCTTGCCGACACTGCCCGCTGCTGCCAGTTTGCTATCGAGCTTATTCATCCAGCTGGCCAGATCGATGGAGCTGATCCTGCCCTCGTTGTTATCCCTGCCGATGTAAAGGGTCTCCGGGCCACCATGGTCGACCATAACGAGATAGAGCGGTGCGGCCGCAGCGGTCATCTTGTCATAGGCCCAGGCTTCAATGGCATTCTGGATATTGGCACGACTGGGCAGAAAATCGGGATTACCAATCGACCCGGAAGGCACCCCGGGCAGATTGCGGTAGTCAACCTGTTTGCCTGCTGGATCCGTTCCCAGAGATGCGGTATCAATGTTCAGGTAGCGAATGTTGTCCGCCGTAAACCCCCGTCGCAGTAACGCCTGGTAGATGCGGTTGGTGCTCTTCTTATGGGCCAGCAACCCTTCCGGCGCTGATGATCCAGTCTGCAGCAGCCCTTGCACCAAAATGACATAGCCCACTGGTGGTCCGACACGCACATCGGCACCGATCTTGGCCGTTTCCATCAACGGATCGCCCGTATTGCTGATCTGTGCGGTATAACTGCCTTTTTGACTGAAACCGGTCAGATTGCTGAACTTGAACTGACCCGTGGCATCGGTGGTCGTGACCAAGGTCTGTTCTGTGCCATCGGGACTTTTGAGCAGTAACTGCACCGTTTGACCCGAGATATCACGATCCCAGGGCTTGTCATCCTTGCGTTCCAGTGTTCCCTGTAGGGTAACAACCTGCTCTGGGTTGATCTGATAGAGCTGCTGGGTCAGTGTGATGCGGCTGCCAATTTTTGCACCATAACCAAACGTAACGCTCTTTTGGGTTTCATTGCCAGCCAAGTCGATCGCCTTGGCGGTGACGGTGTAGACGTGGTTATAGGGCCAGCTGCTGTCCGCAGCAAGGCTCCAATTAAAGCTCCCACTGTTCTTGACAGGCACCACGTAGCTCCAGTCAGCTATCGTGCCTACGTCACTCCATAGACCACCTTTGCGCACCAGATAGTGTTTGCTGGTCTGGTCAAAGATCTGTAGTTGCATGTCACAGGTGGTCTGATCAATAATCGTGCCCCGCAACGTTGGTGCAAGGCTGGTAATACTAGATTGATCCACTGGCGTCGCAAAGGTTATGATGGGAGCTGCTGTGTCAATGACCAGCGTTTTCGACACCCCATCGACCATCACCGTTTGATCCATGGTCATGGGCACAGCCTTGATGAGGTGTGTTCCTGCTGCCAATGACACATCGGTTGTCCACAGGGCACCACTAGCCGTAGTGGTGGCCAGCAATTCGCCTGTATCGATGACATTGTTGTTGTTACTGTCATCATAAAGTGCTACCGCACCCCATTTCAGATCGCTGCTGTCCAGATAGAGTGACAACGTCAGTGCGTTGCTCTGGCTGGTGATATTGTCATCACGGACACGACCGCTATCATCAACCGTAGCAAAGTCAAGAAAGGGCACACTCCTGTTGAACAGGATTGAGGCCGTGCTGGCACCCCCATTGGCCACCAACAAGTCGAGGCGACCATCACCATCGACATCGGCGGCATTGACTGAAGTGGGATTGGTGCCAGCCGTATAGTCAACTTTGGCAGCAAAGGTACCATCACCCTTGTTGCGCAGCAGTGAAACCGTACTGGAACCCTGGTTGGCTACCAATAAATCAGGTCGACCATCACCATCCACATCGGCCATATTGACTGAATAGGGACGGGTGCCAACGGCATAATTAACCTTGCCAATAAAGGTGCCTTGGCCGTTGTTAAGCAGTACAGAAACATTGTTGGCATCCTGATTGGCCACGATCATGTCGACCCAGCCATCACCATTGACATCGGCGGCACTGATCGAATAGGAACCAGAGCCAGTGGTATAGTCGACCTTGGTCGCAAAGGTGCCATCGCCCTTGTTACGCAATACTGAGGCAGTTCCGGAGGTTTTATTAGCGACCAACAGGTCGGACCAGCCATCACCATCGACATCAGCAGAGCTGACTGAATAGGGAGAAGTACCCGTGGTATAGTCAATTCGGGTCGCAAAGGTGCCGTCGCCCTTGTTGCGCAACACCGAGATGCTGTCGGACATC
>JADGCH010000134.1 GCA_015229115.1 Magnetococcales bacterium
TCGTTTTGCTTTGTGGTGTTTTGATCCTGCTGTTAAGATAGGGCTGAACAGTTACTCTAAATTTATGATTGATTTCCTCCTCACCATCTACATGCCCACCTATAACCGCGCTGAAATGTTGCGGTATACGCTGAATCAGTTATCTTTCCTCAACAACTGGACAATTAAAGTTGAATTGTTGATCGGGGACAACGGGTCAACAGATCACACATGGGATGTAATCTGTGAGATGAAGGCCTTACTACCTATGATTAGGGCTATTCGCTACCCCAAGAACATTGGCGCAAGTCGATGTATGATATCATTGTTAAGGGCTGCTCTGGGTCGATATGCTGTCTACCTCGCAGATGATGACCAGCTTATTCCAGAAAAGATAACTGAAATTATTTATTTTATGGAAGAAAATAGAGATATTGTTGCTTATTACACAACATGCCAAGTGTATAACGCTCATCGTTCTACACCGATGACCGTCGGAGGGATTTTAAGTACTGAAAAAAAGAGATTTAGGAAGATGGATAGCATTGATTTATTTAAGATCATGCTAACCAGTGGTGCTGTTCTGGACATCGTTGTACTCTCTACTGAGCATGTTAGCCATTTTTGTTATAACAACCATGAGTTTTATTTTATTTATTTTCTTGCTTTTAGGATGTTGGATTATGGGGATATCTACTTCGATCCAGATCCATTCTATCGCTGGGTACGTGTTCATCCGCCCGAGTTGGTACCGAATGGCCAAGAATCGGACAATAACGTAACAAAAAAAATTGACTGGTACAGCAATGGTCTTGAATATGCCCTGATGATGGTCATAAGATCATTCGGGTATCATACCGTACCTGAGTGGTTGCTCCACGAGGCTATGAGTTTGATTAACCATCATATTACAAGAGCGCGCATATTGAGCTCGGGTTATTATAGCAAACATACCAACCGCGACTATGTGTCAGCTGTTGAGTTGTTAAAATTGTCCTGTCTATGGCAGGATCCTGCAAAGATTCACATTCTTGATTCAAGTTTTTCTGCATGGGAACAACAATATGTGCGGCTGGCTTGGCTTCAAGGTATCGTGGAGCAAGTACGTGATATCCCAGATGGACGGCTGGTGCTATGCTGTCTGGAAATGGATGACCCCGCCACCATCAAACAGGAGATCTTCGCTTCGTGGCCAGATGTACCTATCATAATAACTACCACTGCTGAAGACATTGTTGCGCTGACAAAAACAGAATCCGCGTTGGTTCTAACAGGCAACAAGGACCTCAGAGTTCGTCTGTCACAATCTGGTTTTCCGATAGGACATATTATACTGATCCAGGAATGGATTGAGAATTTCAAACTCAGATCGGCATCGTAAATGTCCCTATCCAGACCAAAACAAGCTGTCATTTTGGCAGGAGGCCGGGGAACTAGGCTGGCCCCGTTGACGGATCATTGCCCCAAACCAATGATCCCGTTTCATGGTCGGCCTTTTCTGGAATACCTCATCGAACTGCTCCGCACCCGTGGTTTTGATCGTATTCTATTATTGCTTGGTTATCTATCCGATCAAATCATCAGTCACTTTGGCGATGGTAGCCGGTTTGGCGTTACCATTCAATATCATGTTACACCTGTTGAAGATGATACGGGCAGTCGTGTACGCAAAGCACTACCCCATATTGAACCTCTATCCTTGCTACTCTACTGTGATAATTATTGGCCTATACCGTGGGAACAGCTGTGGCAGCAATTCGTGCAATTGGGTACACTGGCGCAGGTGACTGTTTATGCCAATCGCGATGGCTATAGTCGTGACAATATGTGTATTGGTCCAAATAACTTGGTCACTATCTACGATAAAACACGACAATCAACCGGTTTACAAGGCGTTGATATCGGTTTCTTGATTGCTCACCGTGAAATTTTTGAGCAATTACCAGAAGAAAACTGTTCTCTGGAAAAGGAAATCTATCCACAGCTTGTTCGTAATCAGCAGTTGGCTGCATTCCTGACGGAACATCGTTACTACAGTGTTGGTGACTTGCGTCGCTTGCCCTTGACTGAACAATTTCTGGCCAGACAGCCTGCCGTCATTCTGGACCGTGATGGTGTTTTAAATCAGCGTATGCCAAGAGCCCACTACGTACGTCACTGGGATGAGTGGCACTGGCTTCCGGGTGCCCTTGATGCTTTGCGACAATTGCGTGATAATGGCTTCCTGGTGGTCATCATTACCAACCAGGCAGGAGTGGCTCGCGGAGCCATGACACTGGATGATCTGCAACAGCTGCATCAGCGCATGCAGGTTGATGTACGGCAAGCTGGTGGTCACATTGATGCCATCTACTACTGCCCGCATGACTGGAATGAAGGATGTTTCTGTCGCAAACCACAGCCTGGCATGTTGTTTCAGGCACAAAGAGATTTTCACCTTGATCTCAGCAGAACGTGGTTTCTGGGTGATGATGAACGGGATGGAGAGGCGGCAAGACAGGCTGCTATGCCGTTTGGTATGGTGGACCCTGATCATCCGCTGGTTTGGTGGATCAACCGATTGTGCAATCGTCTTTGATGGACAAGGTTTTGAATGATGCGTATCCTGATTACGGGTGTCACTGGATTTGCTGGTTCTCACATGCTGGATTATATCCTGTCTCTGGGAGAAGATCACCAGATTTTCGGTGTTAAAAGGTGGCATTTATCCCGTATGGATCACATTCGTCATCAGCTTGATCACATTACCATGGTTGATTGCGATCTTACGGACCCCGTTGGTGTGCGTCACCTGATTGATCAGGTCCGTCCCGATGTCCTCTTTCACTTTGCGGCAGAAAGCTTTATCGCCCCATCCTGGAAACACCCCATTCGTTACATGCAGGTCAACTATAATGCCACCGTTCATTTGCTGGACGCTATTCACCATTTCAAGTTACCGACAATTGTTCATATTCCTGCATCTGGTGATGAATATGGTGAAGTACATGCGGAAGAGCTGCCCATCCGCCCAGAAACCATGTTGCGTCCTCTCAATCCTTATGCCGTCTCGAAGATTGCCCAGAATCTGATTGGTTATGTCTACTATAAGTCTTATGGCTTGCACGTTATTCGCACCCGCGTGTTTAACCACGAGGGACCGAGACGCGAGAAGGTTTTCGGTTTGCCTTGGTATGCCTACCAGATTGCCCGCATCGAAGCTGGGCTGCAAGAACCGTTACTGAAAGTGGGTAATATTGATACCAGGCGTAATTTCACCCACATTCAGGATATCGTCAGGGCTTATTGGCTGGCAGTTCAAAAATGCAAGTCAGAGGAAGTCTACCTCATTGGATCGGAAGACGAGGATAGCATCCATACTTTCAGGGAAGCTCTCGAAATGCTGATTGCCCTGTCAACGGCTGGTGGTATTCATTACGAGATTGACCCAATCTATGTCCGTCCAACCAATACACCTTTGTTGATTGCTGACACTAGCCAGTTTACACAGATGACTGGGTGGAAGCCTAGGATACCATTCAGCCAAATTCTTGTTGATATCCTGGCTTACTGGCGTGGTCGAGTATCTATGCAATTGGATTGAGTAAAAAGGAGCTATAACAGTGATCCATGACGTTAAAGTTATTTCTCTCCGAAAAATATGCGATGAGCGTGGCATGATCCTACACATGCTCAAAGCAACGGACGATCACTTTCTAAAATTTGGTGAGATCTATTTTTCTTGTGGCTATCCGGGAGTCATTAAGGCTTGGCATATTCACAAGGAAATGACTCTCAACAACTGTGTCATTGTCGGTATGGTCAAATTGGTTCTTTACGATAATCGTCCTGGTTCACCGACCCAAGGAGAATTAATGGAATTATTTATCGGTGAAGACAATTATTGTCTTGTACAAGTTCCTCCCGGTATTACCAATGGTTACAAGACCTATGGCGATAAAATGGCCATCCTCGCTAATTGCGCTACCCTACCTCATGACCGCAATGAACTGATTTATATTGATCCGTTTAACAATGATATTCCATACCAATGGGATCTCAGACATGGCTGAAAAGTCAGCTGTCAATCTGGTCATCGTCAAAACTCCCCTGCGTATTAGTTTCGCCGGTGGCGGTACCGACATGAAAGAGTATTATCGCCATGACTATGGTGCTGTCTTCAGTAGCACCATTAACCAGTATGTTTACGTCACCGTTAAGAGGCATCATCCAGTCTTTAACCAGAACTATCG
>JADGCH010000135.1 GCA_015229115.1 Magnetococcales bacterium
TGAGGCCAGCGTGTCTCTGTGGCGGCTTTTTTCATTCATTCTGAGACAGGCTCTGGAGATCATGCTTTCCATGGGGATCAAACTGGCTGCCGTTCATGTCATTGGTGCTTCGCCCATGGCAGTATTGATCTTCGAGGTCATATTGAACGCCATGGCCATGTTCAATCATGGTAACATTTTCCTGCCAGAAAGTCTGGATCGGGTATTACGTTGGCTGGTGGTGACACCGGACATGCACCGTTCACATCATTCTCATTTATCACCTGAAACTAATATGAATTTTGGTTTCAATATTTCGTGGTGGGACAGGGTTATGGGAACTTATTGGCCACAACCAGCCGAAGGACACGAGGAGATGGAAATTGGTCTGGAACATTTACGCGCACCAGAACAGTGCCAACCTCTGTCTGCTCTACTGTTACTGCCCATTAAAGCCAAAATTGGTGAATACACCATTAACCGCCGTTGGTGAACCACGTGGACAGACAACCTTTTCCAGCCATAGATCGAGGTTATTTAACCACGCTGCAAGTCAATTTAGGTTATCGATGCAACCAATCCTGCCTTCATTGCCATGTGATGGCTGGACCGAAGCGTCATGAGGTCATGAATTGGGAAACCATGACTGTCGTGCAGCAGTTTGTAAAAAACCAGTCTATTGCCACCGTCGATCTTACCGGTGGTGCGCCAGAATTGAATCCTGAGTTCCGTCGTTTGATCACGTTGCTACATGACCTGGATGTTCAGATCATCGATCGTTGCAATCTGACGGTTCTGGAAGAAGATGGTCAGCAGGATCTGCCTGAGTTCCTGGCCAGACATGGTATCCATATCGTCGCATCGTTACCCTGTTATCTCATGGAAAACGTTGATAGACAACGAGGCAACGGTGCTTTTTCCAGCAGTCTGGCAGCTTTACGCCGTTTGAATGCGCTCGGATATGGCGTACTGGGTAGCAATTTGCTGCTTGATCTGGTTTATAATCCACAACAGCCAGTACTGCCTCCAGCCCAACAACAACTGGAAACCGATTATCGCCGTGAGTTGGCCCAACGTTATGGGATCAGCTTCTCGCACTTGCGGGTCATGACCAACATGCCCCTGGGACGATTTGCCGAGCGTCTGCGCGCAGACCAGCAATTGGCACCATACCATACGTTGCTTCAATTGAATCATTGCCAGGATAACCTGAACAAGGTGATGTGTCGAACACTGATTTCAGTCAATTGGCAAGGCATGGTCTATGATTGTGATTTCAATCAGATGCTTGGCCTCCCCATTGGCATCAACCGTGGAGAAGAGGTCTACTTGTCAGAGTTGATGAATCAGGATTTGACAGGACAACCCATCCGAACTGGCAACCACTGTTACGGTTGTACGGTTGGCCAGGGCAGTGGTTGCGGAGGAGCTCTGGCATGACTGCACTCTCCATTGTCATACCCACCCTGAACGAAGCCGAAGAAATTGTTGCGATGCTGACCAGGATCCAGTCCTGGCGCCAGCGTTCTGTCGAAGTGATTGTGGTGGACGGTGGCAGCCATGATGGTACCCCGCAACGGGTGGTCCCCTGGGTTGATATCGTTGTGACAAGCGCACGAGGACGGGCCTTGCAGATGAATACCGGTGCAAGGCATGCTCAAGGAGAGCTCCTGCTCTTTTTGCATGCCGATACCTGGCTGCCAGAAGATCCCAATGGCAACATCTTGGCTTTACTGACCACATCACACCACCTATGGGGGTGGTTTAGAGTAGACATTACCGGTCATCATCCGTTATTACGCATAGTAGCCCTGCTCATGAACCTGCGTTCCTGTCTGACCAGCATCGCCACCGGGGACCAAGCCATCTTTGTCAGTCGTGACCAGTTTTGGCAACTGGGAGGTTTCCCCGAAATCCCCATCATGGAAGATATTGCCTTCTGCCGTTTGGCAAAAGCATCCTTATCTTCTCCTTTATGCATCCGCACGCCTGTAGTGACATCGGGAAGACGTTGGCAGCGTCACGGAATCTGGACCACAATTGGCCTCATGTGGGGCATGCGTCTGGCCTACTGGTTGGGTGTTGCTCCAGAGCGGCTGGTGCGTTGGTATGGAGATTTGCGGCGCGGTGTTTGAAGTGGCTGTCCATATCCTGGCTAAAGCGCCTATGCCAGGAGCAGTCAAAACACGCCTGATTCCCTGCCTTGGTCCACAAGGGGCCGCACGTTTGCAACAATGGATGACCAAACGAACTGTATTGACGGCCCTCAGGGCTGCCATCGGTCCTGTCACGCTCTGGTGTACGCCTGTCCTGTTTCAACCGAACCTGTCTCATGAAACGGCTGCCTATCCCCTGATCCTGCGACAACAGCCTGATGGAGATTTAGGGCTGCGCATGGGAACTGCCCTCAACTCGACAACAACGGCCAGCGGTTCTCTGGTTATCGGGACCGATTGCCCCATCCTCACCGTAGGCCATCTGCAACAAGCCTCTCAGTCGTTACGGAGTGGCAGAGATGCTTTTTTTTTGCCTACCGAGGATGGAGGCTATTTTCTGGCTGCCATGCGCCGTTTTCACCCCATGGTCTTCGATGATATGGCTTGGAGTACCCAACGAGTGATGACTGACACTAGAACACGGTTAACCGCTTTAGGGTGGCGCTGGTCTGAACCAGAAACGGTGTGGGATGTTGATCGGCCAGAAGATTGGCAGCGTCTTATCACCTTATTTCCCAACCTTCCGTTGGAATTGACAAAAAATGATTGACATATTTAACTGAATAGTTGAATATTAGAATAACTATTGGTTGATCAATGAAGGAAAGACACCATGGAAGCCACCAGAACGCTACGATCGCAACGATTCATGCCGGTAGATCAGCAGCGTTCGTTGGCAGGTCACTATCGTTGGTGGGTCAAAGGTTTGTCTCTGATCGCCTTCAGCTGGGCCATCGCTGGCTGGCTGAACGAAACCTGGTTTTATGGATTCGGCAGCCCTATAGGGCTCAACCGTTATACTGAATATGCCTTGATCCTGGTTTTTGGTTTGTGGCGTATCCATGCTGAGAAAAACCCTTATACCCGCAAGCGGTTAATCTTCCTGGTAGCCAATGTCACAGTGCTTTGGTGGTTGATCCCATGGCTGTTTCCTTTTATTGAACCCTATGTGGGTTATTTGGGAATGTTGCCAGCCTTTCCATCGTTGCATACACCAGGGACAATCTCCTTCTTTCTGGTGCTGGTGGCGGTGTTTTTGTTTGGGCGGCGGATCATTTGCGGTTGGAACTGCCCTTGTGTGGCGATACGCGAAGTGGTTGGTTTCCCGTTCCGCCACATCAATCATGTGCCGCGCAGTGCTTGGGCCTGGCGATTGCGCCACATAAAATGGTTTTGGTTCATCCTGTATCTTGGCGCCATGATTGCCATGACACGACCAAGCAATAACATCACCACCGGCTATCTGGGTTTTTTTGCCCTGATGGTGGCCCTACCTTATTTCGCCACCTTTCTTTTGTCTCCCTGGATCGGTAACCGGGGTTACTGTCGATTTCTCTGTCCCTACGGGGCAACCTTTGGATTGCTCAACCGTGTTGGTGCGTTTCGCATTGATTATCATGCTGAGAGTTGCACCCAATGTGACTTATGCGTCAAAGTGTGCGACATGAATATCCCGGTGTGGAAAATGGGCTTGGCCCACCAGGGACGGGTTGATACCAGCGAATGTATGGGATGTGGCCGCTGTGTGACGGAATGTCCCACCAAAAGCCTGTCTTTTCATGACGCACGCAACTGGATCAGGCCTGCTTTACACCAGGACCGGGAACGATTACGCGCCTTGGCTGACTGGAAACACATCGACCATCGCTGGCGTCCCGCTGCTTTTATCCTGATACTGACGATTCTTTTGTGGGGGGCCGATTATTACTCGACTCAAGTAGGCACATTGGGAGAACTTCCTGCGCGACTGTGGGCGTTATGCGGCTTGCCTGTCTCTACCTGGTAATACTGCTTTACTGGCCGTTGGGCCTCTGGGCTGGCATGGAGCCACAGGCCGCTGGAATCGGTGAATATGCCGATCAGTGGCACCCTGATGCCATGCACGAATACTGGGATCCGGAAAACTACCACCGGCCAGAAACAGAGGTAGAGAGCCTGTCGCAGAATGGGGACAACGAGCCCGTGATGTGATAAAATGGCGGTCG
>JADGCH010000136.1 GCA_015229115.1 Magnetococcales bacterium
CTGAGCTGCATGGGCATGGAACAACGCCTGCCGAGTGAGCTGAATCGCTTCTCCCAGCCGACCATCCAGCTCATAACCCTGCCCCTGATAGCCGAGAGCATAGGACAGGGTGCGGTCATCGCCGGACTGGCGCGCCAGCTCACCCCCTGCCGTCAGCAACTGCCAAGCTTGCACCAAATGCTGGTTAACAGCGGGGTCGGCACGCCGGACATCCAGGGCAATGCGCCCCAGCGACACCAGACCAAAGCCACGCATTTTTTGATCCGGCACGGCGCGGTAAAGCGTTGCGGCCGTGTCAAGCTCGCTGGCGGCGCGTGCAAATTCGCGCTTGCGCATCGCAGCCCGTGCTTGATTATGGTGGATCTCGGCCTCCAGCAACAGCCGTCCATCCAGGCCAGCGACGGTCTGCAACGCCTGCTGATAGCTGGCATCGGCGCGACTGTAACGCTTCTGCACCATGTAGGCATTGCCGATGTTGTTGAGCAACTGCCCCTTGAGCAGCTGCTGCGGCTGCAGCTCGGGTGTGGCGTCAATCTGTCGCACCCCCTCCAGCAGCTTCTTGATGGCCTCGTCTTCCTGATGCGAATTGAGCAGCCAGTCGCCCCAGGCGGCCAGCAGCCGGACCTGATCGATGGCCGCCGCACGATCGGTCAGCAGCGCCTGGGCCTGGTCGAGCTGCTTTTTAGCCTCGGGATAATAACCTATCGCCTGATAGGAGGCGACCCGTGCGGTCAGCTCGGCAATCCGCTCCGAAACAGAATCGGCGGCCTGCGCAACAGAGCTCCATACACATAGCCCTATTAACCAAAATAGGTTCTGCCATTTAAGCAGGGACACCTTTGCTGCCACATTGCCGCGCCCCTCACCCTGCCCTCTCCCACAAGGGGAGAGGGTAAGACGGATCACCTCATGCCTCCCCCTCTCCACCTGTGGGAGAGGGGGTTGGGGGGTGAGGGGGTAGCTACGGAAAGCCCAAAACAGCTTGTTCATCGGTTTGATTTCCCCTACAGGCTAGAAAGGAGCCAGTGTCACACGAAAGTGCACGCCGCGGTCTTGCAAGTCCTCGTTGCTGTGACGAACGTTATTAAGCGCTTCGGCCAGATAGATGGCCACGCTCGAATCACGGTTGATCTCCCACAGCAGCCCCACTCCGACACTGGCCAGACGCGGCAGTTCGGTATGGGTCTGCTTTCTGTCCCAGTTCTTGCCGACATCGCTGAACAGGGCCAGCGAAATCGTGCCATCGCTGTTGGGATCGCTGACCAGCGGCAACGGCACCTTGAGCGGTGTCGGCACGCGCCACTCAAGATTGGCCAATACACCCTGGTCACGCGAGATCAATCCTTCACGGTAGCCGCGCACGGTATCGACACCACCCAGGGTGAATTTTTCCGTCGCCAGCATCGGATCGGTGGTCCAGCGATAAGCCAAGCGTGTAATCAGCTGACTTTCGAGAAAAGGTAATCGCCGCGCCCACTGGATCTGCCCCAGCCAGGCGAGGAACCGGCCATCGGGTTCGTTGGGTAACTGGGTGGTGCCGTTGAGGTTCAGCCCTTTACTGAACGTAGAGAGCAGCGCTAGCACCTGGTTCTGATCGCGATGATGCCACTCCTGGCCAAAATTAAGCGTGTTGACCACCGTCCGGGCATCAGAATCGCTCTGGGTATACTGGTACGGAGCCCCCGACAGGAAAGTCTGACTCTGGCGACGCTGCAGGCTGACACTGACCGCCACTTCATCCAGCATGGTTTTCCACAGCGCATGACGCAATCCAACGGCGTGGGTACGCGATCGGCCCGAGACGCCAATGCCATCAAATGGGGCCACGATCACTGAACTACCCGTATGGCCTGACTTGACAAAGAAACTGCTGTCCGGCAGGCCGAACCAGACCAATGGTAGGTTATAGGAAAAGGCGTAGTTGTCTTCGCCACGGCTATGGATCACTTCTCCTTCCAGATGGTCGCCCCATCCCAGCACACTGCGGTGCAGTGCTCCAACCGACAAGCGCTGAGCGCCCATGTTGGGAGAGCCCTGGTTGTTATAACCGAACAGCAGCTGCCAGGGACGCCGTTCCTCAACCCGCACATCCATGATGGCCTCACCAGCGGTCAAGCCGGGACGCAACTCAGCATGGACCTGCTCAATCATCTCTTTCTGGCGTAGGATCTGGAACTGCTGCTCCATGTCGTGGATATTAACCACCTGACGTGCTGACGGCTGCAACCGCTCGGTGATGTAGCTGGCACGCAACTGCTTGTTGCCCTGTACGGTGACATCACCCAGCAGCCCTTCCACCACCTGCAACCGCACGATGCCATCGCTGACCTGCTGGTCGGGTAGCGTGGCCCCCGAGGTAACGTAGCCCCGTTCGATGTACCATTGCGTCACGGCATCCTTGAGCTGCAGTAGTTCCTCCATGGTTAGCTCACGGTTGAGCCATGGAGCGACCAGGGCTTGCGCCTCGTCATCCGAAAGTACCTGATTGCCGGTGATCAGAACCGAGCGCAACATGAGCCGGTTCACGGCTGACAGGGAGTGATCGGGCCCGGATTGCGGCAGCGAGGGTAACACCGCAGGACCGGGAGCTGGCGTCTCACCCAGTCGGGGATACTCGGGCGCCCGGATGGTGGTGTCGACGTCGGACGATTCAACACTGCGCACCATGCCGCGTCTGACGCGCCGTTTGCCGGAACTGGTGGCGACCTCCTGATCGGTCGTACCCCCTTCCTGTTCGGCCCAGATAGGGTCGGCCACCAACAGCCCAAGCAGCAAGGCTGTGGATAATGGTTTGATGTAAGGTCTGATCACTCCCGATTACTCCAGCTTCAGTTGATCCCAGTGCAATTGCGGTGGTGTGTCACGCACCATCTTTTCAGCCCATTCCTGCTCCCCACGGCGCATGCGTTCATCACGCAACAGCGCCCGGATGGCCTTGTCGGCTTCCGACAACGAAGGATGGCGTCCGGTCTCGGATTCAATCAGGCGCATGATGTGCCATCCCGCGGCGGTAGCCACCGGCGGGGCGATGTCGCCCGGCTTCATGGAGCGCAACAGCGGCATCAAGGTTGGCAGCACAGTCCCTTCCTCGACCCAGCCTAAATCACCATCCCGTGCGGCACTCTCGGCATGCTGTGACAGCGTGCGCGCCATCTCGCCAAATTTTTTCGGACTCTCTGCCAGTTTGCGATAAAGGCGCATCGCTTCCTGAGCCACTTTAGGCTGGGTATCGGCCAGAAAAATCTGCGCCAGATGGTAGCGATCCGGCTTGCGGAAGCGCTCGCGGTTGGCGTCAAAAAAGCTTTTGACCTCGGCCGTCGATGGGTAGGAAGGTCCTGGGTCGACCTGACGCGCCGTGTAGGCGGCCAACAAGACCTGATCAGCCGCTCGCGTCATGGCGGTCTGAACCATAGGATCGCGATCCAGTTTGGCCTCTTTGGCACGCTGTATCGCGGCGCGACGCACCAACTCCTGCCGCACCAATTGTTCCAGCAGCGAGCGATTGGCCTGCAGAGCGGCACGGCTGTCGGCATCCAGAGCCGTGACAAGGGCGCGCAGCTCCGCCGCCGACAGACGGGTAGACCCCATGGTGGCCACGGCGGCATCGGCGCCAGATTCGTCCGATCCGGCGTGGGACAGGCCCGCCAACAGCAGGCTGACCAGTGCCATCATCGCTGGTAACTTCATCATAATCACCATTTCATTGGACCATTGATTAAGAAAATTATCGTTTGTAGCATAATGACTGTCATCATTCAAGAAAAATGTTGTCATGGCTCGGTGATATTGTCTTGCCGGCTGCTCTGTGGTATTCTGGCTGGATGAATACTCTCTTTGTCAAAAATGCCTGGTTGCCCGGTACCGGTCTGACCCACATTGCCGTCGCCGAAGGGCGGATTAGCGCCATTGATGTCACCCTCTGCCCGCCAGATGACGGCACGCCCTGTCTGGATGCCGCTGGTATGACCGTGACACCTGGATTGGTCAATGGTCACACTCATGCCGCCATGACCCTGTTTCGTGGCTTTGGCGACGATATGCCGCTGATGGAGTGGCTACGACAGCGCATCTGGCCTGCTGAAGCCCGGCTGAACGAGGAGGATGTGTACTGGGGTAGTCGGCTGGCCTGTCTGGAGATGATCCGCTCGGGTACCTGCTGCTTCCA
>JADGCH010000137.1 GCA_015229115.1 Magnetococcales bacterium
TGTCATCAACCTGATCAGAAAATCGGCACAAGAAGGCCCATGGTAGAGTCCGGCATAGTTAACCGCAAGAACCTCCGGATCAACTGTCAGGTTGATGGCATGATGTATCGGTTGAGGTAACCACTGCTGTAGCAAGGTGCGGAGGGTGCCAACATGATTGATCCACACCTTGAAGAAGCCATCATGGGTTTGAGGTGCCAGTTGCATTGCTGATGTTCCCTGATTCCTGTTTCTGAACCAACCGTACCATGGCTATGATAGCGATATCCGGTTGAAAACACCATATCAGACCGTTGCCACGGTTGCGGTCAGATCGTAATCCTTGCTGCCGGTGATGGTGACCTGTGCCAGCTGGCCGGCTACCAGCGGCTGCTGGGCGCGATGGGCAATCAGCACCACACCATCCATCTCGTAGCCCTGTCCGGCAGTGCGGCCAATCCAGAGCTGGGGCTGCTGACGCGAACGACCATCGATCATGACCGTTGTTTGCTGTTGGCGCCAGCGTGCCAATTTACGTCGACTGACCTGCTGCTGCAGGGTCATCAGGCGGTCGCGCCGTTTGGCAGCCAGCTTGGGCGGGATCTTGTCGGGCAGGGCCGACGAAGCAGCCTCCGGCTCGTCGGAATAGACAAAGACACCGACATGGTCGAAGCGCTCCTGTCGGATCAGTTGCTCCAGTGCCGCAAACTCACGCTCGCTTTCGCCCGGGAAACCGGTGATCAGGGTGGTGCGCAGTGTTGCCTGCGGCAGATGCTGGTCGATACGCTCCAGCAGTCGTTGAATGGTGTCACTGCGTTCGGTGCGCCGCATGCGCTGCAACGTGTCAGAATGGGCATGTTGCAGCGGCATGTCGAGATAGGGCACCACGTTGGGCAGCGCCGCCATGGTGCGCAGCAGCCGCTCGGTGATCAGGGTGGGATAGAGATAGAGCAACCGGATCCAGCAGACCTCGGTACGGCTGGCCAGTTGTTCCAGCAGCGTTGCCAGGTCGGTGCGCGGTGTCAGGTCACGGCCATAGAGGGTGGTATCCTGAGACACCAGCATGATCTCGCGCACCCCGCCAGCGCTGAGCTGCTGCACTTCGGCGACGATGTCATCAACTGACCGGGAGCGGAACGGTCCGCGCAATTGCGGGATGATGCAAAAGGAGCAGGGGTTGTTGCACCCTTCAGCAATCTTGACGTAGGCCAGATGCGCCGGCGTTGTCAGAAGACGTCCACTGGTAGCACCAACCGGTAGGTAGCCCGGATCATCGCGTTCAACCTGGCAACTTGCTCCTGTCTCGTGTTGGGCCACCAGGGGAATGACCCGGTCGTACTGTCCGGAACCGAGCAGTAGGTCGATCTCGGGATATTGCTGCACCAGCTGATCGCCATAGCGCTGGGCCAGGCAGCCGGT
Organism: Magnetococcales bacterium; assembly: GCA_015229115.1. Taxonomy (GTDB): domain Bacteria; phylum Pseudomonadota; class Magnetococcia; order Magnetococcales; family JADGCH01; genus JADGCH01. Next base: position 1,399 of record JADGCH010000137.1, read on the forward strand.
GACCACCAGTTTGCGTCCCGGATGGCGCGCCTTGAGTCGAGCCATCTCGTCGATGGCTTGGCGCGATTCCCGCTCGGCATCGCCGATGAAGCCGCAGGTATTGACGATCAGGATATCGGCCTGCTGTGGATCAGCCGTGATCTGGTCACCAGCCTGACGAAACTGGCCCAGCATCAGCTCGCTGTCGACCAGATTTTTGGGACATCCAAGGGAAATCAGACCAATTTTGCGCATGACAGGATTCGCTTTGATGGAGGTTCAATGGTACAATACGATTATGGACAGTGGCACCCCCCTCAACGACGATCCTTACCGACGCTGGAAAGAGCGCAAGCTGGCCCGTTACCCAACGGCCACGGCCGACCTGCTGGTCGAGATCAGCGATCCGTTCGCCCTGACGACTGCAGAAAAGAGGGCCATTCTCGACCGATGTGCTAAGGCCAACATGGCAATCTACCGTATTGTGACGCCTGTTACAAGCCATCACCAACTGCTACCAGCCATAACAGCCCAGCTTGGGCTGCAGGATCCGGATCATCATCTTGGCGCCGGATCGGAGGGGCTATCGGCCCTGACGCCCGGCGGATCGGCCTACCAGCCTTTTGCGGCCTATATTCCCTATCAGCAGGGCACGGCCATTGGCTGGCACACCGATGGCTACTATAACCCACCGGATCGGCCGGTCAGAACCCTGTGTCTGCATTGCGAGCAGCCAGCCGGGACAGGTGGCGAAAATGAGCTGCTTGATCATGAGGTGGTCTATATCCAGCTACGTGACCAGAATCCAGACTACATCCGTGCCCTGATGGCGGACGATGTCATGACCATTCCAGCCCGGGTAGAGCAGGGTAGCGTGGTTCGCCCCGACCGGTGTGGCCCGGTCTTTTCGTTACAGGCCGATGGCACCCTGCACATGCGCTTTACCAATCGCACCCGCAGCATCCGCTGGCGCAGCGATGCCGCCACGCAACAGGCGGTGGCGGCCCTGAAAGCCTTGCTAGACCAGCCCTCTCCCTATCAATTCAGGGGGCGGCTGGAAGCGGGTTGGGGTCTGATCAGCCATAATGTCCTTCATACCCGTGCTTTTTTTCAGGATTCACCGGAGACGTTGTCCCGCAGGCTCTACCGGGCCCGCTTCTGCGATCGTCTGCCGCAGATAGGAGAGGGATGGATAGGAGAGTGATACTGTGGCCCGTATTCTAGTGGTGGATGATTCCCGTTCCCTACGCAAGATGATCCAGGATTTTCTGGAGCAGCAGGGCTATGAGGTGATCACGGCCGAAGATGGCCGGGATGCGGTGCGCAAGTTTCGCGAGCAATCGCCAGACCTGATCCTGATGGATGCCAACATGCCGGTGGTCGATGGCTTTCGTGCCTGTATCGAGATCCGGCGCAGCATCAACGGTTCTGATGTAGGCATCATCATGATCACCGGTCAGAACGACGACGAATCGGTCGAGAAAGCCTTTGCCGCTGGCGCCGAGGAATACATCATCAAGCCAATCCATTGGGTGGTGCTGCAGCAGCGTATCCGTCTCTCGCTCGACAACCGTTCGGCCCAGCGGGCGGTGGCTGAGGGACATGCCCGTCTTGAGGCCATTGTCAATACCGCTGCCGACGCCATCATCGTCATTGACCAGACCGGTGTGATCGAGTCGGTCAATCTGGCGATGACCCGGATGTTTGGCTACAGCAGCCAGGAAGTGCTGGGGCGTAACGTCTCAATGCTGATGCCCTCTCCCTACCGTGAGGCACACGACCAGCATCTGTCACGCTACCTTGAGTCGCTGCAGTCCGGGCGCCCGCACAACCCCATGCGCGTGGTTAGGGAGCTGATTGCCGAACGCAAGGATGGGCGCACCTTTCCCATTGAGCTCAACATCAGCGATGTCCGGCTCAAGGAACGCATCCTGTTTACCGGTATTTTGCGCGACATTACCGAGCGCAAGGAGGCCGAGGCCAAGATTTTTCACCAGGCCCATTACGATGCCCTGACAGCCATTCCCAATCGTGCCATGTTTATGACCACGCTGGCCTATACGCTTGATCAGGCTCGTCGGGATAACAATCAGACAGCCTTGATTTTTATCGATCTTGACCGGTTCAAGTGGGTCAACGACAACCTCGGTCATGCCGCTGGCGATGAGTTGCTGAAGGCATCGGCCACCAGAATCCAGGCCTGTCTGCGCGATATCGATACCATAGCCCGGCTCGGTGGCGATGAATTTACCGTCATTCTGCCCCGTGTCACCGAGCAACAGGCCATCCAGGCAGCCCGTCACATTCTGGAGCGTCTCAACGAGTCATTTCTGCTGGAAGGTCAGAGTACCTACATTTCCGGATCACTCGGGGTGGCTTTCTTTCCCCAGGATGCGGATCATCTCGATGGCTTGCTGAAATGCGCCGATGAAGCGATGTATCGTTCCAAAAAAGCCGGTCGCAATGCCTGCCACATTTTTGGTGGCGACTCTTTTGCGTTCAAGAGCCGTTATTGACATCCTGAGGGAGTGGCCATGAATGTTCTGCACCAAATTGTTGAAAATGCTCCTGAGCAGCTCACCCTAAATTTACCCGTCTGGTTGCACCATCGGAGGGTGGAAATCACGGTTCTCCCTCTAGACTCACAGGACAGGGAATATCTCGCACAGGAGTCGCCAGAGTATCGTATTTTTCACACGGATCATCTGGTCATTCTTTCCAAGG
>JADGCH010000138.1 GCA_015229115.1 Magnetococcales bacterium
TCAAAATGCTTTACCTCAATTGATGACTTTGATGTCATGATGCCAGTGGAGTGATGCCCATGGAACAGGCCTTGATGGATCTTGCCGTAACGGCAGCACGGCGGGCTGGCGCGTTGATCATGCGCTATTATCGTCCCGGTGATAGTCCCGATCCACAAAGCTGGGTTGGTAGCAAGGGGATCAATAATCCAGTCACACAGGCTGATATCGAAGCTAATAACCTGCTGCAACAGCAATTGATGCAGGCAACGCCCCATTATGGTTGGTTGTCGGAGGAGAGCGCCGATGATACATCCCGCTTGGATAAACAGCGTGTCTGGATTGTCGATCCCATCGATGGGACCAGGGAATTTATTCGAGGTGAACCTCAGTTTGCTGTTTCGATTGGCTTGGTGGAGCAGGGGCAACCACTGCTGGCCTGTGTCTACAATCCAGCTCAGGATCAGATGTTTACCGCTTGGCATCAGGAGGGCAGCTGTCTCAATGGGCATCCTGTTTATGTCAGTACACGACAGCAACTACAGGGATCCCGTTGTCTTTCGAGTCAGTCCGAAACAAAACGTGGCGAATGGCAATCTTATCGCGATGAGTTGCAGCTGGTTGCCATGGGATCGGTGGCCTATAAGCTGGCTCTGGTCGCCAGTGGTCACTATGATCTGACCTTTACACTGACGCCTAAAAGCGAATGGGATGTTTGTGCCGGTGTGTTGCTGGTACAGTGCGGCGGGGGTAGGGTCACTGATCAGCAGGGCCATCAGCACGATTTCAATCGTCCGGTGCCACGATTAACTTCCTTATTGGCCAGTAATGGCCTGTTGCATCCAGCCCTGTTGCAACGATTGGCCCACGTGCCGCTGTCGCCGGACCGCCAAAAATATTCCTGCCAATCCTGCTCTTGACGAATCGCCATGCCATGTTATCGAGTCGGTGGTTGGGTGCGTGACCGCCTGCTGGGGCGGACACAATCAGCTGATTGCGATTGGGTGGTGGTCGGAGCCACGGCCGAACAGATGATCAACCAGGGTTTTCGTCATGTCGAAGCCTCCTTTCCAGTGTTTATCGATCCAAAGAGCGGTGAGGAGTTTTCCCTGGCGCGCTGTGAACGTAAGGTGGCACCCGGCTATCATGGTTTTATCTGTTGTTTTACGCCTGATGTGACATTAGAGCAGGATTTGTCGCGCCGTGATCTGACCATCAACGCCATGGCCATGGACGACCATGGTCAGATCATTGACCCTTTCGGTGGTGGTCGTGATATCGAGCAGCGTTGGCTGCGTCATGTATCACCGGCTTTTTCTGAAGATCCGTTGCGGGTGCTGCGGTTGGCCCGTTTTCAGGCACAGTTGCATGACCTTGGTTTTCGCATCGCTCCTGAAACGGTGCGGATGGTGCGTACCATGGTTGGTGCTGGTGATCTGGCCTTTTTGGCAGGGGAACGTATCTGGCGTGAAACCGAGAAGGCGCTGGCCAGTGCCCATCCGGAATGTTATTTCTCAGCGCTCCGTCAATGGGGTGCCTTGGCTGCTGTTGTACCAGAACTGATCCCAATGCTGTCCGATGAGCAGCAGTGGCTAGGCAGTCTGCGGTTATTGGAGCAGGCAGCCATGCGATCAGACGATCTAATGGTGCGTTTTGCTGCGTGGGCGTTGACGATGACACAGGTTGATTGGCAACGGTTGTCCCTGCCGATACCTAAGCGTTATCGTCAACTAGTGCGAGTGGCACAACAGCTTTGGGATGATTACGATCATGTCATGACTATGACGGCAGAACAGTTGGTTCGTTTTTTAACATCGATAGCAGCTTGGCACGGCGACTCAACACGCTGTAACCAATTACTGCTGACATGGGCCATCGTAGCAACATCCGATTGTTGTGATGACCGGTTAAGAGCCTGTATCAGGGCCGGTCAGCAGGTCGATAAGGCGCTCCTGCATGCAGCAGGTTACCAAGGGAGGGCGTTAGGCATGGCCATCGAACAGTCCCGCATCAGCCAGATTGAGCAGTTGTTGCAGCGGGGCTGATCTTTGCCAGCATCAAATAAATCTCACGGCTGATCCAGGCGTCGGTAGCGGCATATTCGATTTGGTAGGGGTAGAGTTCATCCCGCTCCCAGTTAGAGCATTGGGCCCGCTTGCTGATGCGTATACCAAAACAGCAGGCAGCTAATGAACGAATACCGTAATGAGGGATACCCGAATGTTTGGCGATGGTACTCAAATCGGCTAGGCCGGCCGCTCTGAATGGAAAGACATCTTGCAATTGCTGCATGTCTTGCCAGATACCGATGCCAACTTTCAGGATGTGCTCCTGTTCCAGCAACGTAGCCAAGGGAGCAAACTGCTGCAGGTGAGTCAGCCGAAACAGATAGACACAATGGGTTCCGGCCAACTGCAACAGAGCGGGTGCACGGACTGTACCTTTCTTGAAGATAGGCTTGGTTTCGGTGTCAAATCCGACGATCGATTCCCGTTGCAATTGTGCAACGGCATCAGCAACTTGATGATCCGACTCGATCAGTTGAATCGTCCCCTGCCATTTCTTAATCGGTAGCTGAGTGATCTCTTCGTTGGTCAGTTTGCGGAACGGGTCACGAATACGGTCACAAACACGGTCTCGAACGCGGTCTCGATTGGGGTTGTTCACGCACTCAACTCAAGTTTTTTGCCCTGACGCAACATCTCGGTCATGACATCAGCTGGCACGGGTGCGCTAAACAGATAGCCCTGCATTTCATTGCATTTTAGGCGGCGCATGACATCCAGCTGTTCGGTTGTTTCCAGACCCTCCACAATGACGGTTTGGTCAAGGCTGTGGGCCATGGCAATGATGGCATTGACGATGGCGGTATCATCATGATTGGTGCTGATATTCTGCACAAACGAACGGTCTATTTTCAGGGTTTTGAATGGAAAATGGCGCAGCTGGCTCAGGGATGAATAACCGGTACCAAAATCATCAATCGATAGTTTGATTCCCAGCTTGCTAATACGATGCAGCATGGTTACGGCACGCTCGACATCATCGACGATGGCACTCTCGGTGATTTCCAGGTCAAGCAGCTCTGGATCAATCTGCCATTCCAGCATCAGCTGTTCTACAAAGGTGGCCAAATCCTGCTTCTTGAACTGCAGGGCAGAGATGTTGACACCAACACGGACCGGAGTAATCTGGTTATCACGCCAAAAGGCGATTTGCTGACAAGCTGTTTTGAGTACCCAATTGCCAATGGGTACAATCAGACCGGTCTCCTCTGCTACTGGAATAAATTCCAGCGGTGAAATCAATCCTTTCTGTGGATGTTGCCAACGTACCAGCGCTTCGGCACCAATCAATTCTCCGCTATGCAGATTGATTTGCGGCTGGTAGAATAACCGTAACTCGTTACGATCGATGGCATGGCGCAGACTGCTCTCCAGTTCGAACCGTTTGCGGGCTGTTTCAGTCATCTCGGATGAGAAAAACTGGTAGTTATTATGTCCTTTACGACGAGCATGGTCCAAGGCCGTACTGGCATTCTTCATCAACTCGGATACAGAATCGCCATCCTGAGGGTAGAGGGTGATACCCATGGTAGCCGAGATGGCTACTTCCTGCGATCCGAGCAGGACCGGCTCCATCAGGGCATCGTAGGTTTTGCGTGCCACAAAGCTAAGATTGCGTATCGGACCGGCCCCTTCATCCAGGTCGGACAGCAGCAGACCAAATTCATCAGCGCCAATGCGAGCGACGCTATCACTGGTACGCAGACAGTTGGCCAGACGTTCTGACACCACCTTGAGCAGCTTGTTGCCCATGGTATAGCCTAACGACTCATTGATCATCTGGAAACGGTCCAGGTCGAGAAACATGACGCCGATACTGTTGCCGTGGCGGCGTGCCTGGGTGATGGAACGAGCCAAGCGGTCCTCGAATAACAGCCGATTGGGCAAACCCGTTAGTGGGTCATAAGAG
>JADGCH010000139.1 GCA_015229115.1 Magnetococcales bacterium
AAGCTGGCCAACCTACCGGTCGATATCACTCGTGTGGCACTGGTGGTGTCGATTCACGAGGCACAGCGCCGCTGGCTAACGTTCGGCAAGGTTGGCGACGCCTATTTCCGTATCGTCGATGGCGCTAAAGAGCTGTTTCGTGCGCCGGTCGCATCCGGTCCCAACCAAATGGCCACCGCTATCGTTGTCGGTGAATTGTCACGCAGTGGCAGCACGTGGATCTATCAGGACCTGCAGCGCGGTACCTCCGGTGGACTGAAAGAAATTGCGCTCGGATATGGCGTCGATGTGTGACGTAACATGAAAAACAACTACCGCGATACCATTCCAGACCATTGGCGCTCCACATCCAAGGTGTTTATTGCCCTCGGCGACGAGCATCGCCAGCGCATGTTGCTGCTGTTCGAGCCTGGAGAACGGCTCAATGTTGGTCAGATTGCTGAGGTATCCACCCTGTCTCGATCAACCGTTTCGCACCATCTCAAGATATTGCGCGATGCTGGCGTGCTGCGGTCCGAAAAGATCGGCAAGGAGGTCTGGTTCTGGATCGATCGCCACTGGTTGTTGGCTGTGCTGGGCAACGTGGCCGATTACGTGCGCGATTCTACCTAAATTTTTTGCTTTACATATCGACGTTCTTAGTTATATAGTTATATCAAAACACCTCCAACCGAAGGATACTCCGATGCGACCCTTGATCCGATTTGTGTTACGCACGCTGGCTTTGCTGCTGTTTCGTGTTCAGGTGGTGGGCAGCATGCGTTCTTTCGATACCTCACGGCTGCTGATTGTCGCCAACCATGAATCTTTTCTCGACGGACTGCTGCTGGGATTGTTTCTGCCGGTCGATCCGGTGTTCATCGTCCATACCACTGTGATGCGCTGCTGGTATTTTCGCCTGATTCTGTCCCAGGTCGATTACCTGGCCGTGGACACCAACAGTCCCATGGCCATGAAGAAGGTCATTCGTCTGCTCGAATCAGGACGACCGGTGATGATCTTCCCGGAAGGTCGCATCACCATGACCGGCAGCCTGATGAAGGTCTACGATGGCCCTGCCTTTGTTGCCGCCAAAACCGCTGCCACCGTGTTACCGGTGCGGCTGGATGGCACGGCACGCAGCTATTTTGCACGTGTTACCGGCACAGCACCACGACAACTGCTGCCTAAAATCACCCTGACCATTCTGCCGCCGACACAGATTACCATGCCAGAAGCCCAGACTGCCAAACAACGGCGTCATCAAGCGGGCGAGGCGATGCGCCGAATCATGCAGGACATGCTGTTCCAGTCACGCCCCCAGCAAACCCTGTTTGCTGCCTTATGCGATGCCATGGCCATTCATGGCCGTCGACGTTATCTGGTTGAAGACATTCAACAGGTTGAGTACAACTACCAGGATCTGCTGAAAATGGCGCTGATGCTGTCGCGACTGGTCGAGCGTGCCGCTCCCGATGTTGGCCCGGGCGACCGCATTGGCCTGTTGCTCCCTAACCTCACCGTCACACTGGCCCTGATTTTTGGTCTTTCGGCCCGTCGACGCATACCGGCCATGATTAATTATACCGCAGGCAAGGAGGGTATGCAGGCAGCCTGCAGCGCTGCTGCCGTCAACACCATCATCACCTCACGGGCTTTTGTCGCTCAAGCCAATCTGACCGACAAACTGGCGGCTCTGCAGAATATTCGTCTGCTCTATCTGGAAGATGTGCGTCAAACGATCACTCTGGCCGATCGATTATGGCTCATCGGTTATGCCCTATGGTTTCCTCGTGCCTATGAAATGGCGATCTCCCCTGAAGAAGCCGCAGTGGTGCTGTTTACCTCCGGGTCGGAAGGACAACCCAAGGGCGTGGTGTTGCCCCATCGTGCGCTGCTGGCCAATATTGCCCAGATTCGGTCGGTCATCGATTTTTCAGCCAACGACAAAATCCTCAATGCCTTGCCCATCTTCCACTCCTTTGGTCTGACGGCCGGTTCGCTACTGCCCATCCTCAGCGGCACCAACCTGTTTTTATACCCTTCACCGCTGCATTATCGCATCATCCCAGAATTGGCGTATGACCGTGCCTGTACCATTCTGTTCGGAACCAACACCTTCCTGGCCCATTACGGCAAATTTGCCCATCCTTACGACTTTTTCCGGTTGCGTTATGTCATCGCCGGAGCGGAGAAGCTGTCCGATTCGGTGCGTACCCTGTGGTTTGAAAAATTCGGTCTGCGCATCTTTGAAGGCTATGGCGCGACAGAAACAGCTCCGGTGTTATCGGTCAACACCCCGATGGCCTATCGTACCGGTACGGTTGGGCAGTTCCTCCCTGGCATTGAATACCAATTGGAACCGGTCCCCGGGATCACCCAGGGTGGTCTGCTGCATGTACGCGGTCCCAACGTCATGGCTGGCTATTTCAAGGTTGACCAGCCGGGCGTGTTGCAACCGCCCTGCTCTGCTGCGGGAGCAGGATGGTATGAAACAGGCGATATCGTTGAGCTGGACGCAGAGGGTTTTGTCCACATCGTCGGTCGCGTCAAACGCTTTGCCAAGATTTCCGGAGAGATGGTCAGTCTGGAGTCGGTAGAAAAGCTGGCAGCAGCGGCGTCACCCAACCACGCCCATGCAGCCTCCAGCCGACCCGATTCAACCCGGGGTGAGGCCCTGGTGCTCTTTACGACCGATGCCCATCTGGTCCGGTCCGCCTTGCAACTCAAGGCACACGAATCCGGCTATCCCGAATTAGCCTTGCCACGCCAGATTGTGCTGCTGGATGCCCTGCCCCTGCTGGGTACTGGCAAGATCGATTATGTGGCCCTCAAACGTTTGGCGGTCAAGGAGTCGATGGGATGAACGAGCCCAGCGGTCAATCGGGTTTACTGCGCACCCAACGCTTTGCCCCATTGTTTGTCACCCAATTCCTCGGCGCACTGAACGACAACGTCATCAAGAATGCGCTGGTGGTCCTACTGACCTTCCACTCGGCCAACTGGACCACCCTGATGCCAGAAGTGCTGGCTAATCTGGCAACCGGGATTTTCATCCTGCCGTTCTTCCTGTTTTCGGCCACCGCCGGACAACTGGCCGATAAGTTCGACAAGGCCAAACTGGCACAATGGGTCAAAATGCTGGAAGTGCTGATCGTGCTGGTCATCGGTGCCGGACTGGCGCTCCACAGCATGGCGGTATTGTTTTGTGCCCTGTTTATGCTCGGTTTGCACTCGACATTGTTCGGCCCGATCAAATATGCCCTGTTGCCGCAACATCTGCACGCCCAGGAACTGGTCGGCGGCAATGCCCTGATCGAAGCCGGCACCTTTATCGCCATCCTGTTGGGTACCCTGGCGGGAGGCATGCTAGCCAGCCAGGCAGAAAGCAGCGGCCTGATCACATCGGTTGGGCTGGTCATTGCCCTGGTGGGTTATGGTGCCAGCCGTTTTATCCCCGCTGCACCCGCACCGGATGATACGCTACGCATCAACCGCCATTTCATCCACGAAACCTGGCGCACGCTCCAACTACCAAGAAGCAACCGAGCTGTATTTTTGTCCATTCTCGGTATTTCATGGTTCTGGTTATACGGAGCCCTGCTGTTGGCCCAATTTCCGGCTTATGCACGCCATGTATTGGGAGGTGAAGAATCGGCTGTGACCTTGCTGCTGGCCACCTTTACGGTCGGTATCAGTATCGGCTCGCTGCTGTGCGAACGGCTGTCGGCTGGTCGTGTAGAACTGGGTCTGGTACCGCTGGGTTCGATGGGCCTGACACTCTTCGGACTCGACCTGGCGCTGGCTTCATGGACTGTCCCAACGGCCACCTCGCCTCTGGCCCTTGCCGAGTTGCTGG
>JADGCH010000013.1 GCA_015229115.1 Magnetococcales bacterium
GGGTTGCCAGCGCCAGCGGACAGGGTGATCAGCAACTGGCGTTACACATCGCCGACATGACGCTGCAAAGCAGCAGTAAATTGCTGCGTCAGAACTGGTCATCGCAACCGATGGCGACGGTTCCTTACGATATCAGCCTGATACAGGCCAATGTCGACCCGAATCGTTTAACAGCGGCCTTGCAACGTCGTCCCAGCGGTACTTTTCTGTTTTTTGGTCCACCAGGGACCGGCAAAAGTGCGTTGGCACGCCATATTGCCCATGCCGTAGGTCAGCCGTTGATGGCCAAAAAAACATCGGATTTGATCTCCAAGTGGGTGGGAGAGAGTGAGAGAAACATCGCCGACCTGTTTCATCAGGCTCACCAGCAGCAGGCGGTGCTGTTGCTGGATGAGGCAGACAGCTTTCTGACCGATCGCCGCCAGGCTGCCCATAGCTGGGAAGTGACCATGGTGAACGAGATGCTAACCCAGATAGAGAGTTTTACCGGTATTTTCATTGCCACGACCAACCTGGTAGATACTCTGGATCAAGCCTCTTTACGCCGTTTCTCATTGAAGATCCGCTTTGACTGGTTGAGTCCAGACCAGAGCTGGAATCTGTTCCAGCGGGAATTGACCCGTATGGGCGGCAACGCCGATCACGCGCCGCTGTGGGAAAGAAGAGTCAGGCAGCTGCGGCAACTGACTCCAGGGGATTTTGCCGTTGTAGCCAGGCAAGCCGACCTGTGGGGAGAGTCCATGACAGCGGACACTCTTTACCATGCCTTGCTGCAGGAATGCCAAGCCAAAGCAGTCATGATAGAAAAAATAGGTTTTACAACATGTTAACTACCATAGCCCGGCGTGTTATTACTCAATGCGGCAAACAGAGTCAAAATCAAGGCGAGGGCTACGGGGGAACAGCTGGTTGGGGTCACCATAACCAAGGTTGCACAAAAAATTGACCTGAATAGTTCCCTGCGGAAAAAAGAGGGCAGCTACCCGTTCTTTGTCAAAACCAGACATGGGACCACAATCCAGACCCAGTGCACGGGCTGCTAAAATCAGATAAGCTCCTTGCAGTGTGCCATTACGCCATGCTGTTTCCTGAATGGCATCAGGTTTACCGATGTACCATGAACGGGCGTCTGTATGGGGGAACAGTCGTGGCAGTTGTTCATAAAAAGCAAGATCGTGGCCGATGATAGCTGTAACGGGAGCGCTCATGGTTTTATCGACATTACCAGGACTGAGACATGGACGCAGACGGGCTTTGGCCTGCGGCGACTGGACGAAAACAAGACGGACCGGGCAGCTGTTGGCAGCTGTGGGCCCCCATTTTAACAGGTCGTAGAGCTGTTGTAACAACGTTGTAGCTACGGGTCGGTCGAGCCATGCGTTGTGGCTGCGCGCCTGACGGAACAGCTGATCCAAAACCGAGTCACTGAGAACTTCTGACATCATTTTTCTCCTCCAATTTTGCAAAACCGGTGCAGACTGTTCACCGGTCGACTTTACTTGCTTGCCACAGCTGCTCCATTTCATCCACACTGGTCTCTACTGGAGAGCGTCCCTGATCGTTCAGGCGCTGTTCGATATAACGAAAGCGTTGCTGGCATTTGTGGGCCGAGCGGCGTAGGGCTATTTCGGCGTTGACATCCAGATGACGGGCCAGGTTGACCACCGTCAGCAACAGATCGCCAATCTCTTCTTCCGTAGCGCTTGGGTCACCAGAAGCGGCGGCCTGTTTCACCTCTTCCAGTTCTTCAGCGACCTTGTCGAACACCGGCGCTGCGGTGGACCAGTCAAAACCGACGCTGGCCATCTTGTCCTGGATCTTGTCAGCCCAGATCAGGGCTGGCAGGTGACTACTGACCCCGTCGAACACAGAAACAGGACGATGACCGCTTTTGAGCAGTCTTTCACGGCGTTTGTGCTCTTCCCAGTTGTCAATAATCTGTTGCACCGGTGTTGCGCTGGCGCCCTCCTGTTGGGCAAAAACATGGGGATGACGACCGATCATCTTGCGCAGGATGCCATCAATGACCTGCTCCAGCGTAAACAACTGCTGTTCCTCGGCGATACGGCTGTAGAACAGCACGTGGAATAACAGGTCGCCCAACTCCTGACGCAACTCATCAAGGTCGTTGGTTTCAACGGCTTCCAGGACCTCAAAGGCCTCCTCAATGGTGTATTGCGTCAGTGACTGAAAAGTCTGCTGACGATCCCACGGACAACCATCCTCACCGCGTAAGCGATTCATCAGAGCACGCAGTTGCTGGAACAGTTCGCTGGCGGTTGACTCGGGTTGCGGATCCTTGGTGGTCATAGGACAAAACTCCTTTCTCTACCCCCCCACCGTCGCATCATTTCTCCCCCTCTCCACCTGTGGGAGAGGGGGTTAGGGGGTGAGGGGTAAACTGACAATAGCCCCATGGTACAACTATTGCTTGGTTTTAGCCATGGCAAGAACCAGTCACTTGTGGGGGAAGATGGAATGGATAGCGGCCTTTATGCAGTGGTCAACGGTGCCCGTCGCTCGGAACTCCGTTTGGATGTGTTGTCCAATAACCTGGCCAATACCAATACCAATGGGTTCAAGGAAGACCAGGTGGTTTTTGACTCGTTCATGACCAACCCGGGACCGGAGCAGTTTCCATTGCCGACCAATTCCTTCATGGGCGTGCGTGGTCCGGGCGATGTGCCGTTCCCATTCAGCAACCCGGCGGCCAACGCCTACCGCATGACCTATCCCATGGCGGTCAAGACGCAACCGTCTGTGCAGCAGGGGGCCATGCGCCAGACCGATAATCCTCTGGATGTGGCCATCAATGGTCGTGGTTTCTTTGCTGTCAATACACCGGATGGCGTGCGTTATACCCGTGACGGATCGTTCCAGCTTAATGCCACCGGACAGCTGGTCACCAAGGATGGTTTTCAGGTCGGCGGCGCTGGTGGTGCGGCCATCAGCATCGAAAAGGGGCCGCTGCGTGTCGGTGCCGATGGGGTGGTATCGGATGGCAACGGCGTGGTCGGTCAGTTGCAACTGGTCGATATCCCAGCTGAGTATCTGGAGAAGAAGGGTGCCAATCTCTACGCCGCACCCAACGATCGGGTGCAGCCCATGGCAGTTGGGCAGAGCATGATACAACAAGGATTTGTCGAGGCTTCGAACAGCGATTCCCTGCGCAACATGACCCGTATGGTGGAGTCGCACCGAGCCTTTGAAATGTATATGAAAATGATCCAGACACTGGATGGCCTGGACGAGCAGGCCATCGCCCGTGTCGGTAAACTGGAATAACTTTAACCCTCACCCCTCAACCCCCTCTCCCACAGGTGGAGAGGGGGAGCGTGAAGCAGCCTTCTTCACCCTCTCCCCTTGTGGGAGAGGGTAGGGTGAGGGGAAAAAACCGAATAACAGGAGATAAAACGCATGATTCGTTCATTATGGACCTCCGCTTCAGGCATGCACGCCCAGCAGCTTAGCATTGACGTCATTGCCAATAACCTGGCCAACGTCAACACCACCGGCTTCAAGCATTCGCGTACCAATTTTCAGGATCTGCTGTATCAGAATCTGCGTGAGGTAGGTAGCGAGACCTCCCAGACCGGTACCCAGGTACCGGTCGGCGTGCAGATTGGTCATGGTGTCAAGGCTGCCGCTGTTGGCAAGGATTTTACCCAGGGTAGCCCGGTGGCGACCAGCCAGGATCCGCTCAATACCGATTTGATGGTGCTGGGGCAGGGATTCTTCCAAGTCCGGTTACCCAATGGAGATACAGCTTACACCCGCGATGGTAGTTTCAAGATTGACAAAGACGGTAACATGGTCACCGCCGATGGCTACCCGTTGATTGGCGGTGAGATTGCTCTCAATCCGACCACCCACACCGGCATTTCCATCGGTGCTAACGGCAGTATTGGTCTGGTCACCAATCAGGGTGGTACCAATATCACTACGGCCGGGCAGATTGAGCTGGCCCGTTTTGTCAATCCGGCTGGTCTGGTAGCCGTTGGTAACAACCTGTTCAAGGAGAGCGTTGCTTCGGGCGGCGCAACAACAGGTCTTCCTGATCAGGATGGCATGGGGGCGTTGAAACAGCACTATCTGGAACAATCCAACGTTAGCATGGTGACCGAAATGGTCGATATGATCACCACCCAGCGTGCCTATGAAATGGCCTCCAAGGGTATTCGTACCGCTGATGACATGATGGGACTGGTAGCCAGTCTGAAACGGTAGTGAATCGATGAAAGGGTAGCAAGGTGAAACAGCGCTGGCTCAGGACTGTCATGGTTATGACAGTCCTGCTGACACCGATAGTAGACGTTTGGGCCCGTACGGTTTCCCGTGATGAGTTAGGCCGTGTCGCGACACAACAGGTGACCGAATGGCTGCAACAACAGCCTGATCGGCGGTTTTCCCTGTTAGAGGTGCAGGCCGCTCAGGAAACTGTGGTGCCGGATGGGTCGTTTTCATGGCAAATCGATATACCGGAACGCAACTTGCATACTGGCAAGCAAAGTGTTCGTCTGCGTGCCATGGCGGGTGGTCGTTCAGTGGCCGACGCCCAAGTGTGGGTGACGTTGAAACAGCGCGAACGCTACTTGGTGTTAAGTCGGCCCCTGCGTCGCGGTGATGTGGTGCGGCAGGATGATCTCAGCGGGCAGGATGTGGAGCAACAGCGGCCAATGGCTGGTTATCTTCTTGCCAGTCAGGCCGACCGGATTGTAGGGCAGGAGACGGTGCGGGCCATAGCGCCTGATCAGCCGTTGCAGGCCAGCTGGTTTGCCTTGCCTCAGGCCATCAATCGGGGCGGCAAGGTACGGGTGCTGGTTCGGCAAGGCGCCATGTTTATTGAAGCCATGGGCGTTGCCATGGCTAATGGCCGTATGGGCGATGTAGTCGAGATTCAGAACAGCCGCAGCCAGAAGCGGTTTATGGCCCAGGTAACGGGTCCGGGTGAAGTGACCGTGCGGTTTTAGGCTAGGGGAGATAATGGCAATGGATCAACATGGATGGCGACGGATGACACTGGTGGCGACAGCAGCCCTTGTGACAGCAGCCTCAATGAGCGGTTGCGGCATGACGCGGGCGGCGCAGCGTCCGCCGGCACCGGTTACTGTGGTACAGCCGCAGCCTCCTGAATTGTTGATGCCGAAAAAAGGATCAATCTGGCAGACCAGTGATCGTAATACCCTGTTTCTGGATAATAAGGCACGCAATATTGGTGATATTGTTGTCGTGCGGATTACTGAAAAGGCCAGTGCGCTCAACAATGCTGAAACCAACCTGGAACGCAAGTCGACTGACAGCACCGATCTTGGTGGCTTGTTCGGTCTGACAACGGCTGGTACAGGAGCGCTAGCCAGAATGGGCGTTAATTTCAACGATGCTGCTACCATCGGCACTAACCACAAGAATGATGGCAAGGGTAAGACCAAGCGCGATGGCAGTCTGGCGGCTACTGTTTCTTGCGTGGTTACCGAAGTGCTGGCCAATGGCAATCTGCGTATCGAAGGGCGCAAGGATATTACCGTCAACGATGAGAACCAGTTCATCATTCTGTCCGGTGTCGTCCGTCCAGAAGATATTGCCAGTGATAACTCGCTCAGTTCACAACAAATTGCTGACGCCCGTATCGAGTATTCCGGCGAAGGCGTGTTGAACGACCAGCAGAAACCAGGATGGCTGAACGAGTTGTTTGCCAATATCCGCATCTTTTAGCCGTGAAGGATCGATTCATGAAAACAACCAACCAGCGCAAAGGCAAGGTCTTCTGGTTAACGGTGACCGTTGGCCTTGGGCTGATCTGGGCAACACCCTCGACGCCTTCAACCAATGAGGTGGCCAGCCCTTTGTTGGCTGTGATGGAGCAGGAGCTCTATCTGGATCGGGTGGAGCAGACCGGCAGCCCGTTTGATGTGGCCGTGCTGGGCCCTGGTTTCCTGGTGGTTGAAACGGCCAATGGCCTCCGCTATAGCCGAGGTGGATCGCTTAAGCTGACCAGCAGCGGTACGCTGGTCACCGATCAGGGATTGCCGTTACTCAGTGTTGAGGGTACGCCTCTGACCATTGAGCGGGGTCCGGTCCAGATTGATGCCGACGGGGTGGTCGTCGATGCCACGGGGGCTATTGGTCAACTGAAGCTGGTACGCATTGTACCAGAACAGCTTGAACCAGATGGCAACCAGCTCTATCAGGCGCCATCGGAACGGGTACGGCCGATCTTTCCGGATGAAGCCTGGATTTATCAGGGCTTTTTACAGAACAGCGCCCAGTATGACCTGCAATATGACAGCAAATATGAGCCTGATTGGGGACACGGGGAATGAAACGATTCGGTTGTACACGCGTGATGCTGGCGGCTACCTTGGGTTTGTCCGTGGTAGGGTTGGCATGGATGTCACCAGCTCAGGCGGCCCGACTCAAGGATGTCGTCAATATTGAAGGGGTGCGGGAAAACCCTCTGACCGGTTTTGGTTTGGTGGTCGGTCTCAATGGTACCGGTGATTCGAGCACCTCGTTCACCAACCAGTCGATGAAGATGATGCTGGAGCGGATGGGTGTCTCGACGCAGCAGGGTGTCAAGGTCAAGAATGTGGCCGCGGTGATTGTCACCGCCATGTTGCCGCCTTTCGCGCGCCAGGGTGGGGTGCTGGACGCGACGCTCTCCTCCTTGGGAGATGCCAAGAGTTTGCAGGGTGGCACGCTGATTTTGACACCGCTCAAGGGTGCTGACGGCAAGATTTATGCCGTGTCACAGGGGCCAGTGTCGGTCGGTGGCTTTGCTGTTGAGGGTGGTAACCAGAAGGTGCAGAAAAATCACCCAACGGTGGCCAGAATTGCTGGTGGAGCCATCGTTGAGCGCGAGATACCCTTTGAGCTGAACAACGAGAGTGGTCTGCAATTGTCGTTGAAAAATCCTGATTTTACCACCGCCAACCGGGTGGTACGTGCCATCAATGGGGCCATTGGCCAGCCTGTTGCTCAGGCCCGTGATGCCGGTACGGTCATGGTGCAGTTGCCACCAGAATTTCAGGGGCGGGTGGTCGACTTTGTCTCACGTATGGAAATACTGGAGGTTGAGCCGGACACGACGGCACAGGTGGTCATTAATGAGCGCACGGGAACCATCGTGATCGGCGAGAATGTGCGGGTGTCGACCGTCGCTTTGGCCCATGGTGACTTGAGTATTCGTATCACCGAAACGCCGATGGTGAGCCAGCCTAATCCAATGAGCAAGGGGGCAACCGTCGCAGCCACCAATACACAGGTTGACGTGCAGGAGAAAAACGGCCGGGTGATCGAAATGCCTGAGGGGGTGACGCTGGGAGAGCTGGTGCGTGGCCTCAACAGTATTGGCGTGTCCCCACGCGATCTGATTGCCATCTTGCAGTCGATCAAGGCGGCGGGGGCTCTGCAAGCCAATTTACAGGTGATGTAGCATGAGTGATTCGATCACCGCAGTAGCAGCACCATCCACCACAACGGTAGCGGGGAAGAATCTGTCCCGTCAGGATGTTGGTCGTCTGAAGAACGCTGCCGCTGATTTTGAGGCGCTCTATCTACAGCAGATGTTGCAGGCCATGCGTCGTACCATTCCGGAAGGTAAACCGGGGGAGATGTTTCAACCCGGACCGGGTGAGAGACTGTTTCGTGAAATGCTGGATGGTGAATATGCCAAGGTGATGAGTCGGCGTGCCAACGGGGTCGGATTCAAGGAAATGCTGCTGCGTCACCTGACCCAGGAGGGCGCGGCGGCTTATCGCAATCAGTCGGCGGCCAAGTCCGCTACACAGGCGGTTGAGCAGTTGCGCACCGGTGGTCAGGTTCTGCAGGCGACAGAACATCAGGTAGTCAATACAGGGAACAACGGACGATGAAAGTCAAGGGACTGGAAACAGCCAAACTGAACCGTATGGCCCAGGGAGGACGTGCCAGAGCCACAACGGCGACGTCGACAGCGGGGGGTAGCAGTGCCGCTGCTCATGCCTCGTCGAACCAGGCAACGGCGGCTCATGAGGATGATGTCGCGCTCTCAGCTGGTGGGCGCATCATGGCATCGGCCGGGGAAGTGGTCCAACAGACACCGGAAATACGTGTCGAGCTGGTGGAGTCGATTCGTGAGGCGCTAGCAGCGGGGCGCTATACCATCTCGAGTCTCGACATTGCCGACAGGATTTTGCGTCAGGTGCTGCTGGAACGTAAGAGATATTCTGGCTAGAAGAGAGTTGGGTGCGGTGATAAGTTGCTGCTGTTTCTTGGGGCGGTGCCCCAGGCTGCGGTTAAGGCTGCCCCTTCGGGGCGCATGATCTTGTAAATCATGCTGCATACAAGCCCCAGCGGGGCGATTCAGGGTTAGCCTGTATAGGAGGGGGGGTCGTGAAGGAGGCAGTCGTTCAGCTCAGGGAGGTGCTGGCCCATCTGGTCCGTCAGTTTGAACGGTTGTTGCAGCAGCTGGAACAGGAGCGGCAGTTCATCCGTGCCAGACAGGTGGAGGGGATGAACCAGAGTTCAGTTACCATTACCGAGACCCTGGAGCAGATTCGTCAAATCGACCGGCAACGCCAGGAATTGACCGCCCAGATGGCGCGGCAGCTCAAGATGAAGGCTGGGACCATCACACTGGAGACTTTGGACCACGAGTTGGGACGGCATACCGGCCTGGCAGAGGATCGTCAGCGCCTGTTGGCTGTCATTGCTGAGGCAGATCGGTCGAATCGGGAGAATCAGGCCATTTTCAAGGGTGTCATGATTGCCACTGAAGTGGTGATTCGCGCCATGGGCGGACAGGGACAACCGGACCTTTCCTACAATCGTCTCGGCAGCAAAAAGAGCGGAGCAGCCCACTTTAATAATCTATTTTCAAAGCAGTTATAATATTGGTAATATAATTCGGTAACACTAAGGAGCAACCCATGTTAATCTTGACACGGAGAGTCGGGGAAAGTCTCAATATCGGTGATGACATCAAGATTACCCTGTTGGGAATCAAGGGCAACCAGGTACGCATCGGTATTGATGCCCCCAAGGATGTCGAGGTCCACCGCGAAGAAATTTATGACAAGATCAAGCGGGAGACACGCAAGGCTAACAAACGGCCATCGGAGGATGTGATCGATCAGGCGTCCCGTCTCCTGGCACAAAGATAGGTGGAACCGCCTCACGCCTCCCCCTCTCCACCTGTGGGAGAGGGGGTTGGGGGGTGTGAGGGGGTCAAACAGGTCTACTTCGGCTTCGTATAAACGGGCCCCCGTTTCATCGCTTCTGGAGAAAGCACAACCCGGTAGGACGATGAGGCAAAAGCCCTGACACGTTCCGCTACCCGGTAGCTGCCTTCTTCGTTGCGACCAGCCACAAAAGCTGGTGTCACTGAAGCACTCTCCTTAATCTTCTCCAGTACCCCTGGGTCAAGCAGGTTCCTGGATCCTACAATGGGTGAAACACTCATTGGATCACCTCTCTTCGAGATTTTAGGCCATTGGTTGAATGCCCCGAAATCTCATGCACCGGTAATCTCCTTTTCGGCACAATCAGGGTCAGGGTTAACCGATAATTCATACACCTTAACGCCATTCCGTCCACTACTCTTGACTTGGTACATGGCCTGATCGGCTCGTTGTAGCAGGGTGTCGATGTCGTGGCCATGGTCGGGGTAGAGGCTCAGACCGATGCTGGCACCGACCGAGCAGGGTGTATTAAAGATGACGATGGGCTCATCGAGGGAATGGCGTATTTTGTCGGCTACCAGCCAGGCATGGGACGAATGGCCAATGTTGGGCAAGATTAACGTGAACTCATCGCCACCCATGCGGGCCAGTGTGTCTGAGTCACGCAGGCAGCTCTTAAACCGTTGCGTCACGGTCTTGAGCAGGATATCCCCGGCCTCATGTCCAAGGGTATCGTTGACCTGCTTGAAACGGTCCAGATCGATAAAGGCTACCGCCAGAGATTGCTGGGTACGGCTGGCCTGTCTCAGGTCATTACTGAGAAACTCCTGAAACATGCGCCGGTTGGGCAAGCCGGTCAGTTGATCATGGCTGGCCAGATGTTTGATCTGCTCTTCAATGCGAGCCCGGGCAATCAGTTCCGCCAGCATGTTGGCGGCCGTCACCAGAAAAGCCTCCTCTTCAGGGTCGTGGCGGCGCATAGGGTCGACGTAGAGGTTGAGCACACCCGCCACCTCATCGCGCAGCATGAGCGGAATGCAATAGTGACCATGGGGCTTGATGCCAGCGAAGGTTACATCATGCCGGTGATCAATCTGCTGGGCAAAGACGACCTCTTTTTCAGCCGCAGCACGGCCACAAAGACAAAAACCAAAGGGAATATGCTGGCAGGCCGTCAACAGATGCTCATGTAATCCCTGCTGGACTACCAGATCAAGATGGCCGTTTCCGTCAGCCAGAAAGATCGACCCCTTACGCTGAATAGCCAGCCACGGCACGGTCAGGATAATGTTCATGGCTACTTCCAGCTTATGATGCAGCTCAAGGGGTTCCAGACTGATCTCAAGCAGGGCACTCAGGGCAATGCGGTTGACGTAAGCGCGGAAGTTGCGGTCTTCCAGATGTTTTCGTTCGGAAACATCGCGAATAGCAGCCGTATACAGCTGCTTGCCAGCGTTATTCCAATTGGACAGCATCCACTCTCCGGAAAAAATGGTTCCATTGCAACGTAGGCAGGATCGTTCCACACTCCAGGCTGTTTCGGCATGGTCGGCATCGGTCATGGGAGAGGTGTACAACAGGTAATCAACCGGCAATTGCAGCAGATCGCGCCAGTTGTCGTCATGCCAGTTGTTGTTGTGAGATTTGGAGCTGCCTGGCTTGACATGAAGTAGCTGTGCAACAGAACGACCCGCAATCTCGGCTGCACCATAGCCAAACATCCGCTCACCACTACGGCTCCAGTAATGAATGACGCCATCATCATCAAATACCAGAATGGTGTCCTGAAGTGAATTGGTCAGGGCCCGGAAACGTTCTTCGCTGGTGCGCAGCTGGGCGGCATAGGCATCCTGATCACGGTCATGCTGGGTGACATTGTTAGCGAGATTGTGCAGAGACTCAGCCAGCACGCAAATTTCGTCGCGTGTAGGATGACAAATGGCAGCCAAATCCTGTTCGAGGTTGGGAGACATCTGGTTGGTGGCGGCAAACAGTTGTGCACTCTGTGACAGAGATAGGATGCGTCCGGTGACGCGCATAAACCAGATGCCAAAGGTGACCCAGAGTAGCAGCAACATCGATAACAGCGTGAACAGGCTATGCAGCAGCGTATCGACCAATGAAAACAGCAACGGGGTCGAGGTTTGCACCAGTAACACCGGCGACGGCTGCGCGGACTGCGCAGACCACGGGACATCAACAAGGTCGTGTCGAACGCCAGCGCTCCAGCCAACGCGCCGGACCAGATCGGACCGGGAAACCGCCTGGTCGTGATTGGAACGGGCCACCAGCCTCTCCTGCCACGACAGAAACAGGGAGGTCTTGGGATGGCTGTTTTGATACAGCAGGCCATTGTCAACCAACCGAAACAACAACAGATAGCCCATGCCATCCGGTCCAAGCCAGATACGCTGGCTAAAAACACGCACCAGCTGCTGGTTTTGTTCATCCATCAACCAGTCCTTGTGATCATCCGTAGGCCAGCTGCCCGGTAGCGATAGGGCGTCATTATTTCTGAACAGGATTTGACCGGCGTGACTGGCGATGGCTACGGTGGTAAACAGGTCAGACTCGGTCGCGGTCAGCATGCTCTGCAGCAGTTCCCAGCGCGTGGTCGGCTGTTCCAGCAGGCGCATGAATTCAATCCGGCTACGCAACTGCATCGCCTGTTGCTGCCACTCCATCTCGATCTGTTGCAGACGATGGTGGTAGAACTGTTGTAGTACCAAGCTATCCTTGCGTACCGTCTGGTCAAGCACCTCTTTTTGCGATCCAGCTTCCAGCAGGATGGTCAGCAGCAAGGCTGTGATGAGAGAAATCAGGATATTTTTCGTTGCCTGCCTGGACAGCGCCGATCGGGATTGCCACGACAACAGCGATTGAAGGGTTGCAACGATAGCGTTACTCATTCATCCCAACCCAGCGACTATCGATCATGGAGGAGAGTTCAACCGGTTGTTTCACGTCCGGGTTGGCCCATCGAAAAAACAGTTCGGTATCGCGCAGCTGACGATTGAAAAAATGGCCATCCTTGCTGTAGAGGCGGGGATACTTTTCCAGTGCTGTGATGATGGAATTCCGTTCATCAGCATCTCCCAGATCCATACGATCGGCCACCTCGGTAGCGCTATGGCTGGCGATCCAGGCCAGTGACCGCTGCAACGCTGCTACCATGCGCTGTACCACGGTGCTATCCTGCTGCAACAGCTCACGTCGCGTCGCTAGCGCCGCTTGCAGAAATTCGGTACCAGGAAGGGTCTGCTGTTTCCTGGCCTCAGCCAGATTGACTAAAAAAAAGACCTTACCGCTGGCCAGCAAACGGGAAGCAAAAGGCTCGGCACCCATGATGGCATCAACCGAGCCACTGCTCATCAATGCCGACAGATTGGACCACGACTGCCCGGAAGCCAGCAAACGTACCTCATCCGAGGCGATGCCAGCGTGATGCAGCAGCAGATCAAGCATCTGATGTGGGGTGGTCTTGGTGTTGCTGTCACTCTTGGGCACGGCAACGATGCGACCGCGCAAGTCAGCAATCGACCGAATTTGGCCAGCAAGGTCGTGTCGCACCATCAACACAAACACCGGCAGGTCGTTAATGGCTGCTACGGTGACGATATCGCCGCCACGGCTGTTGAGAAACAGCTGTGCCGGCAGACCCGTGGCGGCAAAATCACTGTTGCGCTGCACCAGATCACGCATGGCAGCGCTACCACTGTCGCGGTGTTGTACCCGTACCAACAGCGATTCAGCCCGATCGGCGCCAATCTTTGGAATCAGATCAATGGGCAAATAGGACAGGTTGTTGGGTCCTGGTACCGTGATGGTGACAGTCCGGTCCGCTGTATCAGCCATCGCCTCAACGGCCGCTATCATGACCAACAGGAGCACCAGGATCCATCTGGAGTAGCCCATCATTACTCTCCTGTACCCACCCAGCGGCTGTCAATCATTGAGGAGAGATCAACCAGTTGCTTGATGTCTGGATTGGCCTCCTGAAAGAACCGTTCAGTATCGCGCAATTGCCGGTTGGAGAAGCGGCCATCCTTGCTGTAGAGACGGGGATATTTTTCCAGCGCCACCACCATGGCCTGTCGTTCCGTTGCATCTTCGATGGTCAGCTGTGCCACCACCTCAGCAGCGCTATGACTGGCGATCCAGGCCAGTGATCGTTTCAGGGCTGCCACCAGGCGTTCTGCCCTGGTGTCCTGCTGTTGCAGCATGTCGCTGCGTGTTGCCAGAGCAGCATGGAGGAAACCAGCTCCTGGAATAGCTTGTTGCATCGAATTATCAGCCAGGTTGGCTAGAAAAAACACCTTGTTTTCCGCTAGCAGGCGCGAGGCAAAGGGTTCATCGCCCATAATGGCATCGACACGACCGCTGTTGATCAGACCAGCCTGGGTGGCCCACGACTGACCGGCCGGTAACAGGCGCACCTCATCTGGTGGCACGCCGTCATGACGTAACAACAGTTCCAGCAGTTGCTGCGAAGTGGTTTTGCTGCTCAGGGAGCTGCTGTTAACACCAACGACGCGACCGTGCAAGTCGCTGATTGATTGGACCTGTTGCGCCAGTTGCTGCCGCACCATCAGCACGAACAGGGGCAGGTCGTTGACAGACGCCAGTGTGACCACGTCGCCACCACCGCTTTTCATTGACATCTGCGCTGGTAACCCAACAACAGCAAAATCGCACTGGTGTTGCGCCATTCTCTGCAAAGCCATACCACCACCACCGGTATGATGGAGCTGTACCACAATGGATTCCGCCCGATCAGCGCCGATTTTTGGTATCAGGTCGATGGGCAGATAGGAAATATTGGCTGGTCCCGGCACGGCTACGGTAACCTGGGTAAGCGTCTCACTGGCCGATAGTGGTGCAGCCGAGAACAGCGCTAACAGCGCGATGATGATCCAAACTGTACCTGGGGCGATGCCCCAGGCTAATCCTGAATCGCCCCGCTGGGGCTTGTATGAAACACGATTCATGAGATCATGCGCCCCGAATGGGCAGTTTTAACCACAGCCTGGGGCATCGCCCCAGGTATGGATGGTAGTGTCAACATGGTATTCACTCCACAGTGATATGGGCCGTCGCGTGGACGGGATGGGTCATGGTATGCAGCGAACCCTTCATCTCTATCCGATCAGCCTTGATGCGTGTAGCACGCTGTTTCCAGTTGAAACTGCCCTGACGTATGCCACACGATAGACCTTCACAGCGCACGGGCAACCGCACATCGCTGATCTCAGCCGACAGCTTCTGCCCGGCCCGTGCCCCCTTGAACCAAGGAGAAATCAAGCGCTCTACCTGCCAGTCGCTGTGCAACTGCGCTGCGGTAATGGTTGTTAAACCATCCAGTCGGGTCAGTTGCTGGCCTTGCAGATGACCCGAAAAAGCTGGTCTCTGCCAGACCATCTGGCCTTGTAACTGTTCCAATCGGCCACCGGTCTGTTGTTTGAGCTGTTCCAGCAGTTGTTGCACCACAGGCACGCTACGCCGCTGCTGCCATAATAGAGCCGACTCCAGTGACAGTCGCGCCGCTTCGGCCTGCCACTGATAACCCTGATCCTGCCTCTGCCAGTTGGCATGCACGGTAGCCGCTTCACCCTTATCATCAGGAATGGAGATTTTTTTGATGGTCAATTCTCCTTCCTCTCCGGCCAGATGAAGCAACAAGTCGCTCATTCGGATCAAGCCAACCACATCGGGCCATGCCCCCTGCAGCGATTGACGGATCCAGAGCGACAGCAACCGTTGAATACGTTCCGGCGTGCCCGATAACTCCTGAAACTGCAGGGTCAGACGCAACGGTGACAGGCTGTGCAACGTCACCCGACCCTGTGCCTTCAGGTCGTTTTCCGTAATCTGGATGGATTGCGACAGTAGGTCAGCACTGGCATGGTCACTGCTGTAACCGTTGCCCGTCCACAGCAACAACAGGCAGCCGATCAGGATTAACAACCGGTGGCGGATCCGGTCCATCTCTTATCGCACCAGAATGACCAGTTGCTGCTGTTCGCGCTGGATGGTCAGCAACAGCTTTTTTCGGTCAGCAGAGGCCAGGTTCTTCAATTCCTCCAGCGTCGTGACAGGCTGTTGATTAACCGCTAGAATGATATCACCCGGGCGCAAGCCAATACGCCAAGCGGTGGAATCGCGCTTGATGGCGGAGACGCGCAACAAGTCGCTACCGTTGCCACCATCAACCAACTCCAGTACCGATCCGTCAAGACGGGCATCAAGACCATTGCCTCGTATCTGCTGCTGCTGGGCTGGCGGGGCGACGGTTACGACGGTCTCGGATGGCTTGCCGTCACGCAGGTATTTGATACGAATCGGGTCGCCGACACGTGCCAGACCGGAGACCGTACGCAAGGCGGCGCTATTACGAATTTTACGACCATTGGCTTCGATGATGATGTCGCCCGGGCGCAGCCCGGAATCGCCCGAGCCGTTACGACCGGTGACACGAGTGACAACGGCGCCACCACTGGCCGGATCGAGACGGAAAGCCTCAGCCAGCTCAGGGGTTAATTCCTGGGTCTGAATGCCCAGTAAACCACGCCGTACCTCACCATATTCGACCAGTTGTTCCATAACTTGGCGTGCCATACTGATCGGAATGGCAAAGCCGATACCGACATTACCGCCACCACGGGCCAGGATAGCGGTGTTAATGCCGATCAGCTCACCGCGCAGGTCCACCAGTGCACCACCGGAATTGCCCGGATTGATCGAGGCATCGGTCTGGATAAAATCCTCATAGCCTTCAATACCGAGACCACTGCGTCCCATGGCGCTGACAATACCGGACGTTACCGTCTGCCCCAGACCAAACGGATTGCCAATCGCCACGACGAAGTCGCCGACACGCAGCCGATTGGAATCGCCCATCGGCAAAGCGGTCAGCCTCTGAGCAGCAATCCGAACCACGGCGACGTCGGTTTCCGGATCACGCCCAACCACCTGGGCCTGCAACTGACGACCATCGTGCAGGGCAACCTGGATGGTATCCGATTTATCGATGACATGGTGATTGGTGAGTATATAGCCGCGCTGGGCATCGACCACTACACCAGAACCAAGACTGCGCTGCATTTTTTCGCGTCGATTGCCGAGATTGGGCAAATCGAAAAAGTAACGAAACACCGGATCGTTGAGCAGTGGATGGTCAGGAATGTGCAGGCGGGTTGTTGTGGCGATGTTGACCACAGCCGGTGTAATACGTTCCAGCATCGGCGCCAGCGTGGGCAACGGTTGATCATCGACGCGGGCCGGCCAACCCGCGTCTAGCGGTACAACCCAACCAACCATCGACAGGGCTACCAGCCAGCTGCCGCATCGCCTGATCGTCTGCGTGATCACATGCGTGACTCCAGCGATAAGGGTGCTGGTTGACCGGTGGCGCGCCAATGCAGATAATCCTGCAACACCCTGGCGTGATCAAAGGTGAGTGGTTGCGTCAGGGCTTGTTCCGGAGCCAGGATCAGAATAGACTTGGCATCGTCCGCTGCTACCGGTAGGCCGTGGGCCTGACCGACATAAACCGCCGTAACGGTATGGCCACGCCGGTCGCGCTGCGGATCGGAATAGAGTCCCAGCAGGGCGGTCAGGGTGACATCAAGGGAGGTCTCTTCGGCTGCTTCGCGCACGGCGGCCTGTTCCATGCGCTCGCCCCGTTCAACAAACCCACCCGGAATAGCCATGCCCAATGGGGCAAAACGGCGTTCGACCAGCACAATCGGGTAGGGAGGGGCATGATCCAGCAGTTCGATGATGGTATCGGCGGCAAGAAAAGGCGTTTCGGGTGTATGCAACATGACAAAGTGACCTTGGTGATTGAGAAGCTGACAACAAAACGCTGTTTAGTGTATCCTGTCCATTTGTGAAAATCAATCTCGAAACAGGGACCGTACCACTCAGATGACGGAAGTTGCCTTCAGACGTTGGACCACAGCTTGGCTGATCGTAGTGGTGATGGTGTTCGGATTGTTTGCCATCACCGGTGTGGCCGTTCTTGATACGGCGCAGCAGCAGACCCTGGACAACAGCAGCTGGCGCTATCCGTCACAGACGGTCGCGCCAAACGAGAATCATCGTAGCGTGGTAGCAGGAATCTACCTCGACCGCCTGTTCGATTTTCTGCCCAATAAGGCACGTTGGAGCGTCGATTTTTATCTCTGGTTCCGCTGGTTAGGCGATGGATTGACCCCGGGAGAGTCGTTCCAGATCGTCGATGGTGAGATTGTCAAAAAACATGAAATCACCCGATTCGACCAGGATAACCGTCATTATGTCCTCTATCGGGTTACCGCTATCATGACCAAGGCCTTTGATCCAGCCCGGTTTCCCCAGGACAGGCATGTTTTGACGATACGCATCGAAGACACCGACAACCATCATGGCGCCGTCCAATTCATCCCCGATGTTGAAGGCAGTGCTATCAGTTCCCGTCTTGAGGCGCCGGGCTATGCGATTGTCGGCAGCAAGATCATTGAGCAGCCGCATTCTTATAAGACACGCCGTGGTGATACCCGTCTGGCTCTTGACCATACCACAACCTATTCCCAGCTGGTGCTAGCCATCGGTCTGCAGCGCGCTGGCTGGCATCTCTACATCAAGATGTTTTTGGGTACTTTTGTGGCGGTAGCGATAGCCCTGGTGGCCTTTCTGATCAATCCGCACTACAACAGCCCACGTCTGGCTACCGGTATCGGTTCCTTCTTCGCTGCGGTAGCCAGTAATTACGTCCTATCACAACAGGTGCTACCCAGTAACACACTGACATTGACCGATCTGGTCACTTTCAGCGCCTTGGCGACCATCTTCATGACCCTGCTCAGTTCCTGCATTTCACTGGGTGCCCATGGTCATGGCATGCCGGCCACGGCCATTCGACGCTTCGACCTGACGGCGCTGACAGTCTTTTTGGTTGGTATGAGCGGCATCAACATCATCTATGCTATGGTGGCTAACAGTGTTTGATCATTCAATGCTACCGGCAGCGGTGGTCAGCTCTATGTTGAGCTGACCTACAGTTCCAACGCTATTGAGGGCAACACGCTAACCCTGCGTGAAACAGCGGAAGTCATTGAGCATGGTATCACGGTCGGGGGCAAGTCGCTGCGCGAACACCTGGAAGCCGTCGACCATTACCAGGCGCTGTTGTGGATGCGCGATCTGGCGCATCAATCGACGTTGATCGATGACGGAACGGTTTGCGAACTACATCGCCGCCTTGTGGCGCGTAGCCAGCCGGAGATTGCTGGGATTTATAGCATTTATCCACACCGTATCGCCGGATCAGCTACTATCTTCCCCAATCCGGTCAAGATTCCATACCTGATGCAGGAGTTTGGCGTTTGGCTAAAACAGGCCGAGACGACACCAGCAACCGCCTTTGAAGCTCATTGGCGTCTGACAGCCATTCATCCGTTCAGCGATGGGAATGGACGGACGGCGCGCCTGCTCATGAATCTTGTCCTGATTCGAGGTGGCTACCCACCCGTAGCGATACGGCCGATCGATCGCAAGGACTATCTGGACACACTCGAACAGGCCTCGTTGACCGGCGACCAGTTTGCCTACCAACTCCTGATGCACCAAAAACTGGAATCGACCTTGACCGAATATCTGGCCCTTGTGCACGAGGCTTTATAACGGCCTACGACGGGCTGATAGCACTACCCAGTCGCCCAGTTGTTCACGGTCTACCTGCTGCAATCCGGACTGATGACACCGATCGATGATGGCCTGTGTCTGTTCGATCAGCAGGCCGGAAAGAATCAGCAAGCCGTCAGGAGACAGGGCTTGGACCAGTGTCGGTAGCAGGTCGGTGATGATCCCTGCCAACAGATTGGCCACAATCACATCAAAACAGCCTTCCGGGATATCGGCACGTTGGTAGCAGTGCAGTGGCCCACCCTCTTCGACAGATCGATAACCATTGAGACGGGCGTTATCAAGACAGGTCGCCACCGCCACCTCATCACAATCGGTCGCTACCACAGCGGTAGCTCCCAGGTGCAGGGCAGCGATGGCGAGAATGCCAGAACCTGTTCCGACATCCAGCACCGTTCCCAGTGGCTGTTGTTGTGCAGCGTGAGCCAGCTGTTGCAGGCATCCGTAGGTAGTTTCGTGGCTACCACTGCCAAAGGCCATCTGTGGATCAATGCGGATAACAGGTCGTTGTTGCCACTCTGGCGGTAGGTCCAGCCAGGTTGGCAGCACCAACAGACGATCCTCGATCGCAATGGCAGAGCTATGTTGTTGCCAGGACTGTTGCCAATCCTGGTCAGCCAGCAGATGCCATTGCAAATCGGGCTGTTCTGACAGGTCAGGTCGTAAGGTCACCAGCAATAACCTCAAGCGTAACTCGATTTCCTGGCGGTCACAATCAGGATCGAACAGGGCTGTCAGAACATACTGGTCGAAAAAATCACCGTCGATCATCACCGGACGATGGCCACTGTCCTGAACCGTAATGGCCAGGGCCTGCCACTGTTCCAGCCATTGGCCTAACAGCTCGTGATGATTGCCAGACAAGGGTTTAATGGACAACTGCCACATGGGATAAAAATCTCCTGACTGCCGATTGAAAAGTGGTTGACAATCTACCCCCTCTGCGCGTATAAAGCAAACGTTGTTGCCTAGGTAGCTCAGTTGGTAGAGCAGGGGACTGAAAATCCTCGTGTCGGTGGTTCAATTCCGCCCCTGGGCACCATAACATGGAGTAAATATGAGAAAAGTCTTGAATGTAGGAGGGAATAGCAAGGCCATCGCCATTCCTGACTGCTATGATGGGTGGGAACACATCCTGCTTGACATTGACCCTCGAGGTAACCCGGATGTGGTGTGTGATGCCCGTGAGCTGGGCAACCTACCGGCGGCTAGCTACGACTCAATCTACTGTTCGCACAACCTGGAACACTATTACCATCACGATGTCGCACGCGTTCTGTCTGGTTTCATCCACCTTCTCAAAGACGATGGGTTCGCCCTGATCCGTGTGCCTGATATGGGCTGGTTGATGAGGACCGTAGCGCAAGACAATCTCGATATTGAGGACATCCTCTATCATTCACCGGCCGGTCCCATTGCAGTACGGGACATGATCTACGGGCTTGGAACCCAGATCGAGCGTAGTGGTGTTGACTTCTTTGCCCACAAAACCGGATTCACCCAAAAATCGTTGCATATGGCGCTACAAAAGGCCGGGTTCTCCCATATCTTTGTTGCCATGGGCAATCGTGAAATCTTCAGTTTTTCGTTCAAAAACAAGCCGAGTGATTATGCAGCCAAGCTGCTTGGCTTGCCTGATCATTAAAGTCCTGTCACTGTCTATTGTGGTAGTTAAGCCATTCCAGTGTGCTGATATTGTTGTTAACTTCCCGTTCAGCCATAGCGTAGCCGGTATCATCCCTGAGAGCCTTGGCGATCACCAGTCTCAGGATGTCGGCGTCGAATGGCTTGGTCAGGTAGTAGTAGGCTCCTGCCTGCAACCCTTTCAGAATGTCCTCACTGGTATCATGCGAAGTTAGAAAAACGACTGGAATGTGCTGAGTCAGGGGATTGGCCTTCAGTTGCTCCAGTACGGCAAATCCGTCCATGCCGGGCATATCGATATCCAGCAGAATTAGATCGGGAGGGTTGCTTGCGGCAGCTTTCAACGCTTTGTAGCCATCCGTAGCAATAGACAGCTGATAATCAGGGCTGATATGAGCTGCCAACACTTTCAAGTTGGCTGCAACGTCATCGACCAACAGTAACCTGTATTGTTTTGTCACGGATGCCCCCTACAAAATGACGATCACTCTTAATCCAAAGAAATATCGAGGATGTGGGCCAATTCCAGTAAATCTGTCTGCGCAGACTCAAAATCAAAGCAATCTATAGCCTCGTCCATCCGTGTGATAACGGTTTTGGTCTCCGCAACACCGGTTATGGCAGCCTTGAGCGTGGCCAACCGTGCCACGGTCTCGATATCACAGTTACGAATGAGACCATTCAATTCCATTAAAGCTGCCGTCAGTGTCTCCTGATCCGGTCTAGCTGGATGATGATTTTCGGTTCCTGAAGTTTCCCGTTGGGACCAAGTTGAGATATCGGTCAACAGAGGTGTTAGAAGACGATCCAGCTCAGCTATCGATTCCGTCCATGCGTGATGCTGTTCGTCAATGATCTCCCGCTCAAGACGCGCAGCCACCTCAAAAAGAACTGTTGCCGAGAGATTACCCGAGATACCCTTAATTTTGTGCACCATACTGGCTGCAGACTTCAGATCGTCCCCATGCGCACTGGCCAACAATGTACGCAGAGTTGTCACGGTATGGCTAAAATCACGATGAAATTCTACCAGTATGCTTCGTAATAGCGGGCGGTTGCCATTCATACGCTGCAAAGCAGCCGTCACGTTCATGCCAGACAACGTTTCTGGTAAATTGTCTTTAGATCCATCTTCGACAAGAGACAATACAGGTTCACGAGCAGGGGGCAATACTCTCTCTCCAGGCTTGATCCACTTGATCAGGGCAGCAAACAGATCCTTTTTAACAATCGGTTTGCCAACATGATCATTCATTCCTGCGACCAAGCATTTGTCCCGGTCCCCTTTCATGGCGTTGG
Organism: Magnetococcales bacterium; assembly: GCA_015229115.1. Classification (GTDB taxonomy): domain Bacteria; phylum Pseudomonadota; class Magnetococcia; order Magnetococcales; family JADGCH01; genus JADGCH01. The sequence continues at coordinate 21,786 of JADGCH010000013.1, forward strand.
CGGTCATGGCGATGATCGGCAATTCAGCCCATTGCGACTGGCTGCGAATCCGTTGTGTAGCCGTGTAGCCATCCATAACGGGCATCTGGATATCCATCAACACCGCATCATAGCTGCCTAACGCCAACATCATCAGTGCTTGCTCCCCATTCTCGGCGCAATCCACGATTAACCTTACACCTTCCAAAACCTCCCGTGCCACCTGCTGGTTGATGGCATTATCTTCCACCAGCAATAATCGTGCACCACCAATGCGGGTGATGATCTGCTGCGGATCAATAACATCACGACCAGGTCGGAATGGTTTGACCACCTCCTGGCCAAAAACAGTCATGATGGTGTCAAACAGCTGTGAGCAATCAATCGGTTTGTCCAGATAGCCATCTACATGAGTGCCATTAGCATCGTTCCGTGAACGGGTCTTTTGACCAGCGGACGTCATGAGAACGGTTTTAGGTCTCTGATCGGATGTTGCTTGGCGTATGCTGCTAAACAGGGCTTCCAGGCCATTCATACCGCCAGGATCACCGTCAATCAGTACGAGCTGGAACGGATGGCCATGGCTGATGGCATCTGAGAGAGCTGTGGCCGCTTCCAATCCCGATGAAACTGCCTCGAAGTTCAAATGAAACAATCGTAGAATTGTGCACAGCGCCTTTCTGACCGACTGATTGTCATCGACAACCAGTACACGCAGCCATTCCAACTCCTCAGGTAGCGCTATATCCTGCTCCTCCGCTTCAATATGACGCTGAAACGGCATGGTAAAGAAAAAATTGCTGCCCACATTGGCCGTGCTAACCGCCCATATCTGACCCCCCATCATATCAACCAGTTTCTGGCTGATCGATAGGCCAAGACCGGTGCCACCATACCTGCGTGTCGTCGAGCTGTCGGCTTGGGAAAATGGTCGAAATAATTTAGCTAACTGTTGCTCGGTCATACCGATCCCGGTATCGCGCACAGAAAATTGCAGGATCACCCGGTCAATCGACTCATGGATCGTCTTGACCTGAACCTCAACCTCTCCCTCATCGGTAAACTTGATAGCGTTGCTGATCAGATTGAGCAATATCTGTTCAAGACGAATCGGATCACCATTGAGTTCATAACGGCATTCTTCGGACAGACATAGCACCAGTTCGATGTGTTTCTCGGCAACTTTGGCACTAAACAGCATTGCCAAACGACTGAAAATATCCCGCAGCAAGAAGTCAACCTGCTCTATTTCCAGTCTGCCCGCTTCGATTTTCGAGAAGTCAAGAATGTCATTAATCAGACGTAATAACGATTGCGCCGAATGGTCAATCTTGTTTAGATAGTCACGCAACTTGGCAGGCATTTCCATCTGCATAGCCAGATCGGTCAGGCCTATAATCGCATTCATGGGCGTGCGAATCTCATGACTCATATTGGCCAGAAAACTACTTTTAGCTTGGGTAGCCAGCTCTGCTGCCGTCAGGGCATGGTCCAGATCGAGCACCATCCGATAAATGGCTCGGGCCAGAATATTGAATTCATCCTGGGAGGTTGCTGACATGTGGCGGTCCAGGTTGTCACCAGCAATCTGCTGGCGTTGGGACATGCTACCAGACGAAATCAGCTGAATGTGATGAACTAATGTGTGAATCGGCCGCATGAAATAACGTGCCAGCAACAGGGCTGCCAGTATGGCTATACCAACACCGATGATGGACAGCAACAGGATTTTGTTGCGCAGTGCGCTAGCGGGGGCAAAAACGTCTTCCATGGCGACAGAAACGCGCAGTGACCATCCGTTGCCACCAAAATCGAGATAACCCGGCTCTCTGATGTGAAAAATGATGCTGTCCCGGCTTTCCTCCTTATGGTTCGGCTGGCTCAGTAATTCTGGATCCGGATCAGAAATCACCGCTGTCAGAATCGCTTTTTTATTGTGGTTGGAATAGAGTAGCAGGCCACCTTCATCCATCAGGTCAATTTTGACGCTATTGGTTCCATACGGCTCGGAGACCAGAATATCACCCATCTGCTCAAGACTGATGGCAGCTAGCATAAGCCCCCTATGCCCGTCAGATTGACTCTGTCCGGAACAGTCAATGCGATGGGCAATGTAGATGACCGGCATATCGATCAGGGTGGAAAAACCATGAAAAACAACCGTTTTATCCTGTGTACTATGGTCAAAATGGCTTGATATAGGCAATGAATTAATAAGTTGTCCCATGCCAATACCGGAACTGGAGGCAATCCTTATTCCCTCCCTTGAAAATAGGGAAATGTGTGCATAGGCCTTGTAGACATTGCGCGCGGTGATCAGGCGTTTGTTGAGCTGCTGCCATGGCACGTTGTCAGTGCACCACAACGCATCGGTCGCAAGCGTTTTAATGTCAGCAATACGTTCAAACAGAGTCCTGTCAATAGCCAACATCCGTTCAGAGGATCGTTTTAGCAGATTTTGCTCGATTTCAGTCCTGAGAGACTGGGCGGTCAGGGTATAGATCGATAAAGCCATCATCAATCCAGTTAAAGTGACCAAACCTACGCACATGATCACAAGTCTGGTTGTAAAATTCATGATGGTCTATCACTGCTTAATGTATTAATAATCTTTGGATCTACGAGATCATCAATCCTGGGAACATGCCTGACAAAGCCGCGGTCCAACAGAAAATCTGTGATGTAGGAACCAGATTGATATAGGGACAGGGTGCTTTTAAAACGGCTGAATGCTGTCAAATTGCCCCGCAAATCCGGTCGAATAATCTCGCTAAGACCATCCGATACCTCCTGTTCAGACATGCCAGTAGCTTTTGCCATGATGGCCACCGCTTCTTCCCGGTGTTGTTCGACGTATATTCTGGCTTCCAGCAACGATTTGACCACGGCAGCGACATCTTTAGGCCGGTCGGCAACGGTTTGAGCCGTAAAAGAGAGCACATCGGTGATGATGCCTGGAAAATCGCCTGCTTTGGAGATGATATGATAGCCCTTGGCAATTGCCCTGGAACTGGTAGGTTGCCAAGTATGTCCTGCGTCAATCAACCCTTGTTCCAAGGCTGTGAGGACTCGTGGCGCCGTAATGATTTCGAAACGCACCTCATTTTCATCGACCCCGTGGCTCTGCAGGGCTCTCAGAACATAAATGTGGGAAAACGAATGAACGCTGTCAATGCTGATCGAACCACCTTTGAGATCGGCCAGAGAAGTCACTCCTGGTCGAGCCACGATCACATCACCGGACTGAGAATAATCAACTACATAGACTGTCTTGGACAGAACCCCCTGTGTAGCCAGAACGATAACGTCTGACAGGGGAGCGAACAAACCGTCGCTATCCCCGTCCTTGTAGGTTCGGTTGGACAGACGCTGTTCACTCTGCATGACCAGCTGCACCGTCACACCATTCTTGGTGAACAGTCCTTTTTCAGCGGCAACAAAGGCATCAGCAAAGCCAGGCCAAGGGTTAATAGCAATGCGTAGTGGAGAAGATTGCTGTAACGGCTGATTCAAAGAATGGAGTAGCCACAGAGCCATCACAGCGACCAGACAGGGGATCACCAGCAGTTTTATGAGTCGTTTCAAGATCCATATTTCTCGGTAAGACGGTTCTTTTTGCGGCAACGTCGCGATTGTAACACTAGCGTGCATGAAATCAATGGCCTGCCGCAACAGATCTGTTCTTGCCGGTAAAAATCAATCATCGTATACTGTCCTGGTTGTTATCGGACCACCTTTTTAACGAGGAGATCATCGCATGGCTACTCCGAAACCGGCTGCCACCAAGCCGGCTGTTGCCCAGAAACCAGCTGCTACCAAACCGGCTGCCATTCCCAAACCGGCTGCACCGGCTGCCAAATCAACCATGGCTCGCAAAGGAGCCAATAAGGGTCGTTAGAGATTCTGCCATGAACAAAATGCCTTGCTGGAAGTACGAGCCGTTTCCTGCCGTCGATTTGCCCGATCGCCGCTGGCCGTCACAGGTGATCACTCGGGCACCAACCTGGTGCAGCGTCGATCTGCGCGACGGCAATCAGGCCTTGGTCAATCCCATGAACCCGGATCAGAAACAGCGGCTGTTCGATCTGCTGGTTGCCCTAGGCCTGAAGGAGATTGAAATCGGCTTCCCGGCAGCTTCACGTGATGATTTCGAGTTTACCCGCCGCCTGATCGAAGACGAACGCATTCCAGATGACGTAACGGTGCAGGTGCTGGTGCAGGCACGGGAACATCTGATCGAACGTACTTTTGAGGCCTTGCGGGGAGCACGACGGGCGGTGGTTCACCTTTATAACTCAACATCGCCCCTGCAACGTCGGGTGGTGTTTGGTATGGAACCGGCGCAGATCGTCGAACTGGCCCGCTCCGGAACGGCGCAAGTACGGGAATGGGTGGAGAAGATGCCCGATACCGATATTCGTCTGGAATATTCGCCGGAAAGCTTTTCGGCCACGGAGCTGGAGTTTTCCCTTGAAATTTCAGAGGCGGTACTGGCCGTATGGCAACCAACAGCGGCACGGCCGATGATCCTTAACCTGCCATCGACCGTGGAGATGGCCACCCCCAATGTCTATGCTGATCAGATTGAATGGTTTTTGCGCCATTTGCCACAGCGCGACCGGGTGATCCTCAGTGTTCATGCCCATAACGACCGTGGCACCGCTGTCGCCGCCACCGAGCTGGCCCTCATGGCCGGTGCCGATCGGGTTGAAGGAACGCTGTTTGGCAATGGTGAACGCACCGGCAATGTTGATTTGCTCACGGTTGCCATGAATCTGTTTTCACAGGGCATTGATCCACAGCTGGACTTCTCCGACATGAATCGTGTCGTGGCCACCTACCGCGATTGCGTGGGTATGGCGGTTTCTCCACGCCATCCCTATGCTGGAGAACTGGTCTTTACCGCCTTTTCCGGTTCGCACCAGGATGCCATCCGCAAGGGCATGGCTGCCCGCAAAAAGCAGAAAGGTGGTCACTGGCAGGTGCCTTATCTGCCCATTGATCCGGCTGATGTTGGTCGGGCCTACGATCCGGTCATCCGCATCAACAGCCAGTCGGGCAAGGGCGGTGTGGCCTTTGTGCTAGAGGACCGGTTTGGCTATCGTCTACCGCGGCTGTTGCAAGTCGATTTCAGCCGTCTGGTGCAGGAAATCGCTGACGGGCGTGGTCGCGAATTGAAGCCGACCGAGATTGACAAAACGTTTCGTCAAACCTATATCGACACCAGCGGCCCGTTTCGGTTAGCCGGTTATGAGCCGACTTCGGTGGTTATGACCCAGGGCGGTGACCAGCATACCATTCGTGCCCTGATCGACATCAGCGGTCGACGGGTCGCGGTGTCCGGAACCGGCAACGGTCCGGTCAGTGCCTTTGTTGCGGCCATGCAGCGCGGTTTTGGACTGGATATCAAGGTGCTCGATTACGAACAGCATGCCATGGGAGAGGGTGACCATGCCGAAGCGGTGACCTACATGCGTGTCACGGTCAACGGCAGCGATGCCGCCTACGGTATCGGTAAGCATGTCAATACCAGTACTTCGGCCTTACAGGCGGTTATCAATGCCGTTAACCGTTCCGGGGACTGGTCGGATGATGAGGCTGCCTTCACCATTCGTACGGACCAATAGCATAGGAAAGAATGGGAAGTCCAACGACAATGTCTGACTTGATGATCGAAATCAGCCAATTGAGCCGTTTTTATGATCGCAGAAAGGTGCTGGACCAGATTGATCTGGAGGTCAAACGCGGAGAGGTCATGGGATTTCTAGGGCCTAACGGTGCCGGGAAAACCACCACGCTGCGTATTTTGGCTGGCCTGTTGGCACCGAACGAGGGGTCTGTCCGGGTGGCCGGTATCGATATTCTGGCACAACCCATCGCGGCCAAGGCCAAGATAGGGTTCCTGCCGGAAACACCTCCGCTCTACGATGATATGACGGTGCGGGAATATCTGGTCTACCTGGCGCAGTTGCGGCAGGTGGCTCCTGGTAAAGTGACCGTCGCGGTGGATCGGGCCATGGAACGTTGTGGTCTGGTCAGCGTGGCCAATCGACTGCTGCGTAATCTGTCCAAGGGCTACCGCCAGCGCTGTGGTATTGCCCAGGCCATTGTCCATACCCCGGAAGTGGTCATTCTTGATGAACCAACAGTCGGCCTGGATCCGATTCAGATACGTGAGATACGCGGCCTGATTCGCGAATTAGGTGGAGATCACTCGGTAATCCTGTCTACGCATATCCTGCCTGAGGTGCAGGTCACCTGCAACCGCGTGGCCCTGATTCACAACGGTCGTATTGTGCTGCAGGATTCCTTGGCCGGTCTGGAACGACACGCCCGTCGTGAACGGGGCTATCGCGTCTGCTGGGACCATCCACCACAGGAAGCGGCCTTACGTCAGATCACCACTCTTGCTGAAGTCAGTCAGGATGGCAACGGTTGGTCGATCATTCCGGTTGCTGGGGCAGATCCCATCCCGGAGCTGGTGCGTCAGTCGGTTGAGCAGGGGTGGGGGTTGCGTGAGCTGACACCGGTGACCCAGTCGCTTGAAGAGATTTTCGTTCGTCTGGCCACACAGGAGAGTTGAATCATGTTACGACCCGTTATGGCTATTGCTATGCGTGAATGGCGTGCCATGTTTCTGTCACCACTGGCGTGGACACTGTTGGCGGTGTTATTTGCCATTGTGTCCTATATGTTTATTGGTGCCGTTTCGCGCTATCACGAGCAGCAGTTCGCCTACAATTCTTTCGGTGGTGGTGGTGCTAGCCAACTACCCTTGACCGATATGGTGGTGGCACCGATGTTTGGTAACATCGCCGTCTTGTTGCTGTTGATCCTGCCGTTGATCACCATGCGACTGCTGGCTGACGAGAAGCGTCATGGCAGCTGGCCCGCCCTGGCTTCCTCTCCCATCACACCCGGGCAGATCGTGCTGGGCAAATATGGTGGTTTGCTGCTGTTTCTGCTGGTAGCGGTGACCCTGCTGTCCTTGCCGGCTTGGTTGCTGTTCGGTTTTGGTCATCCGGATGGTGGACAGATTCTGTCCGGACTGATTGGACTGCTACTGGTGTCGGCCACTTTTGGAGCGGTTGGCTTGGCTGCTTCCAGTGCGACCGATAATCCGATGGTGGCGGCCATCACGACCTTTGGTATCTTGTTGTTGCTCTGGATTGCCTCCTGGACCGGCGAAGCAGCGGGCGACCGGATCGAAAAGATCCTGTCCTATCTGTCGCTGATTAACCACTATGAAAATTTTCTCAAGGGTGTCGTCAGCAGTGCTGATCTGATCTATTTCCTGATCTGCTCGGCGGCCGGGTTGCTCTATGCCCGGCAGCGGCTGGTTACCGATCGCATCTCGGTGTGAACAGGGAGGAGCTATCATGGAGATGAATCGTTCGACCCGCTTCAATCTGAAGCTGCAAAATCACACCACAACGCTGCTATTGCTGTTGCTGTTGCTGATCGGTGCTTACGCCAGCCAACGTTACCAGGTGCAGTGGGACTGGACTGCCGAGAAACGTCGTTCCCTCTCTGAACAGACCATCAAGGCCATGCAGCAATTGCCACCAGACATCAGTGCCACCCTGTTCTTCCGCAAGAGTGATGGTGAAGATCAGCGTTTGCTGGCTATGGAACTGTTGCAGCAATATCAGCTCATCAACCCGAAAATGGAGATCCGCTCTGTTGACGTTGCTCTTGATCCGGCGGCAGCCCGCCAGGCTGAGATCACGACCAATGGCACCGTGGTGTTGCGTTCCGGTGAACGCAGCGAAAAAGTCACCGAACTGAGTGAAGAGGCCCTGACCAATGCCCTCATCCGTCTGACCCGCGATAGCAAGAAGCAGATTCGTTTTGTCACCGGACATGGTGAACCGGCCTTGGCTGGCAAGAATCCACAGGGCCTTGATGTGGCGGTTGCACTGCTCAAGGGTGAAGGTTACCAGGTTGATACGCTCAACCTGGCTGCTGTTGAACAGATTCCGGCTGATACCGCCGTTGTGGTGCTGGCTGGTCAGCGCAAACCGTTACTACCCATTGAACGGGAACGGCTGAATGCTTGGTTGGTTGACAAGGGGCGGCTGCTGCTATTGAGCGATCCTGGCACCACCTCCGGTCTGGAAGAGATCCTGCAGTCACGGGGATTGCGTTGGCAACCGGGGATTGTCATCGATCCGGTAGCGCGCTTGTTCGGTGGTGGGCCAACGACCCCGCTGGTCAGCCAGTACGATACCGGCCATGCTATCACCAAAAATCTTGCGTCGGCATCCTTCTTTCCTGAGGCCCAGGCGCTGCTGCTCGACAGCTCGGTAACCGGTGTTCAGACGACACGACTCTTTTCGGCTGCGGAAAAGGGCTGGGTTGAAACCGGTGATCTGTCCAGTGGCCAGGTTGAATTTAATCCGGACAGCGACGTGAAGGGGCCAGTTGTTCTGGGTGCGGCTCTGGAGCAGGGCAAGCAACGCTGGGTGGTGGTAGGAGATGCTGACTTTGTTGTCAACAGCTACATCAATTTTTCTGGTAATGGCGACCTGTTTCTTAACATGGTGCGCTGGTTATCGGAAGATGAGAATTTCATCGCCATCAAGCCCAAGAAAATCAGTGACGCTGGCCTGATGCTACAGGGTAGTTCCCTGCTGCTGATCTTCTGGATGTTGGTGTTGGTCATTCCTCTGGCCATGGTTGCTACCGGTGTCCTCATCTGGCGTCGGCGCAGGCAACAGTAAGGAGGATTCAATCATGCTGGCAAAAGGATGGGGTGTTAACACCATTCTGGCGTTGTTATTACTGACGGCGGGTGGGGGGCTGTGGCTGGCTGACAGGGCTGATGAACAGCATAAGACGGAGGAGAAGGCTCAGCGTGCCCTTTGTCCACTCAAATCAGAGCAGCTGAAGCGGTTGCAGTTTCACGGCAAGGATGGTCAACAGGTTACTCTTGAACAGCAGCAAGGTCAGTGGCGTATTGTAGCGCCTCAGTCGTGGCGCACCGATACTCAGGCCGTACAACGTTTGCTAGCCATCATGGGTCGCCACCATGAACGCTTGGTGCTGGAGCACCCAGCACAGCAGGATCTGAAACCATTTGGACTGGATCCACCGCAGACCGTTTTAACGCTCGAACCGGAAGCGCCGTTACCGACTTGGCAGATCCGTGTCGGCGAGACCGTACCGGCCAGCGACAGTCGCTATGCCCAGTTGGGTGAGCGTGGCGCGATGGTGCTGTTGGCTAAATCGGACAGTGCCGATCTGTTACAGGCCGGTAAGGATCTGCGTGATGCCCATCTTACGCTGGTTCGTCAGGGTGAAACCGTACAGCAGCTGCTGTTGCAGCGCCGTCATCAGCAAGAGACGCTAGAACTGAAAAAAGATGAGGCAACGCAGCAGTGGCAACTGCTGCAACCATGGCCTGACGGCGGAGACAGCAGTCGGGTGCGCCGCTGGCTAGATACCCTGCTGGCCTACACAGGGCATCACTTCAAATCGTTGCCAACCGGTTTTGAGGCACGTCCCCCTGACTGGACCTTAATGGTGACAGCCGCTGACAAGACCGATCGTGTCACCATCTGGCGTCACGAGGGTGAGTTATTAGCACAACGCCAGGGTGAACCGGATGTCATGCTGCTCGATAGCTATCTCCAGGATGACCTTGACCGTAAGGCGCTGGAACTGGTGACCTTGCGACCCTTAACCGAAGATGTCGATGTCGATGGCTTGAGGCTGCTCTACCAAGGTCAGCAACGCAGTGCTGACAAGGTCGGTGAAGCTGGCAAACAGGGTCAGTCATCGCTGCAATGGCCTATCGCTGCCTGGCATACACTGGAAGAGGTGTTGACTCGTCCGGCCCAGGAGGCGCTGTTACCGCTGCCGACGACCGAGCCCCCTCTGATCACCATCACGGTGGGTGCTGGCGCAGAACGGATCTTCAAATTCTGGCGCTGGGAGGAGGGTCGTTATCGCCTTGCCGTTCCTGGACGTTCGGTACAGTTGGCCTTGTCGCGGGCGCAATCAACCCTGCTGGATGACGCCATAAAAAACCTTACGACGTCACAACAGCCAGCCGATAGTAAGTAGGGAGAACCAACATTACATGGATGGGGGGAGTCCCCCTCCACCCCCGAGTAACACAGGCGAACACCAGGGAGGGTTATCGCATGGCCGTCATCCATCAATCCGATTGGATTCCATTACAGGACTATCACGTCAAGCAGATCAGAAAACCGAAAGTCCAGGTTCAGGAGGCTGGCTTCGGCTTGCCGCCAGCGCCCGATTTGTGGGTGTCCTGGCGTGATTATAGCCTCCATGGTCAGCAGCCTACCCGTTTGCGGCGCAGCATGGCGGTAGCGGAGCAGCTGAGGAAACAGCCTCCGCCGACAACGTCCACCTCATCGTCGTTGCCTCCCGAGGCCAGGGTCACTGTGCAACAGGCAGTCGAGCAGGTTTTTGCTCCATTGGCACGTGATAAGGGTTATGTTCATCGCCGGTTGGACCAGGTGTTAAGCGAGTGTCGACGTCGCTACAGTACCGGTCATTTTTCCGAGGCCCAGTGGCGTCAGTGTCAGCAGGATATGGAACAGATTCGTGACCAATTTGCCCGTTGTGGTGATGAGGTGGCGCATTGGTTCCTTGACCATTTCTTTCGTATCTTCGAAGATATAGACGAACTGAGGGCCAAGGCACGTAGTAAACAGAAAAGGCGACCATGAGTTACATCCAGCAGGTGATGACTGAGGCGGCGTTACGACAATTGAGCCAGCAAGCTGCGGGTGTGGTGCGCCGGCGTCAGAACCTGAATTGGCATCCGCAGTTGACCGATCCGGTACAACGGATGTTTAATGCACTTGAACCGGGAACCTACGTTCGGCCTCATCGCCATAACTGGTCCGATGGTTGGGAGCTGTTCCTGCTGGTTGCAGGAGAGGCCATTTTGCTGACTTTCGATGAACGGGGAAGGGTCGTTGATCGTTATCAGCTCGGTCATGAAACACTGGCTGTTGAAATTGCACCAGCTGCTTGGCATACCATTGCGGCCTGTTGTTCAGGTACGGTATTCTTTGAGTGTAAGCGTGGTCCCTATCGCCCCAATCCACCCGAGGACATGGCGGTCTGGTCTCCGGACGAAGGTGATCCGGACTGCCGTCTCATGGAACAATGGTTTCATACAGCTAAGCAGGGAGATCGTTTCTGATGCTACACTGGTATGCCATCATCGGCGAGGATATTGCGGATAGCCTGTCACGTCGTTTGGCGGTACGTGCCAGCCATCTGGAGCGGGTTGAACAGTTGCAACAGCAGGGACGTCTGTTGCTGGCCGGACCTTTTCCGGCCGTCGATCAGGGCGATCCGCTGCAGAGCGGTTTTTCTGGCAGCCTGATCGTTGCGGCCTTTGACTCTCTCGAAGCCGCACAACTCTGGGCCGATGCCGATCCCTATCAAGTGGCTGGTGTTTATGTCAAAGTCGTCGTCAAACCCTTCAAGCCTGTTTTTAGGACCCCATAGAAGATCTAAATGATGGAGCGTGAAACGTCTATGTCGAATCAATCCAATTCCCAGCATCGTTCTGTTATCATTCTCGGCTCCGGACCAGCCGGTTATACGGCGGCCATCTATGCTGCCCGAGCCAACTTGCAACCGTTGTTAATTCAGGGTATGCAGCCCGGTGGACAATTAACCGTTACCACCGAGGTCGATAATTTCCCGGGATTTGAACATGGGGTTCAGGGACCGGAGCTGATGCAGAAGATGCAGGCTCAAGCCGAACGATTCAACACCACCATTGTGTTTGATACCATTGTCAAAACAGAACTGGGTCAAAAGCCGTTCCTTCTGGTCGGCGACAGTGGTGAATCGTACAGCTGCGACGCCCTGATTATTGCCACCGGTGCATCGGCACGTTGGTTGGGAATAGAGTCGGAACAGCGTCTGAGCGGGTTTGGTGTGTCGGCTTGTGCCACTTGCGATGGCTTTTTTTATAAGGGACGTGAAGTGGCTGTTGTCGGTGGCGGTGATGCCGCTGTGGAAGAGTCACTCTATCTCACCAACTTCTGCACCAAGGTCTATCTGATTCATCGCCGCGATCGACTGCGTGCTGAACGCATCATGCAGGATCGCCTACTGGCCAATCCAAAAATCGAAATGGTCTGGAACGCCACGGTCGACGAAATTCTCGGTGACGCTGCTGCCGGTGGTGTAACGGGGGTGCGGGTACGGGATGTTCAGAACGGCACGACCCGTGAGATCGCCATTCATGGTCTGTTTGTAGCCATTGGCCATACGCCCAATACAGCCATTTTTGGCGACCAGCTAGAGAAGGATGCCATGGGCTATCTGATCACCAAACCCGATTCAACCGCTACCAATATTCCCGGGGTATTCGCCGCTGGTGACGTACAGGACCGCATCTTCCGCCAGGCCATTACCGCTGCTGGCAGTGGCTGTATGGCGGCTCTGGAGGCCGAACGCTATCTTTCTGGCCATGAGGATAGCCGTAAGTGACCCTTCTATCACGTCGGGCTAATCAAGAAACGTAATGATCGATATTATCGTTAATTTTGCTTTCTTTGTAGCTGGTTTTTACTGATAATAGCGAGCCAGGAACGTTCTGGATGTCCAGACGCATGAGAACAAGGTAGTGGTCATGAAAGCGTACTCTTCCGTTAAGGCAAAACATCCCTGTTTGACCGTTCATCAGGATGCCGATTCGTTGCCTTCCTATCGTATCGTCCAGGATCTAGCCATTCCCTCCTACCTGGAACAGACCTATTGGTGGGCCTATATTCATCCCAATGGGGTACGCCTGTTTGAACGGCAATGGTTGGTTAACCTGATTCTATGGGGTAATTTCGCGGCGCTGCGTGATGTTGTCCTTGATGAAGTCAAGGCCGACAACCCGATGCGTGTGTTGCAGGTGGCTTGTGTTTATGGTGACTTTACCCCTCGTTTGTCGCAGGTGCTGGACCATTCGGCCCGGCTTGACGTGGTCGATGTGGCACCGGTGCAGTTGGCTAATCTAAGCCGCAAATTAGGTGGCAGCTCGTGTGAGCATAGTCATGTTCATCTGCACCACCAAGACTCAACCGCGCTTTCGTTTCGTGATGATCTGTTCGATCAGGTCATCCTGTTTTTTCTGTTGCACGAGCAACCGGCCGGTGCCCGCAGCCGCACCCTGTTGGAGGCTCTAAGAGTGACCAAGCCAGGTGGGCGTGTCATCATCGTTGATTACCATGGCCCACACCGTTTCAATCCCTTTCGCTATATCATGTGGCCTATTTTGGCCTTTCTGGAACCGTTCGCCATGGATCTGTGGAAACGGGAGATCAACGACTGGATCCCCCGCGGTATCCCGCTGACCCGTGTGCATCAGGAACTTTTTTTCGGTGGTTTATACCAGAAGGTTGTCATGACGCGATGACTGGAGTTGAGCCATGAATCCCTTAGTCTCTGTCCACATCGGCGATGAGATTGGTCGTTATGGTTTTGGCGATCATCATCCGTTTGGCCCCCACCGCATGCGTGTATTCTGGGATGAGGCGCAACGCCAGGGTTTGCACATGCTGGTACGCCTTTGTGATCCGGTTGCAGCGGATCAATCGATCCTTGAGCTGTTTCATAAAAATGGTTACGTTGAACAGGTCAAGCGGCAATCCGTGACGGGAAGTGGCTATCTGGACGATGGTGATACGCCTGCTTTCGTTGGTGTCTACCAGGCAGCTTCCCACGTGGTAGGTTCGGTCGTCGATGCTGTCGATAGCCTGATGTCAGGTCGTTATCGCCGCGCCTTTATTCCAATCGCCGGTTTGCACCACGCACGACCCGAACGTGCCTCTGGTTTTTGTGTATTCAATGACTGTGGCGTGGCCATACGGGTGTTGCGGCAGCAGTTTGGCGTGCGGCGTGTTGCCTACGTAGACATCGATGCCCATCATGGCGACGGCGTTTTCTATCCTTTCGAAGAGGATCCGGATCTCATTTTTGCCGATATCCATGAGGATGGTCGTTATCTCTACCCCGGTACCGGTCATGCTGATGAGACCGGTCGTGGTGCCGCCATCGGTACCAAGCTGAACATTCCGCTACCACCGGGAGCCGATGACGATCTGTTCTTTCAAAACTGGCCACGTGTGGAAGCGCTGCTGCGCCAATATCATCCTGAATTTATTATCCTGCAGTGCGGTACAGACTCGATTCTCGGTGATCCTATCACCCATCTGGCTTTTTCAACCGCTGCTCATGCCCACGCTGCGGCCAGGTTGGCCCATCTGGCCGAGGAGATTGGACACGGTCGCCTGCTGGCTGTCGGAGGAGGGGGCTACAATACCCTCAATATCGCTAAAGGGTGGTGTGCTGTGGTGCGTAGTCTGGTTGAGACGCCTATGCGCAGTGATCTATCCATCAGTTCCCGTGCAGGAATGCTATCGTGATCGCACCAGGAAGCGTGGTGTTGGTGGGCGCAGGTCCGGGTGATCCAGATCTGTTGACCTTGGCCGCTCTCAAGGCCTTGCAACAGGCCGATGTGGTCGTCCACGATGCCTTGGTATCACCGGAGATTCTCGATTTGATCCCGGCATCGTGCCAGCGTCTGTTTGCTGGCAAACGCGGTGGTATTCCTTCTATTGAACAGTCTGATATTTCCGACACACTGGTGCGACTGGCCCAGGCTGGCAAGCGGGTGGTGCGTCTCAAAGGTGGTGATCCGTTCGTGTTCGGCCGTGGTGGGGAAGAAGCGCTGCATTTGGCCCAGCATGGCATACCGTTTCGGGTGGTCCCCGGTTTGACAGCTGGTATTGCTGGACCGGCTTATGCCGGTATTCCAGTGACCCATCGCGATGTCAATGCCAATGTGGCCTTTATCACCGGCCATGAATCGGCCGAGAATGCCCCATTCAATACCGAATCCCTGTCAACGCGTATAGACTGGGAGAGCATCGCCCGTACCTTTCCGGTGTTGGTGCTCTATATGGCGATGGAAAATCTGTCTCTGGTGACAGAGCGGCTGATGCAGGGCGGGTGCGCTGCCGATACGCCCATGGCTGTTATTTGCTGGGCCACCACCCGCCGCCAGCAAACCCTGACCACAACACTGGCACAGGCTGTCCATGATGTTCAGCAGCATAACCTGAAGCCGCCAGCCATTGTCGTCATTGGTGAAGTGGTGCGGTTGCGTCAGCAACTGGCATGGTTTGAGGAACAGTCGGAGGAGGGATCATGAACAACAGGTCATGGTGGTGGTTGATGGTCGTTGGCAGCATCATGGTAGCCGGAGAGGCCGTCGCCGACGGTGCTCGTGCCCTGCACGGTGGTCAGTTACAGAAGGGTGGTAAGCACTACTACGAGATGGTGGTGCACGAAGTGGATCCGGCCTTGCGTACCCAGGAAGTGGTTCTTTATGTCTATGATCTACAGGGAAAACCTAAAAGGACTCAACAGGTTACTGCACGAGCGGTGGCGGTTTCCGGTCGTGAGAAGGTAAGTATTGACCTACCGTCAATCGGCGACAACCGTCTGGCAGGAAGTGCCATGTTCAAGCCGCAGCCGGATACACGTCTCCTGGTAACCACCAGCTGGTCAGACGATCAATTTCCCGAGCAGGTCAAGTTCACGATGGGTACGGGCAAGGCTACTGGCAAATAGTTTCTCATGCCCTCTGACTATATGGATTGTTGTGAGGGTGAATGGGTCTTAAGCCAATCTGCCAGAGCATCATTCATCCGAGTCTGCCATCCTTTTCCGGTGGCACGGAAAGCGGTGATGATTTCGGCGTTGAAACGAACGGTGGTAGAAACCTTTTTGCCACTGTTGGCAGGACGACCACGACGAATCAGTTGGCCATCCCGGTAAAGGTCTGCTTGTTGGAACCAGTCATCGGTTAATTCTGGAGCATCATCTGGGTCAACCCAAGTGGATGTGGTATCTGGCTTGTTCGCGTTCATTGGCTTTCCTCAGTGAGATGATATGCTGGGTGTTGCCACGCGGCGTCCAAACCAAGACCATCATTCGACCCTCCAGCATGCCGACTGTGATGAATCGAGGTTCCCCATAATCTTTGCGCTCATCCTGACAGGTGTACTGCTCACTCGCAAAAATCTCTGGAGCACGAAGGAAGTCAAGTCCTTGTTCCTCAAGAGTCTTATCCCGCTTGGCTGGGTCGTAAGTGATCTTCATGGGTCTTATTGTAGTAACACTGATCGATGAATGCAACCTTGGAAAAAGCAGTTGTTGACAACAATGCGATAAGAAATGCTTCACATTTTGAAAAAACTTGACAATAGCCATAGAAAAACTGTTGTATGACGACGTGTGTCTGATTGGTGGCGGCTATTGGTATGGCTATGGTTTGAGAGGCTATATTAATGTCGCATGACAATTACGACGCATTCCAAAATCTCCAAGTCACGTTGAACCAACACGGCGGGAAAGGTACGAGCATCATGACTGTCACCACAAATTATCACACTTATCCAAAATAATCTTTTAGGGTGCGTCCTCCGTCAGAACAGGGCAGAATGGGATTGTAAAAATTACCACTACCTCAATCGTTCTTCCGGAGAACCCTTCCATGATAAAGACTGCCAGCCTATTTAGTCAACTGTTTGGTCACTTTCTGTCTTGGCTCCCTATTTAACTGGACAAGAATCGGCGCGGTGGGTGACAAACTAGTTCCTCTAAAGCACTCTTCACCTGTTCGTGGAGAGTTATATACACTTCAACTCCAGCATTGGACAGGACGAAGGCCATGCCTTTTCCCTCAATACTATGCTGCGTTAGGACAATATCTACTTTTTGGTTGACCAACCACTTACCGAGTTGAATTCCCCGTCCATGTTCAAGCTCCAAGAATGGATTCTCATGAATAACCTCTAAACTAGATTGACCACTAGGCAGGGAGATAGTACACAGGAGAAAGTGTTGAGCATGGCAAAAGCAGTCTGCAAGCACGATTCCATTCTCAGCCACAGGCAGAGCACAAACCACATGGTCTTGGACTTCGCTGGTGTCATGGATGATTAGCTTTTCCACATAAGGAATCTCACGCCGAATGCTCTCCTCCATCCGACGACAAGCAGTTTCCGATTTATTTTTATCATTGGTTCGCAAGCTTAAATCTGCTTCAATAAAACGATATCTTCCAGCGTTACGACCTATAACAGACTTAACATGGATGGTCAGCGGGTCCAGTTCAAGGATGGCCAAAACTGTTTGTAATGTCTTTGCATCCAAACTGGCGTCCAACAAAGCCAGGAGTGCTGACTTCATCAGTTCCCAACCAGTCATGCCAATGAATACGACCACCAGTAAACTGGCCCATCGGTCCAAATCCCAGCCGATTGATTGTCCTATCAAACCTAACAATACGGCACCAGAGGAAAAAGCATGGGAACGGAATTCCTTAGCGGCGGCAATAATGCTTGGAGAATTTGCATGTTTGCCAATTCTCAATTGATAAATGCTAAATACAACAGGAATGGCTAAAGAAAAAATTACTCCAACCAATACACCTAACGTCACTTGAATGTTTTTAGGAGAAGAGAGAATGGATTCTCTGATGATTTCATAGCCAGCAAGAAAAATAAGCAACGCGATAATCAATGCGACGATGTTTTCAATTTTGTACAAGCCATAAGGAAAATTAGCCGACTTGCGTTCCGACAGCCTAAGGCCCGCTACCACACCGGCGGAACCAATTAAATCTACACCATTATGAATTGCCTCTGCGGTAACAGCAGTGCTACCTGAAATAAATCCCACAACAGCATTGAGCAAGACGAGAAGTATGTTGATGCCTACTGCCATCCATCCAACACGTTCTATCTCTAATGATGATAGTTGTTTGTCAGTTTGTTTTGTTAACCATAGTGCATAAATTTTTTTCAACATTGATAAAGCTAATCTAACCTGTTATAGTCACGCCTTCTGCTATACAATACTCCATCATTGTAGTCAGTCATGTATCGCTGGCTTATACGGTGAAGTGTCTTGCCTCCCAGTCCCCCTGGACACGGAAAGGTCGGTTCAGTTTGGTGGCTTCCCGCCGAGCGTGTGGGAAGCCAACCGGGAATATAAATGAACGAACGACCTTTGTGTGGGGTTCCGGGGGCGCCACGCGCAAAGGTGGAGCGCCCACTTTATGCTTCCCGGTCATCCATGACGGTCATGCCGCCACCAGGCCTTGTTCACCCCAGCGGCCGCATAGCTGGAAGTCAGGTGCAACCCAAGCAAATAACGGGAAAAACAGTCGATCACCGTCACTGCGTACCACCAGCCGTGACCCGGAATATGAATATAGGTCACATCAGCCTGCCACAGATCGTTGGGCCTCTGAGGCAGCAGATCGAACAGCCGGGCCGCCTGGTAAAGTTCCGCAATGCGGGATTTTGGCTTCTGCAACAGGCCGAGTTCCCTCAGGATCCGGTAGACCTGCTTGTTGGAAACCTGGATCCCATCCCGACGACACACCACAGCCAGCCTTTTATACCCCCACATCGGATAGCGCTCCGCCGTCGCACGGACCTCGGCGATCAGCCTCTCCTGGAGCGGAGTCCTTTTGGGACCCGGCCTGCGGCGCTGCTCTGCGACAACAGCTCGATAATACCACGACGATCCGCCGATGCCCAACCATTTCAATACCTTCGTCCGGAGGACTACGGGATTGGATGCGCACATGGCCGTCAATTCCTGCCGGAAATTGTCGTCGATGGCAGGACGGCATCATTTTTTTTAGGATCATGTTGGCAATGGTCAACTCACCGATCACACGATCACGCTCACTCACCGCCTGTTCCAGACCGACCAAACGCCGCACCTCCTCTTTTCCGCAGCGCTTTCCGGATGCCAAACCGGCTTTCCCGGCGGCTATGAAGTCATCCTTCCACTGGTTCAAGGTATTGGCGCTGATCCCGTGGCGCCGGGCCAAGACCGCGTTGCCGGTTCCTCACGTAGCAACAAAGCTAACACGATTTCCGTGCGCTTCTCAGGGGTCAAATCGGATGCCCTTGCCATCTCTTGGGTCTCCTATTCGTATCGGTTGTTGGGCTCATTATCCCAAACTCACCGTTTCCGGGAAACCGGGGGCAAGACAGTCAAACGCGCCACCGCTGCTCCAGTAGCTCGGCAAACGATGCGGCGGCAATCGGCTTGCTGAAGTAGTAGCCCTGAAACTGGTCACAGCCATGCTCTTTCAGGAAATCTAGGTGTTGGGCTGTTTCAACTCCCTCAGCGATGACTCGAATACCAAGGCTGTGGGCCATGGAGATGATGGCACGCACAATGGCAGCATCGTCGGAACCCTGGGTGAAGTTACCCATGAAAGAACGATCAATCTTGAGATTGTCGATGGGAAACTGCTTGAGATAGTTGAGTGATGAGTAGCCGGTGCCAAAATCATCGACCGAAATGGAAATGCCTTTATCGTGCAACTGCTTCAGAACGCGAATGGCATGATCGACATTGGTCATCATGAGACTTTCAGTAATTTCCAGGTCGAGATTCTGGGCAGCAAGACCGGTTTCGTCAAGGATGCGTTCCACAGTCAGCAACAGATTTCCCTTCTGAAACTGTCGAGCCGACAAATTGACGGCCACGCGCAAAGGGCCTAATCCCTGCTGCAGCCACTGCTGGGTTTGGCGACACGATTCGTGCAGAATCCATTCACCGATCGGTACAATCAGGCCAGTCTCTTCAGCCAGTGGGATGAACTGGTCTGGTGGGATCAGTCCGATACCGGGCTGCTGCCAGCGAATCAGCGTTTCCATGCCAACCACCTGGCCTGTATCAACCTGCACCTTAGCCTGATAGAATGGAATGAATTCATTTTGTTCCAGGGCACGGCGCAAACTTTGTTCGAGCAGGATGCGCCTGGTTGCCTCGACACCCATGGCCGATGTATAGAATTGGTAGGTATTGCGGCCGGCCTTTTTTGCCCGTCCCATGGCTAAATAGGCGTGTTTGATCAGCATTTCAGCCGTATCGCCATCCGATGGGAAAATAGCAATGCCAATGCTGGCAGTTACCACAAACTGATTCCCATCGATCAGGCACGGTTCAGAAGTGGCCGCCAGCAGTTTTTTGGCGACATGCACGGTATTCTGCATCCGATCCACGCCACGCACAACAATGCCAAACTCATCTCCCATCATGCGGCCAATGCTGTCGCTATCCCGCAACGCCGTCCGCAGCCGAACAGCAATGGCCTGCAACACCTGATCTCCTATGGGATGACCGGCACTGTCGTTGATGGGTTTAAAGTGGTCCAGCCCCAGCAGCAGGACAGCGAACTTTTCCTGCGATCGTTCTGCGTGGACCAGTACCTGTTCCAAACGATCCTGATACAGCTTTCGTGTCGGCAATTGTGTCAGCAAATCGTGGTAGGCGGTATAATGGAGTGATTCGTCGTCTCCGCCAGTATTACCGACATGATGACAGGCAACAATGTAGTAGGCCAGCTGACCATGGAGACTATGAACCGCTGTAACCGTGAGATCCTCCAGGTAGCTGGTACCATCGTTGCGTTGGTTGCGCACTTGTCCATGCCATTGTCCCTGTTGCTGGACAACATCCCATATCTGCTGCTGTGAGGTGTGTGATGGTTCCCCAGTCCGTAACAGCTGGACCTGTCTGCCAATAACGTCTGCTACAGTCAGACCAGTCATTCGACTGAAGGCCGGATTAATGGCTTGTACCACGCCCTGGGCATCAACCATCGTCACCCCATCCATGGTGTTCTGGTAGAGACGGGTAAACAGATGCAGCAGATGGACACGTTTCTCACTGTCGCTGATCATGACTGGAACAACATCCTGCATACAAGATTGTTAAGGTAAGTTGAAACACAAGCCCTTCTGGGGTACTATAGCGCAAATGGACCGCAACATGCAATCAATTGTTATAATTTTGTTATAGTCATACCATCTCTATGCTACAGGCACAGCCGTCCCAAATCCACATTATCCTTGATCGACCAGCCCATGCGGGCAACATTGGAGCCGCAGCCCGTGCCATGAAGAATATGGGTTTCAGTCATTTAAGACTGGTGTCTCCACGCCAGTTTCCCCATCCGGATGCCTGGAATTTTGCTACAGGTGCTGGTGATGTGATCGATCAGGCCCGGCAGTTCGACACCATCGCTGATGCAGTTGCCGATCTGCATATACTGGTAGCTACCAGCAATCGTCCACGAGGACAGCGACAACGGGTGGTGACCCCGCGACAATTGGGCCAACAGGTCACGGATTTACTGGCCACTCCAGCCTTGAAAATGGGACTGCTATTCGGTACCGAACGGACGGGTCTGGAAACGGTCGATGTTGAACGGGCCGATCTGCTGTGCAATATCCCAACGTCCGGTTATGGCTCCATTAACCTTGCCCAAGCCGTGTTGATCGTCACCTACGAGATCATGTTGGGATTGTCATTGGGACACTCTTTTGCTGCCAACCCACTTGAACAGGGAGACAAAGCGACTGCTGCCCAGATGGATCGACTGTTCCAGCACCTGGAGCAGGTGTTGCTGGACATCGACTTTGTCAAGTCGGGGCAGCACCGTCACCTGATGGGTAGCCTGAAAGCAGTGTTGCATCGTGCAGCCCTCAATCAGCGTGAAGTGGCTATTCTGCACGGTATCCTGACTGAAGTCATTGCGTCGCGTGATCGTGCTGTCGCTTTGGTACAACCTCAGCCTCCGCTCTGACATGACTGTTATTCATTGGCCCGGTACAGGCGCATCATTGTTACATACCGTTCTGGAGCTTCCATCTGTCACTCAGCAAGCGTTGATGGACTGGCGGGTGACCCCAGGGGCCATCATCACCGTGCGCGATGATCAGGGAACGTTCTATAGAGCCTGTTGGCACCATGATGGTAGGCACATTCACCTGTTCGAACGGTTATCGGCCATGATGGAACCGCGTTGGCCGCGATGCCTGTTTCAGGCCATACCGGACAAGCAGCGCATGCACTGGATTATCCAGAAAGGTGTCGAGCTGGGTGCCACCATGATTCAACCTATGTATACCGCTCGATCCAACCCTTTTCCAGATGGAGAAGCCGGACAGCAGCACTGGCGTACCTGGCGCAAACTGGCGCTGTCTGCAGCTCGTCAGTGCCGTCGTGCTGTTGTGCCTGAGATCCGGTTCCCTGTGTTGCTATCGTCATTATTGACCGATTGGCAACAGCAGCCCGCTGCTGTCAGCAGGCTGTATGCTGATCTGCCACCTTATGGAAGTCCACTGCGTGAGTGGGTCAGACAGCCCTTACAGCAGGCTGTTGATCTGCTCATCGGACCTGAAGGAGGGTGGAGTGATCAAGAGCGTCAAGAGATGCAGTCCTGCGGTATCGCTGCTGTGACACTGGGATCACGGGTATTACGTACGGAGACAGCCTCTGTTGTCGCGTTAACCATTCTGATGGTGATGGATGATGCAGACTAGGAATCGAACGTATAATAGGTTATAATCCCCCTCCGTTTGTTTCAAAATGCGCTAAAGGGAATCAAGGTAAACGGCCATGTCGTGGAAGAATGATGACACCGGGTCCAATGACCCATGGAACGGGCGCGATACGCGCCCGCCTGATCTGGAGCAGATTTTCCAGGATATCCGCAACCGTTTTGGGCAGGGCAACAGGTCTTTTTTTGGCCGTTCCTCGGGAGGTGGGGGGGGTGTCAACCAGCGTAAAGCCTTGACGACCATGCTGCTGGTGCTGTTTTTGCTGTGGATGGCCACCGGAATTTATGTTGTCAAGCCTTATGAACAGGGTATTGTGGTCCGTTTTGGTCGCTGGGTGGAAACGACGGGTGCCGGTCCCCATTTTCATCTTCCTTACCCTATTGAAACGGTCTACAAGCCTAATGTGACTCAGGTTCAGAGTATTGAAATTGGTTACCGTACCCGCGATGATCGTGCCATGGTCGACGTTCCCGCTGAGTCGCTGATGCTGACCGGTGATGAGAATATCATCGACATTGACTTGGCGGTGCAGTATATCGTCAAGGATGGTGCTGCCTACCTGTTTAACGTCAGAGACCCTGCTACCAACCCGCAACAGGTGGTGCGCAATGCTTCTGAATCGGCCATTCGTATGGTGGTAGGGCGCAACAACATCGACGAGGCCTTGACGTCAGGCAAAGACAAGATTCAGCAATTGACCAAGGAAATGATCTCACAGATCTTGAACGATTACGGCAGCGGCATCTTGATTACGGCTGTACAAATGCAGCAGGTGGCTCCTCCCAAGGAGGTAGTACACGCATTCAAGGATGTAGCCAGTGCCCGTGAAGATCGGGTTCGTTCTGTTAACGAGGCCCAGGGATATGCCAGCGATATCCTGCCCAGAGCCAGGGGAGACGCCGCCCGCATCCTACAGGAGGCGGAGGCCTTCAAGGCCTCTCGGGTCGCACGTGCCGAAGGAGACAGCAAGCGGTTCATGGCGTTGCTACAGGAATATCAAAAAGCTCGTGATATCACCCGGTCGCGGTTATATCTTGAGACGATGGAAAATGTGCTGGCAACGACCCGCAAGCTGGTCATCGATCCCCGTGCTGGTCACTCGATGCTGCCTTATTTGCCCATGAATCTGGAGGGAGGCATGCGTCACGGCAATACAGCACCGGTACGTAAATCACCAGCAGAGGTTGGGGTATCTGGAGGAACAACACCATGAGCGAGAACCATCCGATTATCCTGTCCAGGACATGGTTGACGGTCGCAGTTCTGTCCGTCATTCTGCTGTCGCAGACCTTTTTTACCGTGCATCAGGTTGAACAGGCGCTGATTATCCAGCTTGGCAAGCCGGTACGTCCCATTACAGAGCCTGGACTCCATTTTAAGGTCCCCTTTCTTCAGGATGTGCATACCTTTGACCGGCGTCTGCTGGTTTTTGAACAGGAACCACAGGAAGTGCTGTCATCGGATAAGAAAAATCTTAAGGTTGACAACTATGCCCGGTGGCGTATTGTCGATTCACTGAAGTTCTTTCAGACGGTCCGCAACGAAAATGGTGCTCTGTTGCGACTTAATGACATTATTTATTCCAATATACGTGAGGTTCTGGGTCAGTACACCATGATGGAAATTGTGGCTGGGGCCCGTACCGATCTGATGGCACAGATCCGTGAGCAAGCGAACCGCCAGGCTGGACAGTATGGCATTGAAATTGTCGATGTACGGATCAAACGTACGGATCTTCCTCAGGAAAACTCCAAGGCTGTTTTTCGTCGCATGCAGACTGAACGTGAGCGACAAGCCAAGCAGTATCGTGCTGAGGGAGAGGAGGAAGCGGCCAAGATACGTGCCCAGGCCGATCGGGAGCGGGAGGTACTGCTAGCCAATGCCTATCGTGATGCTCAAGCCATCCGTGGCGCTGGAGACGCCGAAGCAGCACGAATCTACGCCGAGGCTTACCAGACGGATGCTTCGTTCTTTGAGTTTACCCGTTCTCTTGACGCCTACCAGAAGGCCTTTGGTCAGGAAACAACATTGGTCATGGAACCAAAGGGTTTTTTCCGTTATCTTGTCGAGCAGCCGCGCGAAACAGGAACAAGGTAGCTGTTTGTGGATGATTTGGTCGCGGCGTTCGGTTTGATGCTCGTTCTGGAAGGAATTCCCTATTTCGTTGCCCCGGAACGGATGCGTCATTTGCTGTCTCGTGTCATGGAAGCGCCTGACGCGGTATTGCGCCGCTCAAGTGTCATGCTCATGCTGTTGGGTCTCTTGCTGGTCTATTCGGTACGTGGGTAGCGCTTTGCACAACAATCTAGGCCATATCATCATTGACACGGACCTGTTATACGATACCCCCAGGATCCTGTCTGGCTACTTGGTATCCGCCCTGTTTGCCGATGTTATGGACGATACCGGTGGTACTCTGTTGTCCGATGTATGGGTTGATGCGACGCTGCGTCGGGCTGTGCCGTCGCAGCAGATCCATCTACGGGGTACGACCCGCACGACCGCACAGTTTGAATGCGCTCTCTGTTTGACACCGTTCCAGCACGAGATGGTACTGGAACTGGATCGCTGCTTTATGGTCGGTGATGATCCGGCCGATGATAGCAGCGAGACCCAGATGACCATGGACATTGTTTTTCTGCCGAATAACCGGCTGGAGTTGTTGCCGGTCATTGAGGAAGAACTGGTTCTTGGGCTACCCATGATGCCACGCTGCCACGATGACTGCGCTGGTCTTTGTCCTGGTTGTGGTAGTAATCTGAATAGAGATCCCTGTTCCTGTTCTTCTGATAGAGAAGAACATTCGATGGCTCGTTTACGTTATCTGCTACAGTAAGCTTGTCAATTCTATTGATTTGTCATAATAACCGTTTAGAAGGATTAGAAGGAGTTGTATCATGGCCGTACCGAAAAAGAAAATTTCCAAGGCACGCGGTGGCAGTCGTCGTTCACACAATGCACTGGCGATCCCGAGTCACTCTGTCTGTCCGAACTGTCAGGAAGCTAAGTTGCCTCATCATGTTTGCGCCAATTGTGGTTGGTATAATGACCGTCAAGTCATTGAAAAACAGGATATTTAGCTGACGTAGCCAAACGGGGTAGAACCAACTATGACGGTTCGTATTGCCCTTGATGCCATGGGAGGGGATCATGCCCCACAAGCAATTGTGGCAGGAGCGATGCGTGCTGCAGCACAGAACAAATCGGCTCACTTCCTATTGGTAGGTGTTCGTGAGACGATCGAGCGTGAGTTAGCGCGTTTCGGTGTTGGTCATCAGCAATTCACCATTCACGAGGCCAGTCAGGTGGTGGAGATGGATGAAAAGCCATCGGCCGCCTTGCGTAACAAAAAGGACTCGTCCATGCGCGTCGGGGCCAACCTGGTTCACAAGGGAGATGCCGATGCTTTTGTATCAGCCGGCAACACCGGGGCCTTAATGGCGATTTCCCGTTTTGTCCTCAAAACGTTGCCGGGTATTGATCGTCCGGCCATTGCCTCCTGGATGCCATCCATTACGGGTCAGACCATGATGCTGGATGCAGGAGCCAACGTCGACTGCAGTGTTGAGCATCTGTTACAATTTGCCATGATGGGCCATATTTATGCGTCGGTCGTTCTTGGGGTCGATCAGCCGCGTATCGGACTTCTGAACATTGGTGCAGAAGAAACAAAGGGAAATGACGTGGTGCGCCAGACCGGTGAACGGCTCAAAGAGCTGTTCAGCTCCTACATCGGCAACGTTGAAGGGCGCGATATTTTTTCAGGTAAAGTCGATGTGGTTGTCTGTGATGGTTTCGTCGGCAATGTCAGTCTTAAAACAGCAGAAGGAGTGGCTCAAATGTTAAGTCATTTTCTGCAGGAGGCCTTTCGACAATCGCTGCTGGCGCGCATCGGCTATCTGTTGGCTTACAGGGCCTTTCGTTATTTTCGCAGCCGGGTTGATCATCGCAAGTATAATGGAGCGTTGTTGTTGGGCCTCAATGGTTTGGTGATCAAAAGTCATGGTTCCGCTGATGCCTACGCCTATTCTCAGGCTGTCCAACTGGCTATTAACCTGGCTGGTAGCCGCATGAACGAGCGCATTCGCAGTGAGGCGGCCCATATATCCGCAACCGTGCAACCCGTTGCGGGTGTATCGCCATGACACACTATAGGGCTCGTATTATTGGTACAGGTTCCTACCTACCTGAGCGTCGTCTGGGTAATAAAGAACTGGCCGAGCGTATGGACACGTCGGATGAATGGATTTTTAGCCGTACCGGCATCCGCGAGAGGCGTATTGCCGCAGCTGGCCAATACACCTCGGATTTGGCAACGCAGGCAGCTCAGCAGGCGTTGGCTGCTGCTTCCATGATGTCCAATGATATTGACATGATTCTGGTGGCCACATCGACCCCCGATCTTATTTTCCCGGCAACAGCGACACAGGTCCAGTACAAGCTGGGTAGCCACTCCAGCCGTGCGCCAGCTTTCGATATCCAAGCCGTTTGTACCGGTTTTATTTATGCCTTGTCGGT
>JADGCH010000140.1 GCA_015229115.1 Magnetococcales bacterium
ATCACTCCACTGGCATCATGACATCAAAGTCATCAATTGAGGTAAAGCATTTTGAATAGACCGGCTGAGCTGATGAATTGGGTGCTGCAATATGAATCAACTGACCGATCCCATAACGGGCCGCAGCGTGCAGCACCACTTCGGCATCATCAATCAGCAGCGTTGTGGTCGGATCAAAACCAATGCGCTGCTGCAACAGTGGCCAAAAATCGGCCTGCTCCTTGGCCCAGCCCAGCTCGTGGCTGGTTACAATACCATCAAACCAAGCCGCAATCGGTGTACACTGCAGCTTCAGGTTGAGCGAATCGGTATGGGCATTGGTGACCAGCCAGCTGGTCAGCCGATCAACAGCGTGCAACTGCTGCAAGAAAGCCAGCGTGTGGGGACGCATTTGAATCAGATGCGCCACCTCCTGCTTCAGCAAAGCGAGGTCAAAGCCAAATTGCTGTGACCAGTAGTTGAGATCGTACCATTGCAAACGCCCCTGCTCGGATTGATAGGCTTGCAACACCTGTTGACGGGCTACCTCGTGAGCCATTTGGTGGTGACGGGCATAAGCCAATGGCACAGTCTGGGTGAAAAAGAATTCATCAAAGTGTAAATCGAGCAACGTACCATCCATATCAAGCAGAACAGTCCGTATCCGCGACCAGTCAATCAGTCTGTTGTGAGGGGACATCGGACGGCTCCTGTTCTGAAAAAAGTGCGATCTGTCGCGGGCGTTTCCTAGCCACAGCACCAGCAAGCTTGTGTTGCTCCAACCAAGCTAACAACTCGCGCGCCCGGTCGATGACCGTTACCGGTATGCCGGCCAACTGTGCAACATGAATACCATAAGAGTGATCAGCAGCTCCCGGCACCACCGTATGGAGAAACAGCACCTGATCACGCCATTCCTTGACCTCGGCACGGTAATTAACGATACCCGGGCTCAGCGTTGCCATATCGGTCAGTTCATGGAAATGGGTGGCAAAAATAGTACGGGCGCGGCAGACCGTATGAATATGCTCCGTCACCGCCCGTGCCAATGCCAATCCTTCGCTGGTAGAAGTACCACGGCCAATTTCATCGAGGATGATCAGCGATCGTGGCGTAGCCTGCCGCAAAATGACGGACGTCTCGACCATCTCCATCATGAAGGTGGAATGCCCACGCGCCAGATCATCTGTCGCACCAACACGGGTAAAAATTCGGTCCACCAGACCGATACGGGCCTGACGTGCCGGTATAAAAGATCCAGTATGAGCCATCAGCACAATCAACGCAGCCTGCCGCATGAAAGTCGACTTACCCGCCATGTTAGGACCGGTCAACAGCATCAACCGCCTGTCATGACGATTAAGATGGAGATCGTTCGGTACAAAACTGCCATCACGCAACAGAACTTCAATCACCGGATGGCGTCCCTGTTCGATCATGATCTGCTCGCCATCATCGACCAACGGACGCACATAATTCATCACAGCAGCCTGCTCGGCCAGCAGCGCCAAGACATCCAACGTGGCCAATGCTCCAGCACTTTGCTGCAAGGGCACTACCTCTGCGGCGCATTGTTGCAGCAGTTGTTGAAATAGTTGCTCTTCCAGTTCGTTAGAGCGATCCTCGGCATTGAGGATACGCTCCTCCATCTCCTTCAGTTCCGGTGTGACAAAACGAACGGCATTGGTCATGGTCTGCCGTTGCTGGTAGCGGACCGGTACCTTATCGAGATGACTGTTGGTGATCTCGATGGTATAACCGAACAATCGATGGTATTTGATCTTCAGCGTCTGAATGCCGGTGCGTCTGCGCTCTTCAGCCTCAAAATTAGCCAAGAAATGTTTGCCATCCAGGGCCATGGCACGAACCTGATCCAGTTCATCATGAAATCCAGCGCGAATGATGGCACTGTCACGTCGCTGCAACGGCAGTGGATCGTCAGCCAAGGCCTGCCGTAACCGTTGCGCTAGCTGCTGGTGACGTTCCCCTGACAGAGCATCGCCCACCACAACCAATAACGATGGTAGGGTTGCTCCAGAGGTTTGCAACGGCTGTTGCAACAACGGCAACGTCTCCAAAATTAAGCGCAACCGGCCCAGATCAAGCGGAGAAGCCCGTTGCAGCACTACACGCCCGACAATACGTTCCAAATCATGCAACCCTTTGAGCCGTTCCCGGACGGTCTGTCGCTCGGTTATATGATGCAGCAACCACTCAATAGCATCTTGGCGTGCCCGAATCGCTGCCAGATCACGCAAGGGACGATTGAACCACTGTGACAACAGGCGACTGCCCATCGCGGTACAGCTGCGATCCAATACACCCACCAGGCTGTGCTGGCGCTCACCACTGCCGAGGCTAGCGTTGATTTCAAGATTACGGCGACAGGTTTCGTCCAGAATCACCGCGTCGTCAAATTCGAGTCGGGTTAGGATGGTAATGTGACTCAAGGCCCCCTGTTGCGTCTCACGACAATAAGTCAACAGCGCCCCAGCTGCTGCCTGACAGTCTGGACAATGGTCAATGGCCAAACCAGCCAGTGTTACCACGCCAAAATGGTTACGAATGGTCTGCGCAGCCTGCTCTGGTTCAAATTGCCATGCCGGCCGCCATGTAACTCGATTCATCCATCCTGGCAACATCTCCTGATCCTGTTGCCGCTGCTCCGATCCTGGTTGTGGTAACAGTATTTCAGCCGGATCGATACGGGACAGTTCGATGACCAGCTGGGATAGTGACTGCAACGATGCCACCACCAAAGCACCGGTTGACAGATCCAGTGCTGCCAAACCGAACGAGGTTGGTTGCCCACGCGCTCGCAGCCAAGGTGCCACGGCTACCAAATAATTGGCTACATGCGGCTTGAGCAGTGCCTCTTCTGTCACCGTACCAGCGGTAATGGTACGCACCACCTGACGCCGGATCGGACCCTTGCCGCCGCCAGCGCTTTCCATCTGTTCGCAGATGGCAACCTTGAAACCAGCTTGAATCAAACGAGCCAGATAACTTTCGACACTGTGTACCGGAACCCCGGCCATCGGAATTGGCTCACCCGCCGACTGCCCCCGTTGCGTCA
Organism: Magnetococcales bacterium; assembly: GCA_015229115.1. Classification (GTDB taxonomy): domain Bacteria; phylum Pseudomonadota; class Magnetococcia; order Magnetococcales; family JADGCH01; genus JADGCH01. The sequence continues at coordinate 3,056 of JADGCH010000140.1, forward strand.
GAACGATATCCAGTACCGGAGCGGCTAGGCGCGCATCCTCATAGAACAACTCATAAAAATCACCCATACGATACAACAGCAGTGTATCGGGATGATCGGCTTTAATAGCCAGATATTGCTGCATCATGGGGGTATGGGGTTCCATGCTATGTGGACCTCAACCACTCCAGCTGAGCCAGCTATTGCTCGCCTTAAGGTCATCCAGCTTGACGCCGGTGAGCGTGAAGGCCATCTCGGCCTTTTTGGTGCTCTTGCCGTCCAGGTCGATCTCCAGCAGTTTGCTGCTGTCGTTGAAGCGGATCTGACAGGCCCCTTTGCCGCTGAAGGCAGTCGAGCCAATGAACGTGCCATCGCCGCTGCCACTGCGCAAGCTGGCCAGAATCTCGATGACATCACGACTGACGCTGAAGTTGGTCAGGGTATCCTTGGCCGTTGGTGACGATTCAGCCGCTGCCGTATAGCGAAACCGGTTCGAGCCGCTGCCTCCAGTCAGCTTATCCGCCCCACCACCGCCACGGATGACCGCTGCCGTCGTGCCGGTGATGGTAATCGTATCCGCTCCGCTCGAACCGATCACCGTCTCAACGCCAGCCACCACCAGCGTACCAGCCGTGGCCAAAGTGACCTGATCGCTGCCGCTGCTGCCGACCACGCTCTCTACCGCCTTGAGCACCAGCTGTCCTCCGGTCATCAGGGTGATGGTATCGGTTTTTGCACTGCCGA
>JADGCH010000141.1 GCA_015229115.1 Magnetococcales bacterium
CCGCTGGTTTCGCGCGGGGGTTTGCGGTGCTATCCGATGAAGCGGAAATTCAGTATCTGTGTACCAACATCTACAACCCAACTGGCGAATCAGGAATTCTCTGGAATGATCCGGACATTGGCATCCAATGGCCCTTCACTGCGGACGAGGTGTCCCTGTCCGGTAAGGACCAAACGGCTCAGAGCTGGCAGCAGTGGCTGGCAAGGGAAGAGTCGAAGGGGTTTGGGTATTGATCAGCCGTTGACCACCCGCACCCCAGCCGGTGTACGTCCTTCCAACAGGGCAATCAGATTAAGAGGGTCCATTTTCGTCACCAATTCATGGTACAACTTAGTCACTTCTGGGCTGCCCTGCGTCAGTGGGTCATCATACAAAATATCCACAGCAAACAGCCGATAGGCCGGATCGTCGCTGGTTTCGCAGGCAATCTTGGCCAACTCTACAGCGATGGACGTCGCGCTACGATCGGCGATCTTCTTATCAAATATTTCCTCAAACTCATCGAAAGAAAGCTTCAGGTAGTTACGCATCGCCTTAGCTTGTTCCCAGCGAAACTTAGCGATGGTTTGCACCGTTCCACTGCTCAGATTTTGCTGGTTCGGCAATATACCGAAGTAGACAACAGTCTCCGGAACGATGTAAATATCACCTAATAACAATATTCTGATGTTATAATCTAAGTCTGACAGCACAGTCAATCTGGGATCAAGGTATCCAATCTTGTCAACAGCAGCCCTTCTGATGAGCAGTGAAGGAAGAAAGGCTGCGTTACGGAGAAATAGTTGTTTCAGCCATGCAACCCTTGATTGGTTGATCATCGGGTCATCATTCAGCACATGTCCTAAGCTACTCACGAAACAGGCATTGCCCCCCACAGCCACAACGCCAGGATGCTTGTCTAAGCAAGGTAGCTGCTTGGCCAGTCTGTCTAGTGCCCATCGGTCGTCAGATGCCAACATGCCTATCAAATCACCATCTGCATCACGCAATCCACGGTTGAGTGCATGCACTACCCCGCTATTACATGACATTGGAATGCCTTTGACTCTTGTATCACGTGCACAATACCCATTGATCACAGACCAAGAATGATCTGTCGAACCATCGTCCACCACGATAATTTCGATGGAACCGTAGTCCTGAGCTAGAACACTCTCAATGGCTCCACCTACATAATCTGCGTGGTTGTAACATGGAATGAGCACGCTGATTTTTGGTGTTAGCTGTGCTGCGTTAACCGCTACAATAGGATTAATGTCCCTTTTAATACGAGCGAACAGCTCCCATGTAGCAGTCTTGATTGGATTAACCTCAACGGCCTTTCTAGCATAGGTAAAGGCCTCATGGCGACGCCGTTGCCAATAGAGAAGAGAGGCCAAATCGTAGACAAAATTAAATACGGTTGGATATTTCTCGACACCCTGTCGTAAACGATTTTCAGCGGTGATTAAATTACCACTGGTAATGAACATCTGAATCAGACAGAAAAACAGTTCCGCATTGTCTGGAAAACAAGCTGTTATCCGATCGCATAATACTGCAGCATCCGCAGAACGTCCCTCTTGAAATAGCGCATTAACAGCCTGCAACTTGCTGGTGGGCCAATCCTCAAATTGAGGTTCGTCATCCCAATTAGGGATCATCGCTGGACCTGACTGCCCAACCCTATTACCGTCAATGGGAAACTGGGCATGATCTGAGTATTGAGTTCTACCCCGCTGTAAGTAGTATTCTGCTGCGATCGTATTACCAGTCTGGGTGAGCCAACGTGCCAGATTAGGCAGGATATCCGGATCATTTGGAAATAGATTCATAACTTGGCCGTACAGCAGCAAGGCGTCAGCGTGTAACCCTGCCCGAAAATATCCATCCGCAGACTGCAACTTTTCTGTTAGTGCTTCGAGATTCATAGATCCCTCCGTGGAAGCCCATACTGCTGGCAATACTCCTTTGCGGCTTCCCGCCAGCAACGCAATGGAGGTATCTTGCTGGAGACAATTGGGACACAAATATTTTTATTACCAGTATGAGGAAAATCACGATAGGAAGCTGGTTCAATAACGACTGTCCAACCCAAACAATCAATCATTTCCTTCACCAATCCGTACAGTGATGACTGGCCCTGATTAACGAGATGGTACAATCCAAAAGGAGCCTTCGTATCGGTCATCGTGCGAACACAATTGGCTACATCGTAGCTATAAGAAGGCGTGCAGATAATATCGTCAGCAATTTTTAACACATCATGGCCAATCCGTGCCTTATCCAACATTTTTTCGACAAACTGATTGTTTTTCACGGCTGGCCCAAACAAAACAGACAGGCGAAATATGTAGTACTGACAACTATTAGCCTGTATCATGTGCTCAGCTTCAAGTTTTGTGAGCCCATAAATATTGATAGGATGCGGGAAACTATCTTCCGTATAACAGCGCCCCTCAGCGGTATCAGGAAAAACAGCATCGGTACTTAAGTGAACCAGCTGACACCCTTTTCGACCAGAAACTTCTGCCAAATACTTTGGAAAAAGCGTATTCACTGCAAAGGCTCGAGCAGGGTCCAACTCACAAGCATCTACACCCATATAAGCGATACAATTGATAATAACATCTGGCATAGCATGTTCCACAATTTCCGACACCTGCCCTAGATCAGCCGCATCAAAATCAGCAGAATTAGCCGTTACAATTTCATGATCGTGCGCGTATGCACTGCAGAAAGCGGTCCCCATTTTGCCCGTATGACCAAGTATCAAAACTCTTTTCATATACTTTATTTAAACAAACAGACCATGATCCGGATCAATGGACAGGTACTCCAGAATAGCCAAATTTCTTGCGTGAGTGACACAATGGTGATGGCATTCCTTTGATGGATCAAGGGCGTATACCCTGCCTCTGTTTTCCTCAGAAAACCAGAGATCCTTGAAAGAAGCTGTCTTGATAGAACCCAATAAACCACTGTCGGTATAAGCCTTATCATGGCAAACATAAACATTGCAATCAGCCCCTATCACAGTCAGGAACTGGAGGAAAGGACAGAATATATACTGTTTATCAAATCGCTCTGCCAGTTCATGGTAGTGATCGACGATATGAAACCGGTCATCACCAAGTCCATGCGCTGCTCTAATCTGCTCTTTGACATAGCTCATGATCTTTTGGTGGTACCCGTTATTCTCTGTACCATCATCGGATACAACGACACCCGATAATTTGACATGATTGACACCAAGACTCTTAAATAGATTGCATATATCATAAATATTACTATAATTATCTCTTGTAATGATATAGCTAATACCTAAAGTACATTTACTACCACTATCGATGAAATTTTTAATATTGCCCAATACCTGACTGAATGGTTTCCCATGAATGCCTCTAGCCTTGCAATAGCTTTCATCGTTCCATGCATCAATGGAAATACGCACCCAAGTGCCATACCTAGCAAAAGCGTCCGCCATACGCCCCTTCAGATTAACACCATTGGTAAGAGTCGCGACACGCACCCCCCCTTCAGCCAGACGTTGTACGACATCAGGCAAAGATTTATAGAGCAGAGGTTCCCCACCACCAGAAAAGGTGACAGCTTTCACCCCCATCGCTATGATATCAGAGACGATCTCATCCATCTTATCCTCTGGAATCGTGTCGCTCTCCACCATATCAGCACCCAACTGCAGGTTGCTGACTTTGTAAGAGCAATACCAGCAATCGTGATTGCAACGGTTGGTAGGCT
>JADGCH010000142.1:0-3039 GCA_015229115.1 Magnetococcales bacterium
TTTTAGTCCATTGGTTGATGTTTGCTCTTGCATGACATGCGCGTATCTAATACAATACTAAACTAATTTAGGCCATGATATGGAGTGTACGAGCTATGACAGATACTCAGAAGAAACAATTTGGACCAGCGCCCATGGAAGGACTCACCCCGGCACAGCAGAAACTGCTGGACGCGGTCAAGAAGTTCATCGCCGCACATGATATGCCTCCCAATGTTTCCGAGTTGGCAGAAATACTCAACATTAAACCTCCCAGCGTCCATGCTCAAATTACCGCCATGGTCGAGAAGGGGGTGCTGCGCCGTACTCCATACAAGGGACGATTGTTAGAGATCATCAATGACAACCCGACCGTGATGAGTCTGGTCCCTGTTCCTATCGTTGGCGATGTCGCTGCCGGTAAACCGATCATGGCAGAAGAAAACCGCATCGGTGAGGTGCTGGTTGAATCCCATATTGCCCGAGGTAGCTGCTTTGCCTTGCGTGTCAAAGGCGACAGCATGGTGGATGCCGGCATTGACGATGGCAGTATGGTCATCGTCCGGTTACAGCCCGTGGCCGAAAGCGGTGACATCATCGTGGCTCTGCTCCGTGATCAGGAGGCAACAGTAAAACGGTTGTTCATTGCGGGTGAAATTATCGAGCTGAGGCCAGCAAACCAAGCCTATCAGCCCATCCGGATCAAGCAGGATGACGATTTCAGGATCTTTGGCAAAGTCATGGCTGTTCGCAGCGTATTGCCATCTGTATCAGATTAGCATTCAGCATGGGATAGGAAGTTTTCGATGCGCACCTTGTTTGATGAGATAGAACAACCCTCGGCCATTCCCCTTGATATTGATCTGGTCAAATTGATCCGCCATGCTCCGGATGGTCTGTTGGCCACCTTTCTGGGACGTTTCGAACCCAATCTATGTGCGGTGGTAACTGGTTATGTCGGCAGGGGGAGAACACGTCGCATTGTTTCGGCACTGGAGCAATTGCCAGCCGATCCGCTGGGTCTGCTGACAACGGATGCGGAACGCATTGTTGAGATGACCGATGAACTGGGTCAGTCCTCCATTCAGAGCGTTGTGGCCGATGAGCGGACGTGGCTGTCTCAGAAAAATGGTGTCGCACGTTCATTGTGGCTTTTTCTTGAGGACCCGGAGCGGTTCATGCGCGCCGAAGAGATCCGCCATGCCGACCACTACCGTCTGGGACGGTTGTGGGATGGGTTCCAAGGACCAAGGCAGGCTCATGTCAGCGATAGACCAGAACATCGCCGTGCCTTTGAACAGCGGGTCTGTAGCTGGTTTCGATCGGATCACGTCAAAGTGGAGATCTACCAGCGTGTACGCATTGTCAACAGTGCCGAAAGCAACCTGGTGCAACTGGTGATCTACCGGGAAGGCCTGTCTGAGAGTGTACTGGAATTTGCCGATGGTGGGTTGTCGCAGCAATGCCGTAGGCCGGTCTATGAACTGGCCTTGACCTACGATCCAGCCAGTGGTGGGATTGAGGTTGTGGCGCAGGACCAGAACAGCCGGGAGGAAATGGCGCGAGCGTTCTCGGAGATCTTGCTGCAGAGACCAGTCAATACCCCACGGGTGCCCCTGCGGCAATACGATTTGAGTTCATTGATGAGACCACGGCCGTTTCCGACCGAGACCGTGGATGGCATTGCTTCAGTCGAGATCACCATGCTGACATTTCGTCCGAACGATAGCCCAGACAGTCTATCGTTCAGGAAGGGGGGTCACAAAAACATTCATGAGCATCTGGTTGAGTTGTTTCAGGACCGCAGCCCGTTACGGGATGGCTTTCGTATTCAACAGGCACGGTTGACGGTCCATTTTCATACCGATGAGTCCAGACGCAGAAGGAAAGTGATTCACCTGACCATTACATTGCCGAACGTCTGTAGCCTGAAAGGCAAGACGAAATACGAGCGATTGGTTTGTGACAAATATTTACCCTTGTGGGGCTTGATTCGGGAGGTATAGCGATGCAGCAGTCTGTTTTGTCTCGTGAGGTATTTTCGTTGGTCAGAAGTCTATGCGAATCATCATCCAGGCACATCCTTGGGTCGATTATGGTTGATTTTCATCCGGGTGTTGCCCAGCCTGCCATGGCCTGTGGTCTCTTGCGTCAGGGAGAGATTTGCACCACCGTTCGCAATCGCTCTTGTGATGAATATGACACGATTGAGGCAGAATGGGATGCCGACAGCCGCAGCTATCGTTATTTCAGTATGCCAGGTCGATGGACTACGGTGCCTGAGGAAGATCTGCAAACCTACGATCTGGACATGGACGGTTTTCTTGCGTGGATTGCCCGTCAGTTTGGTCAGACCCGTTGCCATAATTTCAAGGAAGTGGTTCCTGGCATTCTCTGGGATCTTGGGGTGTGCTGGGTTGGCAAACGGCGGATCAGTCTGTTTTTTCTGTGTCGTGTCAGTTTCAGTTCGGTTTATGACCAGGTCTATGATGCCTTGCGTGATCGTAGCGTCAGTCCAGCTGGGATTTTGCTGACGACGTCACAATGGAGCGTGCGCAATGCCACTTTTCCTGGCAATCACCGTGTGGTTCGTTTGGAGGATTGCCTGTTGGATGCCGATACGGTTGCCATTGATATGGACAAGGTGGCCAATATCGTTAACGGCACCGAGCCAAGTCAGCACAGTGGTCCATTACAGTACAGCAGCGACTATGGTTCGGTAACGGTTCACGGCCGTACCTTCGTGTTTCGTGGTGACAAGCAGAAGCAGGTGATTGGCATGCTGATCGAAGCCTGGGAACGTGGGGACAAGAAAGTACGGTCTCAGGATGTATTGGAAGCAGTGGAGTCAAGAACTGACCAGATCCGGAGATTATTCCGGGGTCACTCTGATTGGTCTGACCTGATTGGCTACCAGGATGGTTTTTGCTGGCTCAAAGTCGTGTAGCCATAAATAACAATGGGATAAACCCAGGTATCCGTGCGATCCTGGGTGCTCCTCCCTTGCTCCTCCCTTGCTCCTCCCTTGCTCCTCCCTTGCTCCTCCCTTGCTCCTCCCTT
>JADGCH010000142.1:3137-3699 GCA_015229115.1 Magnetococcales bacterium
TTGGTTTCCTCATTTTTGGTCTACTGTCACGACTATTGGCCTGTTTTTAGGCCTATGAGCTGGCTTTTACCAGCCTATAACAGGCTATTTCTTATTAACTAGATATACATATTTAATTTCTGTTTGATGCCGCAAAAAGGCCAAAAATGGCGTTTTTAGGTATCGTTATTATACTAATATTTTACTTTTTAAGTATCTATACTCAAAAACGAGTAAAAAGTATTTTACAGTAAAAGTTTTATTAAGATAAATTTTAAGTTATACAGATATATGTGTAAATATTCCAAAAGACTAAAGTGTCAAATATTTTCATTTTCATTCCTCCCCTGGCTCCTCCCTTTCATGTCCCCCTTCTCCTCCCCTAGCGGTTGCTACACTCCCCCCATCGTTCGGACACAAGCAATCGGAGGAGGACATCAGCACACATCATCTCAATCAGGTCGAGCTTTCCAAAAGATGGGGTATGTCTCCCAGAACACTGGAACGCTGGCGCTCTCTCGGAAAGGGAGTGGCCTACCTCAAGATCGGCGGACGCATCGTCTACCGCCTTGAGGACATCGAG
>JADGCH010000143.1 GCA_015229115.1 Magnetococcales bacterium
GCCTCTCAAGGATGTTCCTCTTTTCTTGCCACGATTGACAGAGGCAGATCGACAACAGTCTCAGATATTTATGGAGCGAGGTGATCGTTGCCGTGCCAGCGGACAAGTGGATGAGGCTATCAGCTATTACCAGCAGGCATTGGACCAAAATCCGGCTGATGTCATGGCACTGATGCAGTTAGGTGCACTCTTTTTTGGTCAGCAAAAAATCAATGAGGCAGAACGTTACTATCGTCGAGCCCTTACATTGGTACCATCGTCAGGCAATATGAACCACAATCTGGCTACAGTGCTAGAGAGCAATGGTAAAATAGAAGAAGCTATTGATTACTATGTTTTCTCAGTCAACCTAAACCCACAGAATATCACTTTTTATCTCAACTTGGCTGCGGCCTATTCCCGTCATGGGTATAGGGATAAGGCTGAGGCCTGTTACAGGCGTGCCTTGACAGTAACCTCTGACTCGGTTGAAGTGTGGAGTCGACTTGGATTTATTTTGGGACAACAGGAACGAGTTGACGAGGCAAAAGAGTGTTTTCAGCGTGCGTTTGATTTGCAGCCGGGTCATGCCGAAACAAGGCTGTATCTTCATAATCTCCATTCTGTTCAACCAACAGAGCAAGGTATCCGAAATCGTTCTAACTTATTGCTATTAAATTCAAACAGCGATGACAAAGCACAAATTTATGATTGCTTCACGTTTTTTGATGAATTTGATATGCTCGATATTCGACTGCATCATCTTTGGGACTACGTAGACAGGTTTGTTCTGGTAGAGGCGGACCACACCCATAGGGGACAGCCTAAGGAATTCATCTTCGATAAAAACAAGGAAAGGTTTTCTTGGGCGTCAAGCAAGATAATCCATGTTAAAGCAAATCTTTCTGTTGCCGGAAGAAATTTTTCCAGATCTAGTGCCCTTAATGAGCGTGACGACAATTGGAAAACAGAGCACGATCAACGCAACGCTATCATGGAAGGGCTGCGGTCTGCCCGTGATGACGACTTGATTTTAATCAGTGATTTGGATGAAATTCCATCCCATGCTGCGATGCGCGGTCTCAGAAAAATAGCATCCTGTATACCAGCATTTAACTTAAGGTTTCACCTGCATATTGGATTTTTGGATTTTCATGCTACGCCTGGGTTCGAAGTTCCTGGTCCTTTTGGATCACTTAGCCTTGATAATTATCCTGGTACGACCGTATGCCGCAGAAAAAATTTATGGCCACAGGCCGTACGTTCCAGAATATTTACTTACCCTGCACGCTTCAACAGTGGTTACCATTTCTCTGGATTAGGAGGTATTAGTAGACTTATCAAGAAGAGCAGTTATTCTGCTCACAGTGAGCTTGATACAGATTTAAATAAAGATCCGAAATATGTAGCTGACTCACTAAAAAGAGGTTACTGTATTAAATATAATATTCACGATGATATTAATTATCCTGTATGGATTAAGCAGAACAAAGCGCTCTACGACCATCTGTTTTATTCTGAAGAAGCACTAAGGGCATATACGGTATAAATTTGCTTAATTAACTATGAGATAGTTTTTTGTGATTATCCAATAGCAAGATCTGATCGCGATAGCTGGCAGCCCGCTCGAATTCCAGCGCTGCTGCTGCCTGTTGCATCTGCTGTTCCAGCCGTTGGATGGTCCGTTGTATCTCATGCCCTGAAGTCACGGGTAGGGGGTCTGATTCCAGCATGGCTGACTTGGTGCTGGCCTTGTTCTGGCCCTTGCGATGACCATAGTTCGAGCTGGTATCGGCAGCAAACAGTCCGGGTAGTGGATCAACCGCCTTGTGGATGGAAGCAGGTGTCAGGCCGTGGTCGTGGTTATAGCGTTGCTGGATCTGACGGCGGCGGTTGGTCTCATCCAGAGCGCGCTGCATTGAGCCGGTGACCTGGTCGGCATAGAGGATCACATGACCGGCAGCATTGCGTGCTGCCCGGCCAATGGTCTGCACCAGGGATGTATCAGAACGCAGAAAACCCTCCTTGTCGGCATCCAGAATAGCTACCAAAGCCACTTCCGGAATATCCAGTCCTTCACGTAACAGATTGATTCCTACCAGTACATGGAACAGGCCGGCACGCAGGTCATGAACAATCGCCATGCGTTCCAGGGTGTCGATGTCCGAGTGCAGATAACGCACGGCGATCTGCAATTCTTGTAGATATTCAGTCAGCGATTCGGCCATCTTTTTGGTGAGGGTGGTTACCAGCACACGGTGACCCTGCGATAGCGTCGCACGGATGGCACCAATGAGGTCGTCTACCTGTGAGGCAGCTGGACGCACTTCGCAAACAGGATCCAGCAACCCGGTCGGGCGGATAATCTGTTCTACCAGTCGCCGACCACTACGTTCTAGTTCCAGAGGGGCCGGTGTGGCAGAGACGTAGATCGTGCAGGGCCGCATGCCGTCCCATTCCTCAAAGGTCAGCGGCCGGTTGTCCAAGGCCGATGGCAGACGAAAGCCATAGTCCACCAGGGTTTCCTTGCGCGAGCGGTCGCCGCGGAACATGCCGCGCAACTGCGGCAGGGTGACGTGGCTCTCATCAACAAACAGCAAGGCATCTTTGGGCAGGTACTCCATCAGGGTGGGTGGGGGCTGACCAGGGGCTCGTCCACTCAGGTAACGGCTATAATTTTCAATACCGTTGCAGTAGCCGCTCTCCTGCATCATTTCCAGATCATAACGGACACGGCTTTCCAGCCGTTGGGCTTCCACTTCACGGTGTTGATCGTGAAACCACTGAACCCGCTCTTTGGCTTCGGTCTGAATGGATGCCATGGCCTGCAGCAGGGTGGTGCGCCGGGTTACATAATGGCTGGCCGGAAAAAACAGCAGCTCATCTACCTCGCTGAGCCGTTTGCCGGTCAGGGCATCGACTTCGGTGATCTGTTCGATCTCATCGCCAAAAAACACCACACGCACGATACGGCTCTCTTCGTGGGCCGGAAAAATCTCCAGGGTATCGCCCCGTACCCGGAACGTGGATCGACGCAACTCGGTATCGTTGCGCTGGTACTGCATCTCGACCAGTCGGCGCAATAGTCGCTGTTGGTCGACCTGCTGCCCTGTTGCCAGATCGATGGCCATATCGCGGTACGATTCCGGCGACCCGAGGCCATAGATGCAGGAAACCGAGGCAATGATAATGGCATCACGCCTTGTCAGCAGGGCACGGGTGGCAGCATGGCGCATGCGATCGATCTGTTCGTTGATGGTGGCGTCTTTCTCGATGTAGGTATCGCTGCGTGGAATATAGGCCTCCGGCTGATAATAATCGTAATAGGAGACAAAATATTCGACGGCATTATGGGGAAAGAAGCGCTTCATCTCGCCATAAAGCTGTCCCGCCAGAGTCTTGTTGTGGGCTAGAATCAGAGCCGGTCGCCCTAGGGTGTGGATGATGTGAGCCATGGTAAAGGTCTTGCCCGAGCCGGTAACGCCCAGCAAGACCTGATCGCGGGCCTGTTGACGTAGGCCATCACAGAGAAACCGGATCGCCTTGGGCTGATCGCCGGTTGGTACAAAATCAGCCGCTAGCTCAAAGGGTTGGCCAAGGTTGTCAGACATAGGATAACCTGCTCTCTTCGTTCAGATATTGCTATTCGTAGCATTCTCCATTACCATACCACAGCAGAGTGACAGCAACCAG
>JADGCH010000144.1 GCA_015229115.1 Magnetococcales bacterium
TCTGGATCGGCAAATGGAGTGAGGGGCACAGCTGCGGCAGATCGGCAAACACCTCGACCAGATCGTCGTTCATGTCAGCCGGATGGGAGGTAATGAAACGAATGCGCTGTACGCCATCAACCAAGGCAACGCGCCGCAACAGCAAGGCTAGATCGTGCACAACACCATCGCGATCCATGGCCTGATAAGCGTTGACATTCTGTCCCAGCAACTGGATCTCGCAAGTGCCCTGCTGGGCCAGCCCAGTCACCTCATCCAGAATGGCCTCAACCGGTCGACTCCACTCGCGGCCACGGGTCAGCGGTACGACACAGAAAGCGCAGAACTTATCGCACCCCTCCTGAACGGTCACCGACGCCGCTGCCTTGCTGATCCGGCTCTCGGGCAGCGTGTCAAACTTGGAAATAGCAGGAATGGCCAGATCGCAGATGCGGCTCTCACCGCGGTCGAGACGCTCCAACCACTGGGGCAGCTGGTGGTAATTATGCGGACCAAACACCAGTTGAACATAGGGAGCACGCCGAAAGATAGCCTGCTGTTCGGCCTGCGCCACACAGCCACCAACGGCAAACCGCACATCAGGCTGACGGGTCAGCAGCCGCAGCCGTCCCAACTCGGAAAAGAGCTTGTCGTCGGCCTTCTCACGGATATGACAGGTATTGAACAGCACCAGATCGGCCTCGGCAACCTCCTGGGTGGTGGTATAGTGCCCGGTAGCCAGCAACAGGTCGACCATACGCCCCGAGTCATATTCATTCATCTGACAGCCGAACGTCTTGATGAACAGCTTTTTCAACCGATCACCCCCTACTCCTGCGATTGCATCCGCTCGGTCAATTGAGCAATGACGTTGGTAGGGACAAAAGGCGTGACATCCCCACCCATGCGGGCAATCTCCTTGACCAGACGGGACGAGATAAACGTGGTAGTCTCACTGGCCATCAGAAATACTGTCTCAATGGCGCCATCCAGTTTACGGTTCATGGCAGCCATCTGCAACTCGTTCTCAAAATCGGACATGGCCCGCAAACCACGCACAATGGCCCGAGCGCCCTGCTGACGCACATAATCAACCAGCAACCCCTCAATGCAACCAACCGTCACATTGGGAAGATGAACCACGGCATCGTGGATCAGCCTGACGCGTTCCTGCGCCGAAAAGAGGGCTTTTTTCTCAATGTTAACAGCAACACCAACCACCAACCGATCAAACAGGGCCGCACTACGCTGAATGACATCAAGATGCCCTAGCGTCAGCGGATCGAACGTGCCCGGATAGACAGCAACGGCCACCTCCCTCACCACAAAACCCTACGGCTGATAACGCTGAGGACAGACAGCATCGCTATACTGCGCCTCCAGCGCACGATAGTAGGACAAGCACATCTGAGCCGGATCACCCCACTGGGGACACTGGGATCTCTGCTGCTGCAACAGGCGCCGCGTCATCTGGACGTGCTCAAGACACTGCCGACGCTGCTGACAGAAAATATAGTGCTCCATCTCCACCCCGGGATAACGCGGTTGAGGACCACAATCGGTGACCGTAAAACCGGATGGTGCAGCGGCGGCTGCAGGAGCCGGAGCAGACAAAGCGGCCGGAGCTGGAGCCGCTGCAACCGGAGCTGGTACCGACGGTGCCGCTGCTGGAACAACCGGTGCTGCCGAAACGGGTGCCTTAACAGCTGGTGTAGCTGGAGCCACGGGGGGCGACTCAACTTTTGGCATCACGGCAGCGACTGCCGTCACCGGTTTGGATTCGACAGCCGGTTTTGACTCAACAGGTGGTGCTACAACCGGAGCCGCCGGTTTAGCCTCTGGCCGGGCCGGTACTGCCGCTACCTCCGGCTTAACCGGCGCCGTTATCTCTGGCTTAACTGGCGTCGTTATCTCCGGCTTAACCGGAGCTGCCTCGGGTGGCTTAGCCGCTGCCACCGGTTTGGCGGTTGCAACAGGTGCCGGTGGTGCAACGGGCGGTGCAATGGGTGGCGCAGACTGCGCTGCTGTGGTTGCAACCGGCGTAGCCGCAGGATCTTTGCGCGTCACTGAAAACAGGGCCGGCAGTGATGGAATTGACGGCATGCTGATAGAGGACAGCTTCGCCTTGGCTTGGCTGATCCATTCAGAGACGGAAAAAGTATGCGATTTTTCCGTTGCCGTCAGTTTTTGATCGGGCGTCTCCTGGTAGGCCTTGGCCGCTTGCTGCCATTCCTGCCAAGCATGACTGACAGAATAATTGGCCGGCCATTGCCAGCTCAGCAAAAGCGCCAAGCCGACACCTGCGGAAATACCAACCAGGTAAGGCATAAAGCGCCGCACGAACCACCCGGTAAATTTAATCATGTCCCCTCCCTGCTTTGTGCCATCGTATCCTGAATGCTCACAGCGGGTCATTGTAGCACGGTATCGGCTGGTACGGAAATGGCAGCAATTTTTTTTGTCTGGCTGATGGGTCCACAGGGTAGGTAGAATAGCCCCCTAGCCGCTTAGGTAGTTGTCTTCTGTCTGTCCTTGCGATCTTCAAAGATATTACCAACGAAAGGGGAAAAGCAACGATTTGACACAATAAGTCATTTTAGGTTAAGTCTGGAATACCAGCCGCTCTCAATAGGTTATAAACACGGTCAAGTCTCTGTGCATCAAGGGTCGGATCATTTAAGCGACCCATAGGTACCCACATTACCATGCCAAGTCGAGCACGAGTCAGCAGCACACGATATCGATTGCGCACGTAGGCCTGTTCTTCATCACTCCTTACTCTCTGCCACACCTTACCCCGAAATTTGCGATAATCCCATTGGTCCCCTGCCCCGTTTGGCGTCAAGTCACTGCCCCAACACAAGCCGACCCAGTCTAGTTCCAATCCCTGGCACTCAAACTCCGAAGCAGCGACCTCAAGAGCGAAGCTTGATCGTATGTCCCCGGGTGGAGCAAGAAACCATTTATCGAAAGGATAGTCAAGCCGGAAAGCACTTGATCTTTCAACGCCATAAGCTCTCAATCGTTGATCCTCGGAAGTAGCAACTAACCCGCATCTGCTGTCCATATCCATGCCGCTGTGAGTACGTAGCCATCGCCTAGCCAAATCAAGGTCCCTAGTAACTGCTAACGGAAACTCTCGCACGTCAGGAACAAGAGTGTGTGCCAGCTCAATGTTGAGAACCAAAACAGCATTTACCCATTCAGCTAATCGTTGTGCGCGGAAACTGCGTACACCAACAGAAAGATGGGCCAGATCGGTAGGATGGAATTCGATACTATCAGGGATACCTTCTGTGAATAATCGTTGTCCAGCTACGCTAGCACCTCCTGTCACAACTTCCTGGGATGCCACAACAGACCATTTCGCGTGAGTCGATTGAATGGTCTTCCCCCATTCCACAAGTCCAGCTTCACCAAGGAATATCTCCTGTCCCCCGCCAACCAAAGCAATTACCACTGCCCAATCATCAAGGCGTTCCATAATTTCCAGAAGTAAGGATGCCTCGGACGAATCTATCCCCTGTTTACGTTTCATCTGTGTTTTATCAGCCCGTTGAAAAAGTCGACATCACACCCGACTCTGTGGTAAAATGACCAGAATGTTAACTCATGAGGGTAGCAAGATGGCATTGGGTCGTATAGAAGAAGAGCAAACCGAATTATTTTTGACATGGA
>JADGCH010000145.1 GCA_015229115.1 Magnetococcales bacterium
TGCTCTATAAATCTTTGCCTGATGTCGTACAACGTCTGGCTGAAGGGGGGGTGCGTGTCGCGACTCTTACCAACGGGGTTAATCTGAAGGGGCGCATGGCTGACGCTTTTGCTAGGTATGGTACTTGGGTGCGTATTTCCATTGATGCATGGGACGATGAAAGCTATTGCAAGGCTAGGGGCATCCGTGGAAAGCCGTTTAGTCAGGTGTTGGATAATATTAAATATTTTATTAATAGCAATAATCAATGTACTTTAGGTATTAGTTATATTATCACGAAAGACAACTATAATCACATACACGATGTGTGTTGCTTATTTAAAGAACTTGGTGTTAATCATGTCAAATTGTCTGGCGTTGTTGTATCCGATGATGGTGCGGAGAATAACAGAT
Source organism: Magnetococcales bacterium (assembly GCA_015229115.1). GTDB lineage: Bacteria > Pseudomonadota > Magnetococcia > Magnetococcales > JADGCH01 > JADGCH01. The sequence goes on from JADGCH010000145.1 coordinate 394, forward strand.
ACCATCAAGATATCATGAGTCATGTCAAAGAGCAGATCAGCATGGCCCATGAGCTTGATGGGGAGCATTTTCACGTGGTCGATCACTACCACGAACTGGCGGAGCGTTTTGACAAACAATACACCTTCTGTCCTTTTCTCCAGTTTCTGACTGTGATAGGGGCGGATTGTAATGTTTACGTGTGCCATGACAAGGCTTATACTGACAGCGGCCTGTTAGGTTCTATCAAGACAGCTTCTTTCAAGGGTCTCTGGTTTTCTGAGGAAAACAGAAATAGGGTATATGCGCTTGACCCTTCAAGGCAATGCCATCATCACTGTGTTACCCATGCGAGGAATCTGGCTATTCTGGAATACTTATCCATTGACCCGGACCATGGGCTATTTGTGTAGTTTGTTTGTATCGTAATTAAGGGATTCTTGAGTTAATGACCAATAACCCCCTCCTTAGCATCTGCATTCCAACATACAATCGGGCCGATCTGTTAAAGGAAACATTGGAGTCTCTCCAGTTCGTGCACCAGTGGCCTTTTCTTACGGAGATCGTGATTGCTGATGACTGTTCATCAGACCATACGCAGGAGGTTATTAGAACGGCGAAATCTCGTTTTCGGTCGCTCCGGTCGGTACGTCATACCAAAAATCAAGGTGCTCTGAGGAATATCATGTTTCTGTCATCCGTATCAAGAGGAAAATACGCTGTTTTTCTAAGTGATGATGGTGATCGACTGATTGCGGATAGAGTGGCTGAAATTGTACACTTTATGGAGCGTAATGGCAATGTAGTGGCTTGTTATGCTGCTATCGAGAGGGTCACACAGAACGGGAGTTATACGGATCCACAACTAGATAGTGATTATGTATATAATGCCAAGACAATTATTGATCTATTTTCATTCACCTACATGCGAGGAATGGTGATGGAAGGGTCTATTTTTAGGACAAAAAAATATATCAGTTGTTTTTATAATCATGCTTATCAAAATTATCATGATTTATTCGAGTTTGTTGGTAAGGGAGAAGTTTTTTTCGATCGAATCCCGTACTACAAGCACAAGATGGATGATCACAATATATCACATCATTATACATCAAAATTAATATCATCAAGTTATATTTTGCTCAATGATATGAGATTGACTACGTCTTACGTCATGAATAAAATAAATTATGATCGTCGCCACCATGAAACGGTTATATTCGGTGAAAACCGTCTTATCAACAGGACCACCCTATATTTTATCATTGGTACACTCTTCTTGTCGAAACAGTTCGTCGCTACTTTTGAATTGTTCAGGGTTGTCGCATTGTGGAGGTTAATAACAAGATCGGATCTTCCTGAATATTTAGTGGGATTACTGGATGATCGCATGAACGTGATCTTTGCCACCTTACAGGTGATTGCTAACCAAGTTCGAGATATTCCTGGGCATGGGTGGCTGGTGTTTCTTGATAATGTTCTGGATATTGATTTTTTACTATACAACAGTGGGCAGTTGTTTCCGGATGTAACAGTTCTTGTTCTTTCCGAAACAGAGGTCATGGCCTCACCAGAAAGGGAGTCCTTTTTGATTGTGACTTTTATGCCGGATACAAAGGACAGATTGGTGGAGGCTGGCGTGCCGTATGGGCGTGTCATCATGATGCAAAAGTGGTTGAATTTTTTTAAGGTATCGTAGACTATGCCGAAGGTTGTATTAAGCATTTGTATACCGACGAAGGATCATGCTGTGGCCTTGCGGGATACCCTGACGCACCTCTGCGCTGCGTGTGCTTGGTGGCCATTCCCAGTGGAAATTCTTGTGGCGGATAATGGATCCACGGATGACACGTGGAATGTTTTGCAGGCGACACAGGCGCAGCAGCATACGGTTGTGATGAGGATGTTTCGCTACCAGATGGCGATTGATCCTCTCCGCTGTTTTATTGCCTTGTGTCGGGTTGCCTCAGGAAAATATACGACCTACTTGGCCGATGATGACAGGTTATTTCCGGAACGTCTTTCCGAAATTATCCGATTCATGGATCAGAGAAGTGATATCGTTGCTTATTATGCTCCATGGCAATTGCAGCAGCATGTTGATTTGCCGTTGGATCTGTTGATCAGTCAGATTGACCGTTTTACGAATAGGGAGTTCAACCGCTTTGCAGCAATTGAGCTATTCTACTCGATCATCCATTATGGTATGCCAGAGGCGGCTATCTTTAGGGCCAATGTTCTGAGCGATATAGCCTACCTTCCAGATCGGTGGGAGTACCATTTCTATATTTTATTCAGACTCTTGGAAGAAGGCACTGTTTACGTTGATCCGGTGCCTTTTTATGGGCGCGATGACGGTTATCCACAAACGTTCGGTGAATTTCATAAAAATGGTTACGCTAAGGTGGCGGATAATGATAGTGGTTATACGGCCTTGCAATTTGGCGTGCAATTCGCCCTTGCCACTGCCTTGAAGTTGCTTGGCTCTCCTTATGTTCCCGGGGATGCTCAGGTTGGTGCGCTGGAGCGTATCAATCAGTATTATGCCCGAGTCTTTCGTACAGTGGCTTATTACCACCTGAACAAGATAGAACCGGATTATCGCGCTTTCTTTCAATTTTCCAGAATGTCGTGTACTTGGCAGCCGTGTGACACGGTTTTTGAAATACCTGTCGCAGAGCTTGATCAACGCTACGTCATGAGAGCAGTACTAGAGGCAATGATCGATAGGCTTGCTGATCCCGAAGCGGGCAGGTTGGTCTTTCTGAAATCGGAAGAGCCTGATATGCAGCATCTTCTGCAGCAGATGCGGGAGCTGAGGCTGAGTGTCAAAGTTGACTGGCTGTCAGAACAGGAGATGCTGTCGATAGCGGACAATGAATACTTCTATCTCATTGTGACTTATCGTTCTGACCTAAAAGAACGGCTGATGGATGGTGGCCTGCCACCTGGGAGAATTGTTCTCATACCGGAATGGGAAGCGCATTGGGCGCTGCAGCGCACATGAAGAGAGTCTTGATCTTGGGTCACACGGGCAAGATGGGTGGTGCTTTGTGCAGGGTCTATGTAGCCGACCACGAGGTCATCACGGCCAGTTCCGCTGATTTTGATGCGGCGGATACGGGGCAGGTAGCCAAGGTTG
>JADGCH010000146.1 GCA_015229115.1 Magnetococcales bacterium
AAGCTGTATGAACGTGGTTATGATCGACAGCGCATCATCAACCTGTTTCGATTCATCGATTGGGTGTTGAAGTTACCTGATCCCATTGAGAGACAATTCAAGGTGGAACTGACGCAATTTGAGGAGCAACTAGAAATGCCGTATATCACGAGTGTGGAACGTTTTGGTATCGAACAAGGTATCGAACAAGGTATCGAACAAGGGCAACAAAAAACGTTAATCCGTCAAATTCAGCGCCGCTTTGGTCGGGTACCAGATTGGGTCAATGTAAAACTCAGCAGTGCTGATGTAACTGCCCTGGATAACTGGACCGATAGAATTCTTGATGCTACTTCAATTGAGGCCCTGTTTTCAGAAGATCAGCCAGTTACCCGGTAATACTCGATGAAACGGTGGTGTTATTGCTGCAGTCCCATGCTTTTCATCCGTCGCCATAAGGTACTGCGGCTGATTCCCAGCTGGTTGGCAGCTGCCTGTATCTGCCAGCGCGAGGCTTCCAGAGTCGCTAAAATGGTATCACGATCGGGTCCCGTGCCAGCGGAATGACCGCCCTGCAACGGGCGTCCGCGATGACTGGCAACAGGGCCCGTGACGGGCTGTTTTGGTGTGGGACAGGCACAGCGTGCCTGGAAATCGCCGGGCAGATCAAGCCAGATCAGCAGGGGCTTCTGAGCCACCACCATGGCATGCTCCAGTGTGTGCTCCAGTTCCCGCACATTGCCAGGCCAATCGTAGTCCATAAAGGCTGTCATCACTTCACCACTCACCCCCTTGGTAGAACGGTTCATGCGGGCATTGAATCGGGCCAGAAAATGGTCGACCAGCATCGGTAGGTCAGCCTTATGCTCCCGCAACGACGGCAGATGGATCTCCACCACCTTGATCCGGTAGTAAAGATCTTCGCGAAAAAATCCGTCATGGACCAGTTGTAACAGGTTTTGGTGCGTAGCTGTCACAACCCTCACATCAACATGAATGGGACGGTTATCGCCGACGGCTTCAAAAACCTGTTCCTGCAAGACCCGCAACAGCCTGACCTGCATGGCTAGGGAGAGGTCACCAATCTCATCCAGAAAGATGGTGCCGCCATCGGCCAGTTTGAATCGGCCTGGTTTATCGCGAATGGCGTTGGTGAAGGCTCCCCGCACATGACCAAACAGCTCACTTTCCAGCAGCCCATCAGGTAAGGCGCCGCAATTGACGGCCACGAACGAGCGATGATGCCGGGTACTGGTATCGTGCAGTGATCGGGCCACCAGTTCTTTGCCGGTACCGGTTTCCCCCGTGATGAGTACGGTCGAGTCAAATTCCGCCAACTGTTCGATCAGTGTGTAGATCTCCTGCATGGGCTGACTGGATCCCACCAGTCCGTGCCAACCCTGCCGTGTTCTGGTTTCCCGTTCCAGCATGGCCAACCGGCTTTCATCGCGTGCCACCAGGATTACGCCATAGCTGGCATGGAGCGGATCGTGAAAGAGCGACGCGGTACAGCTCAGAATTTTCTCCATGCCCTGGTCGTCCATGACAATCCTGCGTACCGTACGGTTGCCTTCGCCACGTTGTCGTGCCTGCAGCAGCAGCGGTTCCAGCATGGGGAATATCGCTACCACATGATCCCTCAATGGTTGATTGAGCACTGATGGTGATAAATGAAACAGTTGGGCGGCAGCATGGTTGATCTGGATGATGCGCCACTCATGGTCCAGGGCGATGATGGCATCTTCCACACCCTGGAAAACGGCTTCGAGACGATTGCTCAGCATCTCCCGCTCCTGTTCAAGACGCCTGTGTTCCATGGCCAGATCAGCCACATGGGCCAGTTTGGAGGGTATGACCGGTTTGATCAGGTAGTCAAAAGCGCCTGCCCGCAAGGCTGATTGTACCGTTGCGACATCAGGGAATCCGGTCAGCAGGATGGTATAGGTACGGGGATGGTTTTTTCTGACCTCCGTCAGTAACTGCAGTCCGGAACCATCCGGCAACATCAGATCGGAAATGACCAGATCATAGTTCTGCTTTTGCAGTGCCTCCAGGGCCTGTCGCAGCGAATCGGCCGTGGTGGTGTCATAGCCGGATTTGGACATGACATGCACAACCATTTCCGATGTGGAACAGTCATCATCGACAACCAGTATATTGGCATTCATGGACGGCTCCCTGTTTCAAAATGAATTTGAACGACTTGGTTTCATGCTACCATAGGTTTCCTATTTTGAAACTCATAAAAAATTTCAACAGCATAAATAAACCAAATTTTATTCAAATTATGGGGCTATTAAATTTATTTGTCTTCAAAAGATATTCACGATTATAAAGGTATAATCTGTTTTGCCTGTGACAAAACCAATCCTGTCTGACAAGTGGCACACTTGATGCCCTATAGATACCAATATGTAATCTTTTTGTAGGACATTTTCACGATGTCCTGCGAACAGATTCATGTCATCCGTAGCCATCCTGTCAACCTATTGGAGAGAACATCATGTCGAAGTCGACTAAAAAAACAAAAAAAGGCAACATCTTGGAAGGACACACTGGTCGCAAGGGCGAGCATAGCAAGAATGGTAACGTCAGTGAGACAGTCAACAATCCTGGTTCCGTCAGGGAAAAACCGGTTGCCATGAAAAACCCGGCCACGATTGGGCCGTGAGGAGAATAGCTATGTCGATGATCCCTTATGACCCATTCCGTGCCATGAATACCTTGCACCGCGAAATCGGCCGCCTGATTGACCGTGATCTGGTGGAGGAGGGTGTGATGTCGCAGTGGCCCTTGCGGGTTGATATCAAGGAAGACGCCAACCAGATCACCATCCATGCCGATGTTCCTGGCATGGACCAAAAGGACATTCAGGTCAATGTTGATAATGGACGGCTGACCATTTCTGGAGAGCGGCGCTTTGAAGATGAGGCCAAGCGGGAGCAGTATCACCGCATTGAGCGTTCCTACGGCCAGTTTGGTCGTATCTTCCAGTTACCCACTACCGCCAGCGTGGAGCAGATACAGGCATCCTACCGTAACGGAGTGCTGGAGGTTGTGCTGCCCAAACTGGATGAGATGAAGCCTCGTGCCATCAAGATAGCGGTGGAGTAGCGATTGAAAGAACGGGTATGAAGCGTTATGACGATGGCAATATTCTTATTGTTGATGACACTCCGGAAGCAAAGCACTTTCTGGCCGAAGCACTCAAGGAGCAGGGATACACGGTACGTGTGCGTGCGATCCGTAGTGCTGATGGCCAGATAGACCTTTACTTTTCCACAGTCCATGAACAGCGGTTGCGGCAGATCAAAGCTGCTTTGACCGAGGCCCTGTATATGGTCGACATGGAAGGGTGTATCACCTTTATCAATGCCTTCGCCCTGACCCTGTTGGGGTGGAACGAGGAGCAGGTATTGGGGCAGTTGGCCCACTCCTTGTTCCACCATACCCGAATCGACGGCAGTTGCTATCCCTATAGCGCCAGTCTTGTTTATGAGGGACTGCATCAGGACCAAA
>JADGCH010000147.1 GCA_015229115.1 Magnetococcales bacterium
ATTTACGTACGGGGCTCAAGCACGCCGGTCTGTTCGTGCGGGAATACCATGTGGCACTATGGGTGGGCGTGATCGGACTGCTGACTACCTTGCTGGCGTTTCATAGTACACAACGTAACGTTTATGACAGAATGCAGATGGAGTTTCACTGGCAGGCCCAGGAACGCCGGTTAGCCATTGTTCACCGACTGGACGAACATCTGCAAACTCTGTATCGGTTACGCTCGCTCTACGCCGCCTCTAAATCGGTTGAATGGGACGAATTTCGTGCCTTTACTAGGCATGAATTCAGCGAGATTCCCTCTGGGCTGAAACTGGCCTGGGTAGCGTTGGTGACGGATGAGCAGCGTCTGGCCTTTGAACAGGGCACGCACGATAGTAGCCAGGCCGTGACGGGCTTTGTCATCACTGAGCGGACCGAGACCGGGGCCATGCGCCGTGCTGCTCAGCAACCGCGTTATTTTCCTATCTATTTCATAGAACCGGACAGCAGCCTGTTGGGATGGGATCTGGCCTCCAACCCGTTGTTCGCCGGTATTCTGGAGCAGGCGATCGATAGCGGCCAAGCTGTAGCGAGTCGAGTCTTCGGTGGTAACGGTAACGAACCGAGCCTGCTGTTGGCCTTGCCGGTTTACTATAACGGCTTGGCCACGGAGACGCAGCAACAGCGTCGTCAACATGTGCATGGTTTTTATGTCGCCGTTCTGTCGGTTCCTGAACTGGTTGAGTCAGCGCTTCATCCCCTGCAACTGGCCAGTATTCACTTCTGGTTGCAGCAGCCGGGAGAGGCTGAACCGTTTCATGTCCATCTCTCCAGAAGCACCCCTGACAGAACGGGGAGTGCGGTTGCCAGTCAGGAGATTGCGGCGATGCTGCAACGCGCTTCTGACGTGCGCAGCCAGGACACCATCAGCTTTCTCAATCAGCAATGGTTATTTCATGCCATGTTATCCGATCAGGTTTCACAGCTGAGCGGTATCGACTGGGATCGCCGCGCTCACGTGATCCTGCCGGTGGTAATTGGTCTGTTGTTGACACTGCTGTTGCTGGGGTGGGTCGTATTGGCGCAACGGCAGGCACGTTTGCGCCAGCAGATGTCCGAACAGGCACTACGATCTCTCCATATGGAGTATGCGGCATCCCAGGCTAAAAGCCATTTTCTGGCCAACATGAGTCATGAAATCCGTACCCCCATGAATGCCATCATCGGTCTGTCCGATCTGGCGTTGCAGGGTGATCTGTCAGCCAAAACACGCGATTACCTCACCAAAATTGCCAGTTCATCCCAGTCCTTGTTGCGTCTTATCAATGACACTCTCGATTTTTCCAAGATTGAGGCCGGCAAGCTGGAGATGGAACAAGCCGATTTTCTGCTGCGCGACGTGTTTGATCATCTCATTACCCTGTTAGGCAATCGAGCAGCTGAAAAACAGATCGAACTGGTTTTATGTCTGTCAGAGGCCTGTTACTACGAACTCACTGGCGATGCGACCCGTCTTGAACAGGTGTTGCTGAACCTGATCGGCAACGCCATCAAGTTTACCGATGAAGGAGAGGTGGAGGTCCAGGCTAGGGCCGTGCAGGAGTCCGCCAATCAGGTGATGCTGGAATTCACCGTGCGCGATACTGGCATTGGCATGACCGAGGAGCAGATTGGTCGGCTGTTTCGGCCATTCTGCCAGGCGGATAGTTCGACTACGCGCCAATATGGCGGCACCGGTTTGGGACTGTCGATCAGTCTGAGACTGGTGGAAATGATGGGTGGCCGAATTTGGGTTACCAGCACGCTCGGGGTAGGCAGCGTGTTCCACTTTACCGTCCTGTTGCAACGTCGGCTGGCGGCCGAGACGCAGGATATGGTCCCGCCTGAAGAGATGGAGGGGCTGCATGTGTTGGTGGTCGAGGATAACCTGGCTGCCAGAAAGGCGTTGTGCCACACGCTGCAACTGTTCTATTTTACCGTCGTGGGAGTCGGTTCAGGGCCTCTGGCCTTGGCTGCCGTAACGCGAGCTGCGCGACGCGGCAACCCGTTTCAATTGATACTGGTCGATTACACCATGCCCGGGATGGATGGCGTGGGTATCATTGATCGTATCATGCAATCAACACCACCGCATCAGAGGCCCAAGACCGTGTTGCTGACCGTTTCTAGACACAATGAGTCGCTACCATCCCGTGCAACGGCAGTGGGGGCTCATGCCTGTCTGGAAAAACCGGTCCACTGCTCGCAGCTGTTCGATACCATCATGGATGCGTTTGGCAAGGAGGTCGTCAAAGCCTTCCGGCCGGCTCGGGATGCGGTCGATCTGCAACAGATTGTTGAGCGTATTGGTGGTGCACGGGTGCTGCTGGTTGAGGATAATACCATTAACCAGCAGGTAGCAAGGGAGATCCTCGGCGGTGCCAGGCTGGTGGTCGAGTGTGCTGAAAACGGCCAGCAAGCCATCGACCGACTGGCATTATCAGATTATGAGATTGTCCTGATGGACCTGCAAATGCCGGTCATGGACGGCTATGTCGCGACACAGCGGATTCGCAGCCAGCCGCAGTGGGCTGATCTGCCCATTGTCGCCATGACCGCCAATACCATGAAAGGTGATCGGGAAAAGTGTTTGGCCGTCGGCATGAACGATCACATCGGCAAGCCGATCATCAAAAAGGAACTGTTTACAGCTCTGATGAAGTGGATCCCGCCGCAACCCAACAGGCTATTACCTCCTCTTGACCCGGTAGGACAACAGGATGATCGGCTTGATCTTCTGGAAACACTGCCTGGTATCGATGTAGCAGCGGCTTTGCGTCGTATCAACCATAATCGTCAACTGTTCTGGAACCTGTTGGTCGAGTTCAGGCGTGATTTTGGTGATGCGGCTACGGAAGTTCGCACCCTCCTGGCCGGTAAACGTCAGAGTGATCAGCAGTCGGCAGCCAGTCTGGTGCATAAGCTCAAGGGCATAGCAGGCAACATTTCAGCGCTGGAACTGTTCGAGGCCTGCAGAAACTTTGAAAAAGAGATCCTGGAGCAACGACGCGAGGTCTGGCCAGCAGCCATGGTTGCCTTTGACCGTGCCATGGAACGGGTGTTATCGGGTCTGGATTCGTTCATGATCGGGCAACATTCCGCTCAAGAATCCAGCCAGCCCCATGCCACTGTGCCTCTGTCCTCACTGGATCGGGAACAACTTGAAGCGGCCCTGACGGAACTCAATCAATTGATCCTTAGTTACAGCAGCAAATCGGTCCATCGTTTTGCAGACCTCAGAACCCTGCTGGCTGGAGTGGCCGAGCTGCAGCAACCGCTGACACAGCTGGATGACAGCCTATGCCGGTTTGATTTCGATCAGGCCCATATCTACCTGCTGGCAACAGCGCGCCTACTGGGAATTGATTTGGAGCACCACGATGACATCTTATAAAATATTATTGGTTGATGATCTGCCGAGTAACCTCAAGATATTGGAATCCTACATGAACCCGGACCATGAGCTGTTTATGGCT
>JADGCH010000148.1 GCA_015229115.1 Magnetococcales bacterium
TGAGGCCAGCGTGTCTCTGTGGCGGCTTTTTTCATTCATTCTGAGACAGGCTCTTTGGCAATTATATAACAAATGATTTTGATATGACGGTGTTCTTTCCCTACAAAGGAACGGCTATTCGTGACTCTCTCGATAGGGGGACAGGAGAATTTGATCTTTTCTTTGTCAGCGGCGATATCAAAAAAAACTACTCTGGATTCTATAAAGGAAGGAATGGGACTTCAGAGAGTCTTCTCAGGACTTCTGCCTTATCACAGACAGATTTAGTTGGGATGCAGCAACAACTTCTTGATGAATTTAAGAAAAAGGTAATTTTCTAACTTACATGTCCTAATTATTAAGTACTTACAAGCTAAATATTTAATGTTTTTTGCTTCTCCAACAACAAGATCTGATCGCGATAGCTGGCGGCCCGCTCGAATTCCATCGCTGCTGCTGCCTGCTGCATCTGCCGTTCTAGCTGTTGAATGGTCCGTTGTATCTCATTCCCTGAAGTCACGGGTAGAGGGTCTGATTCCAGCATAGCCGATTTGGCGTTAGCCTTGTTCTGGCCTTTGCGATGACCATAGTTCGAGCTGGTCTCGGCGGCAAACAGCCCGGGTAGAGGATCGACGGCCTTCTGAATGGAAGCAGGTATCATGCCATGGTCACGATTGTAACGCTGCTGGATCTGACGACGGCGGTTGGTCTCGTCCAGGGCACGTTGCATCGAACCAGTGACCTGGTCGGCATAAAGAATGACCCGACCGTCAGCATTGCGTGCCGCCCGGCCAATGGTCTGCACCAAGGCCGTATCAGAACGCAGAAAACCCTCTTTGTCGGCATCCAGAATAGCCACCAGAGCCACTTCCGGAATATCCAGCCCTTCGCGTAACAGGTTGATTCCCACCAGTACCTGAAACAAACCAGCGCGCAGGTCATGAATAATCTCCATGCGTTCCAGGGTGTCGATATCCGAGTGCAGGTAACGCACGGCAATCTGCAATTCCTGCAGATATTCAGTCAGCGACTCGGCCATCTTCTTGGTGAGGGTGGTCACCAGTACACGATAACCCTGGGCCAGCGTCTCCCGGATGGCGCCGATGAGATCATCCACCTGTGAAGCGGCTGGACGTATCTCGCAGACGGGATCCAGCAATCCGGTCGGACGGATAATCTGCTCCACCAGTCGGTGGCCACTGCGTTCCAGCTCCAGAGGAGCTGGTGTGGCGGAAACATAAACTGTGCAGGGCCGCATCCCGTCCCATTCCTCAAAGGTCAGAGGTCGGTTGTCCAAGGCCGATGGCAGACGAAAACCATAGTCCACCAGCGTCTCCTTGCGTGAGCGGTCGCCACGGAACATGCCACGCAACTGCGGCAAGGTAACGTGACTCTCATCAACAAACAGCAAGGCGTCTTTGGGAAGGTATTCCATCAGGGTGGGTGGTGGCTGGCCCGGGGCCCGTCCGCTCAGGTAACGGCTGTAATTTTCAATACCATTGCAATAACCGCTCTCCTGCATCATCTCCAGATCATAACGAACACGGCTTTCCAGCCGTTGGGCTTCGACTTCACGGTGTTGATTGTGGAACCACTCCACCCGTTCTTTAGCCTCGGTCTGTATCGACGCCATGGCCTGCAGCAGGGTGGTGCGCCGGGTGACATAATGGCTGGCGGGGAAAAACAGCAGTGAGTCGACCTCACTGAGCCGTTTACCGGTCAGGGCATCGACTTCAGTGATCTGTTCGATCTCATCCCCAAAAAACACCACACGCACAATACGGCTCTCTTCATGGGCTGGAAAAATCTCCAGGGTATCGCCTCGCACCCGGAACGTGGAGCGGCGCAACTCGGTGTCGTTGCGCTGATACTGCATCTCGACCAGTCGGCGCAAAAGCTGATGCTGGTCAATCTGACGACCCGTTGCCAGATCAATCGCCATATCACGGTACGATTCTGGCGATCCCAGGCCATAGATGCAGGAAACTGATGCAATGATGATGGCATCACGCCTTGTCAGCAGGGCACGGGTAGCGGCATGGCGCATGCGATCGATCTGTTCGTTGATGGTGGCATCTTTTTCGATATAGGTATCGCTGCGCGGAATGTAGGCCTCTGGTTGATAATAGTCATAATAGGAGACGAAATATTCAACGGCATTATGGGGAAAAAAGCGCTTCATCTCGCCATAGAGCTGTCCCGCCAGGGTCTTGTTGTGGGCCAGAATCAGAGCCGGTCGTCCCAGCGTGTGAATGACATGGGCCATGGTGAAAGTCTTGCCCGAGCCGGTGACACCCAGCAACACCTGATCACGGGCCTGCTGACGCACACCTTCACAAAGAAACTCAATCGCCTTGGGTTGGTCACCTGTCGGTATAAAATCAGCCGCCAGCTCGAAGGGTTTACCAAGGCTTTCAGACATGGGATAACCTGCTCTCTTCATTCAGATATTGCTATTTAGAGTGTTTTCCATTACCATACCACAGCAGAGTGGTAGCAACCAGACGGTGGAGTGTGAATTGATGAGTGAAATTGTCCATGTCCATGCGCGTGAGATTCTCGATTCACGTGGCAATCCGACGGTTGAAGTGGAAGTGTACACCGAAGAAGGCCATTCAGGCCGGGCGGCCGTACCCTCCGGAGCTTCGACCGGAACCCGTGAGGCGGTCGAATTGCGCGATGGTGACAAAAAACGGTTCCTGGGCAAGGGTGTCCTGCGTGCTGTCGAAGCGGTCAATCAGGAAATTGCCGACACCATTGTTGAAATGGATGTATTCGATCAGGTGGCCATCGATAACCGCATGATTGAACTGGACGGTACCGATAACAAGGCCCGTCTCGGGGCTAATGCCATTCTCGGGGCTTCCCTGGCAGTGGCACGGGCAGCAGCGGAAGAATGCGGTTTACCACTCTATCGCTACATAGGCGGTGTTAATGCCAGGCGCATGCCCGTACCGATGATGAACATCCTCAATGGTGGGGCTCATGCCGATAATAACGTTGATATTCAGGAGTTTATGGTGGTTCCAGTGGGGGCCAGCTCGTTACAGCAGGCGGTACGTATGGGGGCTGAGGTCTTTCATCACCTGAAAAGTGTTCTCAAAAAGAAGGGACTGAATACGGCTGTGGGGGACGAGGGTGGCTTTGCTCCCAATCTGGGTTCCAACGAAGAAGCGCTGCAGGTCATTCTTGAAGCCATTCACGCAGCGGGCTATCGTGCTGGGGAGGAGATGGCCCTGGCGCTCGACTGTGCCGCCTCCGAATTCTATCACCAGGAGTCTGGCCAGTATCGCTTGGCTGGTGAGGGTCGGGTGCTGTCAGCTGGTGAACTGATTGACTATTACGCCGGTTTGTGTCAGCGCTATCCAATCCTGTCGATTGAGGATGGTTGTCACGAAAGCGATTGGGCGGGCTGGAAGCAGTTGACAACGCGGCTGGGCAACAAGGTGCAGTTGGTGGGTGATGATCTGTTTGTGACCAATACCCAATTGTTGTCACGCGGGAT
>JADGCH010000149.1 GCA_015229115.1 Magnetococcales bacterium
ACCAGTACGTCCGCCTATCATCTCAGGGAGACCCCCCTGAGTGAGGAACAGCACTGGACAACGCTGGATAATGGCTGGGTGCGCATTGAGGCTACTGTGACCATGACGGCGCAATTGCGCTGGTGGCTGCTTGGCTTCGGCCATCAGGTCGAGGTCGTCGCTCCGGAGTCGTTGCGCCAGGAGATGGCTGCCATCGCTCGGCAGATGGTCCAGCACTATGATGCTACGAATCATGGTACCCTTGGCGGGATTTGAACCCACGGCCTACGGATTAGGAATCCGTTGCTCTATCCGGCTGAGCTACAAGGGCAGGCCGCCATTATACAGCGAATGATCTGCAACGATCAAGACTGCTGAAATCTGCTCAACACTATTGACGCAACGGCAAAATCAGGATATAAGGAATTGTTAAAATAAGCCGATTATAACATCCTGCAATTTTCTCAGGGGTTTTTTAAGGAAATAAACGTGGCAGCCTGCGAGTTCGACGAAGCCAGTATCGAGAAAGTTTCGCGTTGTATCAAAGCGTTAGCACATCCATTGCGGCTCAAGGTCATTGTTGCATTGAGCGACCAGGAGATGAGTGTCCAGGATCTGGTTGAGGCGGTTGGGACGACACAGTCCAATGTTTCGCAGCATCTGACCATCATGCGCGACAAGGAGATCCTGTCGTCGCGCCGGGTGGCCAATCAGGTACTTTACCGGGTTGGCGACTGCAAGGTGCTGGATCTGGTAGCCTTGACGCGCAAGCTGTTTTGTCCCTCCTACAAGCAGCAGGAACAGGCTAACCGGCAACTAGGCTCTTTGGAGCAGTTGGCTATGGCGGATCTGCATCAGGCCATGATGGCATTAGGTCAGTCGGAAGATCAACCGGAAGAGATGGTAGAGTGAGTGGATGGCGCAGATGGGCAATTTTGAACATGAATTAACCCTGTTGCTGTTTGCTCTGGCCCTGCTGCTGTTGTTGCGGGGACCGATTCTGGCCCGTTTTTACCGTGTCGGGCACATGACCGTCCACGATTTGGCCAAGCGTCTGCAGTCGGCGCAACCTCCCTTGCTCATTGATGTACGCACGCCACGCGAGGTGGCTACGGGTTATATTCGTCAGGCGCTCTGCATCCCCCTGTCGGAGTTAAAGCAACGCGCCGGTGATGTGGTCCGCAAAAACAGTGGTCGCGAAATTGTTGTCATCTGTGAACGGGGCAACCGTTCCATAGCTGGATCAGTCACTCTGCGTCGCTCCGGCGCTGCCGTTGTTTATAGCGTTGCTGGTGGCTTGTCACACTGGCGCAGTCAGGGCTATCCTGTGTGCCAGTAACAACCATAGATGATAATTCTCTCCCGTAATGATTGAGGAGGCATGATGTCAGAGATGTTGCATGTCCCTTGTCCGGCATGCCAGGTGGTCAATCGTATTCCAGTTAAAAAAACCGGACTGCAGGCTCGTTGTGGCCAGTGTCACGAACCCTTGCCAATGGTCTGGCCTGATCGGCCTGTTGTGGTGGATGAGCAGAGCTTTCGCAGCGATGTCATGCGCTCAATGCTGCCGGTGCTGGTCGATTTCTGGGCTGAATGGTGCAACCCCTGCCGCCAGCTGGCACCCCTCCTGACCGAGGTGGCCAAGGAATTCAGCGGTCGCCTCAAGGTAGCCAAAATCAACGTTGATGACAATCCGGAGCTGGCGCGCCAGTTTCAGATCCGCTCTATTCCGACCATGATCATCCTGGATGGTGGTCGGGTGCGCGAACAGTTTACCGGTGCCATGCCATCGCAGCAGTTGCGCAAATGGATCAACCGTTCCATGGGGTGGGCGTCGTAATGCGTTATATCAGCAGCCGTGGTGGCATCGATCCTTTATCGTTCTCACAGGCGGTGATGATGGGGCTGGCCACCGATGGTGGCCTGTTGCTGCCAGAACAGATTCCGACTGTTCCGGCTGCCACGCTGCGACAGTGGGCTTCCTGGCCGTTCACCTCATTGGCCAGTGAGATCGTGGCCCTGTTTGTGGGTGATGATATTCCCCGCAACCATCTCGACGACTTGGTCCAGCGTTCTTACCGTCATTTTACTCATGCTGCCATTACGCCGGTGATATGGGCTGGTGGTCGACCCATTCTTGAGTTGTTTCACGGTCCGACGCTAGCTTTCAAGGATGTGGCGTTACAGTTGCTCGGCAATCTGTTCGAATATTTGTTGCAACGTGACGGCGGTCGCCTCAATATCCTTGGCGCCACTTCGGGTGATACCGGTTCGGCGGCCATTCATGGCGTACGGGGCAAGGCTGGTATCCACATCTTCATGATCCACCCCCATCAGCGCGTTTCTCCGGTTCAGGAACGGCAGATGACTTCGGTGCTGGACGATAACGTCCATAACATCGCCATCTGCGGTACTTTCGACGATGGACAGCGCATCGTCAAGGATCTGTTCAACGACCTTGCTTTCAGGCAGAAATACCATCTTGGTGCCGTCAACTCGATCAACTGGGCCCGTATCCTGGCGCAGATCGTCTATTACTTCCATGCCTGGGGACAAGTAACCGGTGGCGATGCCAGTCGTCCAGTGACTTTCTCGGTGCCGACCGGTAATTTCGGCGATATCTTTGCTGGGTACATGGCCCAGCGGATGGGACTGCCGATCGAACGGCTGATCCTGGCCACCAACTGCAACGATATTCTGACCCGTTTCATGCGAACCGGTAGCTATCAGACCGGAACGGTGCAGCCCACCATCAGCCCATCGATGGATATTCAGGTCTCTTCCAATTTCGAGCGCTTTTTGTTCTACCTGCTGGATCAGGATGGTGCTCTGGTACGGCAACGGATGAACCAGTTTCACACCCAAGGGCAGTTCAGCGTCAACGCCGACCAGCTGCAACAGGCCAACCGCATTTTCACGGCGCGGGCCGTGAGCGAACAGCAGACGCTGGAGCAGATGCGTCAGCTCTATCAGACCACTGGTTACATCAGCGATCCCCATACTGCTGTTGGTCTTGCCGCCGCTGCTGAGTGGCCCGAAGCCATCTGTCTGGCTACCGCCCATCCGGCCAAGTTTGCTGCCGCTGTGCAGCAGGCCATTGGTCATGATCCCGACCAGCCCCCTCCGCTACAGGGCCTCATGGCAGGAGATACACGCTGCACCATCTTGCCAGCCGAAACTAACGCCATTCGGGCCCACATGGTGGATACGCTGGCTTCGCTTTAACCTGATTGACTCAGTAATCGTAACTGCTTATTCAAGTTCGCATCGCCATGATCCCTACCCCCAACGACCCAGAAATGCAAAGCGCCGACCTGCTGTTGGAGAACGTCGAGCGGCTCAGGGCCCTGTTCCCGGAAGCGTTTACCGAGGGAAAGATCGACTTTGCGGTGCTCAAGGAGAGGTTCTGGCTTGACCATTTACAGCGTTGTGAGACGTTTTCTGGCACGATTGA
>JADGCH010000014.1 GCA_015229115.1 Magnetococcales bacterium
ACGGCCTACGATGCTGCCGGTGTCATTCATACCGACTTCCAGCGCGGGTTTATCCGTGCCGAGGTGATTGGCTATGACGACTTCATCTGCTGTGGCGGTGAACTCAAGGCACGGGAACAAGGACGCTTTCGCCTTGAAGGACGCGACTACCCAGTCGTCGACGGAGACATCATGCACTTTCGCTTTAATGTCTGACCGGATTAATGTCTGACCGGATGGATGGCAACGGCCTGACATGGCCTATCCAGCGCATCGTCTCCGGTGGGCAGACCGGTGTGGATCGTGCCGCCCTTGATTTCGCTCTGCAGCACCATGTCCCCTGCGGCGGATGGTGTCCGCGTGGACGGTTGGCCGAAGATGGTATCATCCCGGCCTGTTATCCGCTGCAAGAGGCCCGCAGCCGTCGTTATGCCGAGCGGACGCGTCTGAATGTCATCGACTCGGATGGTACCCTGATCCTGCATCGGGGCACCCTGAAAGGAGGAACGGCCCTGACTTGGCAGTTTGCCAAGCAGTATCACAAACCGTGTCTGGTCATCAATCTATCACGCCACACCGATGCGACAACAGAGCAGCAGCAACAGGAAGTCCAGCAATGGCTGACCCATGAGGCCATGACCGTGCTCAATGTTGCCGGTCCCCGTGAAAGTGAAAATAGCGGTATCTACCAACAGGCTTTTTCCTTTATCAAGTCTATTTCAATGTGCTATAGTTCCATCAGATCGTGGTGATCTTTCAATTCGTGCCACCATTGTCGAGTCGTGTTAGGTAAAGAGGAAAAATAATAAATGAGCACAACAAACAGTTATCCAGTACCGTCCGAAGTGGCTTCTCACGCCCATATTGATGACGCCGGTTATCAGGCCATGTACCAGCGTTCCATTGCTGATCCGGAGGCCTTCTGGGCCGAACAGGCCAATCAATTGATTCACTGGTTCAAGCCATGGAACAAGGTGCTGGAGTATGATTTCTCCAAAGCACAGATCCGCTGGTTCGATGGCGCCCGCACCAACGTCTCCTACAACTGCCTTGATCGCCATCTGGACAAGCGGGGAAACCAGGTAGCCATCATTTGGGAAGCGGATGACCCATCACAGGGTAAAAAGATCACGTATCGTCAGTTGCACGAGCAGGTGTGCCGTTTTGCCAATGCTCTTAAGGCACGCAATGTTCATCGTGGTGATCGTGTCTGCATCTATATGCCCATGATTCCTGAAGCGGCTGTGGCCATGCTGGCCTGTTCCCGCATCGGTGCCGTTCATTCGGTGGTGTTCGGTGGCTTCTCACCAGAGTCGCTCAAGGATCGTATTCTTGACTCGGACTGCCGCGTCGTGATTACCGCTGATGAGGGATTGCGTGGTGGGCGTCCAGTACCACTGCGGCGCAATGTCGACCAGGCCCTGCTCTCCTGCCCCAACGTTCATACCGTCTTCACGGTGCGTCATACCGGCAATCACATTGCTTGGCAGGAGGGACGTGACGTCTGGTACCACGAAGCGGTTGCCTCTGTCTCTGCTGAGTGCGCCATCGAGGAAATGGAAGCGGAAGATCCGCTGTTCATCCTCTACACCTCCGGTTCGACGGGCAAGCCCAAGGGTGTGCTGCATACGACTGGCGGTTATCTCCTTTATGCCTCGATCACCCACAAGTACATCTTCGACTATCATGAAGGAGATATTTACTGGTGCACCGCCGACGTTGGCTGGGTCACCGGACATACCTATATTGTCTATGGCCCGCTGGCCAATGGTGCTACGACCCTGATGTTTGAGGGTATTCCCAACTATCCGGATGGTTCGCGTCTGTGGCAGGTGGTCGACAAATATCAGGTCAACATTTTCTATACAGCCCCAACAGCGATTCGCGCCCTGATGGCATTGGGTGATGAGCCGGTACGCAAGACCAGCCGTCGTTCGTTACGCCTGCTTGGTAGTGTTGGTGAGCCGATCAATCCGGAAGCCTGGGAATGGTACTATCACACCGTCGGCGAAGGGCGTTGCCCGATTGTCGACACTTGGTGGCAGACCGAGACGGGTGGCATTCTGATCACCCCGCTACCCGGCGCTACAGCCCTGAAGCCAGGGTCGGCGACCCGTCCCTTCTTCGGTGTGGAACCAGCCATCGTCGACAGCAGCGGTCAGGTATTGGAAGGGCCCTGCAGTGGTAATTTGGTCATCACCAAACCGTGGCCCGGTATGATGCGCACTGTTTACGGCGATCATCAGCGCTTCTTCAATACCTATTTCTCGACCTACCCTGGTACCTACTTCAGTGGTGATGGCTGTCGTCGTGACGAAGATGGCTACTACTGGATTACCGGTCGTGTCGACGATGTCATCAATGTCTCCGGTCATCGTCTCGGTACCGCCGAGATCGAAAGCGCCCTGGTGCTGCATCAGGCCGTCGCCGAGGCAGCCGTGGTGGGCTTCCCGCACAACATCAAGGGTCAGGGCATCTATGCCTATGTCACCCTGATGAAGGGCGTTGAAGCTAGTGAGGAGATGCGCAAGGAGCTGATCAATCTGGTACGCAAGGAGATTGGTCCTTTTGCCACCATTGATGTCATTCAGTGGGCTCCAGGGTTACCCAAGACCCGTTCTGGCAAGATCATGCGCCGCATCCTGCGTAAGATTGCCTGCAACGAGCTTGACTCCCTTGGGGATACCTCAACGCTGGCCGATCCAGGCGTGGTTCAGGATCTGGTCACCAATCGTCCGAAAACATAGTAACCTTTGCTTTGCAATTCGACCCCTCTCCTGCAGCGATGAGGAGAGGGGTTAATTACCGGGCACAGACGTCAGAACGCATGCGCTCGAGGGTGTCGATCAACAGTGGTATGTGATTGCGACATATCGAAAAGATGATTTCGGCGTTGATATCGAAATAATGGTGGCTTAACACATCCCTCGCGCCTTTGACTCCTTTCCAGTCAACTTCCGGATAGTGCTGCAGGAACGTCCCGCCTACGTTCTTTTCGAGATTCTTCAGACCCTCTCCAATCATGATAATCGCCATGACAATGGCGTCGAGCTTGTCTATGCCATCATCTGACGATGTAAAGTCATCCGGCACGGTAATCGCGGCAAAACGCCTCTTGATCCGGTGCGCTGCCACCAGCATCTGGTCAATAATCGTCACGACCAGTTCATCGTCAAATATAAATAGCGTCACGGTCAATTCTTTTCCTGAGGACCCTGTTCATAGCGGCGCGGTAATGAACAACATCTACTGGCCGATGCAATATTTCTTCAAGAAACTCCTTGATGTGGACCGTGTAGAATAAATCTGGTTGCTGCATCTGGATAACCACATCGATATCGCTCTCTTCACGAGCTTCATTTCTGGCTACTGAACCAAAAACACCTATAGAGGTGAGGCCATACCGTTCTGTCAAAACAGTTTTATACTGATACAGAACTTTCAATATCTCATCACGGTTAGGTAACACGGTGTGTCTTCTCCTTATCATTGACCCATCTTCATCCAGACCACATGAGACGCATTGATTCTAAAACACCTTGATCAGTGCTAGTCCCGCCAAAAGCAGGAAGAAGATACCTGCCACCTTGTGAACCACCTTGATCGGAATGCGCTGTAGCAGTTTGCGTCCCACAATGACGCCCAATGCCGAGGAAAGAATCAGAGCCACGGTAGCCCCGACCCAAACCGGACCAGCTGGCTGGGTTACGGCCATGCCTGCCACAGCGATCTGGGTCTTGTCGCCCAGCTCGGCAACAAAGATCATCAGAAAAGCGGTCAGCATGATGCCACGACCACTTTTCTCGCTGACATCCTCTTCTTCCTGATCGTCGTCCCCCGCCGAACGCAACGACTGGATCCCAAAAAAGGCAAACAGGGCCGCAACAATGCCGGCCAATACTCGTTCTGGCACCCATTGCGACAATGCTGCCCCGAAGACCACAGCGAGAATATTGAGAAAAACAAAGGCCAGCGATGCACCCAGAAACACCGGTCGCCCCTGATAGCGGGCAGCCAAGGTCATGCAGACCAACTGGGTTTTATCCCCCAGCTCGGCCAGGAAAATAACCAGAAAAGTCGCCGTGGTGGTGGTTAACCAAGTTGTCAAGTCAGTTGGGAAAGCCGCTGCAAGCGAGAGCGAGATAGACATGGTCAATCCTTATCAGGGGGTCGGCATGGTATAAGACTCAAGGCAAACATCAACCTCCCAACCCCCGGGACTCAGGTTCATGTTGCCTCAAGGTCTCGTCAAGCCCTCACGACTGTGCGCACCATGGGATTAAGAAAGGCACCACCCAAGCATGTTGACGCGCACTTCATTTGCCCCATGACAGGACAAACGACTGACTACTCCCCTTCAGGATGGGCTCATGCTACAAGGACTCTTGGCAGAAAGCAAGGGTCCTTGATATGCTGCCCGTTGAACCCAATGGAATCCCATCAGAACAACCTGTCTTGAAAGTCGACCATGATCCAGCTGTCCCCCCTACACGATAGCAACAGCCTTATGGATGCCAGTTTGATGCGTCTGGCCTGGCGTCGTCACGCTGGCAGTCCGACCCCTGCTCTACTACGTCGTGTTGGCGACGAACTGGTGACACGGTTGCAGGACATCCGCATTACACCGCAGAGGATCCTTGATCACAGTTGCTGCAGTCCGGTCACGTCGCAACTAGGCCAGTTTTATCCCACAGCCCATGTGATCCAGCTGGGGCCCGAGCAGCACAGCATGGCTGCCAGACGCGACCATGACCGACCCGCTCTGGTCGCCGATCACCGATTGCCTTTTCGTTCTGGTCAGTTCGATCTGATTGTGGCCAACCTGATGCTGCACTGGTCAACCGACCAGAGGGCCCTGCTGCGCAGTTGGCATCGTCTGCTACGTCCGGATGGCCTGCTGCTGTTCAGCACCCTGGGATCACAGTCGCTGTCCGAGTTGCGTCAGGCGATGGCCACGGTAGATCAACACCACGACCGACCGCCCCGTGCACGCCTAATTGAGTTGCCCACCCTCAACGATCTGGGACAGCTGATGAGCCACGCCGGTCTGCGACTGGTGGTACTGGACCGTGACAGCGTGACCCTGCCGGTGGTATCCATTCCGGAGTTATTACAGCGACTGCGTCGCATGGGTTCGGTCAATCCCTATCGACGCGCTCCTCATGGTGGTTATCCGGGCCGATCCTTCTGGTCGACAGTTGAGCAGTGTTATCGGCAGCAGCAAGGTCTTTCGGCCACGGCAGAACTTCCTGTGACCTTTGAGCTCATTTTTGGTCACGGCTGGCACTGAAGTTCATCCCTTGACACAAACTACCTGCTTCAAGGTGTGGACAATCTCGACCAGATCGCGTTGGGCTGCCATGACCTGATCGATATTTTTATAGGCAGCTGGGGTTTCGTCGAGAACATCACGATCCTGACGGCACTCGACACCGCGTGTTGCCTGCTGATGATCGGCCAGTGAAAACCGGCGCTTGGCCTCACCACGCGACATCACCCGTCCAGCTCCATGCGAACAGGAACAGAACGAAGCCGCATGACCACGCCCCCGGACAATATAGGACCGGCTGCCCATGGAACCGGGGATGATACCCATCTCTCCCTTGCCGGCCCGCAGGGCACCCTTGCGGGTAACCCAGACATCGGCACCAAAATGGTGCTCCATGGCGACGTAGTTGTGATGGCAGTTGACCGCCTGTTCGTCAACGCTGAACGGGCAGAGATGGTGCTTCAATACCGTCAGAATGCGCCGCATCATCACCTCGCGGTTAGCAAGTGCATAGGCCTGGGCCCATCCGACAGCAGCGACATAATCGTCGAACAGCTCCGAACCCTGTGGCAACCAAGCCAGATCAGGACTGGGCAGGGTCTCACGTCGACGAACCATCAGCTCCTTGGCACGCCCAATGAAGTAGCCGCCGATGCGGTTGCCAATGCCACGCGAGCCAGAGTGCAACATCACCCAGCAGCGGTCCGACTCGTCAAGACACAGCTCAATGAAATGATTGCCGGTACCCAAGGTGCCCAGATGGTTGAGGTCGTTGGACTTTTCCAGAACACGGTGCTTATGGTGGAGCTGTTTCAGACCTTCGGCCAGTGACGGACCACCGCGATGATCGTTGTGCCAGACAGCCGTCACATCCTCCGGCACCCCGTCCCATTGCCAAGCCCCTACATCGCCACGACCACCATTGTGGCTGCGACCATGCGGGACGGCTGCTTCGATGGCATAACGCAACGCCGTCAGCGATTCCGGCAACTGCTGCGAGGTCAGTGACAGCCGCAAGGCCATCATGCCGCAACCGATATCAACCCCCACCGCCGCCGGAATGATGGCCCCGCGCGTGGGGATGACGCAACCGATGGTCGAACCCATGCCAACATGAACATCAGGCATGACAGCGACATGGCGGAAAATGAATGGCAGCCGGGCCACCTGTTCGATCTGCTTGCGGGCAGCGGCCTCAATCGGCACGCCCTCGGTCCACATTTTAATAGGGCTGGACATCTGGCTCACGCTACCCACGATATACTGAATCTGCATCAAAAAGTCATCATCTTGCAACAACTGGCAACTGTTGCTATGTTAGCAGAGTGACTGTTTTCAGTAAACAAGATTATGACAGGCTGATGGTTGCCCATGCTCACCAAGGAACTGCTCCGTTTCTCCCTGCGCCGTGATGAGATCGTTCCCCGTACGGTTGACGTTGGAGACCGCACCCTGCTGCTGCTGGCACGCAATCTGATTGATCTCTATGGATCTTCTGTAGGTCAGACTGTGGAAGAACTGGCTGAGCTGGCCCAGCCCATTGTCAACAGTTATCGATCGCCAGTGATTGCCAAAGGGCTGAACAAACTGCTGCTGGACCGCTGCCGCTTTCGCGTGTCAGATCCGGAGCTGGAATCGTGGCGTCTGGCGGTATTCCAAGCCGCTGCCGCGCTGCTGGGTAACAGAAGCATGAATGACCTGTCCCATTATCGGCAGGCTGTAGCGCAACAACTGCAGACCGACCCGGACAGCCTGTCTCGACGGCTGTATGCCGATCTGGCCCTACGCCAACCGCTGGAAGAGTTTCAACGTTACACCCCTGAACAGCTGCTGCAACGATACAACATGGCCCAGGCACAGGGGCTGCTGCTCTGGTCGACAGCACTGGAGGTCAAGCTGAGTGAACCCGATACCGGCAAACGCCGTCAGCTGCTGCGTCATCTACGCTTTTTCCGGTTGTTGACCCGCATCCACCAGCAGCAGGATGAGATCCATATCACCGTTGATGGTCCGCTATCGCTGCTGCAGCATACCCAGAAATATGGCCTGCAGTTAGCTGCCTTTCTGCCTGCTCTCTGTGCCATGTCACGCTGGCAGATTGCGGCACGCATCCGCATGGAACAACAGCCCCAGGCGTGGCTACGGCTTGACCAGAGCTCCGGGCTACAATCGCACTACCAGCAAACCTGGGTCTATCGCCCCGAAGCCATTACCAGCTTTGCAGAACAGTTTAACAACCAGGATGATAAGGATGATAACCAGAGTCGTTGGCAAATGATGGAAGAAAGCCCCATCCTGACCCGTTACGGCGCCGAGCTGGTGGTACCGGATTTCTCATTTCAGCACGACTCCGGTCTGGTAGTCCATCTGGAACTGTTCCATCGCTGGCACAGAGGCCCGCTACTGCGCCGACTGGAACAGCTGGCCACCCATGACGACGACCGTTGCCGACTGGCCATCGGTGTCGAACGGGCGCTCGCTAAGGAGCAGTCGACCCAAGCCCTGCTGCAACAGTCGCTCTGGTATCAGAGCTATGGTTTTGAGTTTAACGAGTTTCCGCCGGTTCGGCGTGTCATGGGCTGTCTGAACCGGTTTCTGGCCACCACCACAACCCTTGCTACTTGAGCAGGTGGCTGCGTTTGCGCAAGTTGTGGCGCTGCAACCAAGCCACCAGCTCCTCCACCTTGCGGCTCATATCGTAACTGTCGATCATGAACCGCACCCGATAACAGCGCTCTCCTTCATCCATGGGGAATGAATCAATGACGATACCCTGAATGACCATACCCTTGGGTGCCAATTCATAGGTGACGTTGACAGCAATCTTGGTGTCAGGCTGTAAAGGGGCTTTCAAAGCAAGATAGGGCTGAAAGGCCAAACCTCCAGCACTGACATTGAACAGGCGGCATTTGACAGCTGCCGGTATGTCAGCATATTTGACGGTCAGCTGCAGCTGTGGCATCCATTCAATATCGACCTGCACCCGCACACCGGCACGCTGCTGGGAAGCTACAATCAGTTGCTGCGGGTAGCTAAGCTGTAGTTTCTTGTCTTCCGACAACCCCAGAAAGGTGACCTGGGCTTCCATCATGGTGCGCTCAATGAAGAACCGCAGCCGAATCCTGTCCACAGTCACCAGTTTCTCGTTGCCCTTGGGTGGCTCCAGTGGTGCTACCAGCAGATGCTTGCGCTGCTGCAGATAGTGCCCCCCTTCGGCCTGCACCGGTGCTGCCATACAGGTGTAGTACTGGATCAGACCATCGCCGAGGAAGACCTGGATCGGCAGTTGTCCTTCCATCAGCTGTAGCAGTATGGCGTAAATCCTGTCGGCATCGGTAATCTGTGTCCCCGCCTGACCGATGGCGGCTGCTCCCTCATCAGAACCCTTTTCTGGTGCTGCCGCAGCTGCCTGGTTCCCTTTTGCCTCTGCAGCGGGCGCTTTTTTCTTGCCGAAAATGGACAACAGAGCCATATCACCACCTTCCTATCTGGTATCAAAGCGACGATTGAAGTAGAATCGTCATATTAGAATAATTGGAGCGATTTTAGAAAGCAATTTCAGAAAGCAATTTTAGAACCGTTCCGATACAATTCACCTTGTTTTGAGATATTTATCAACGATAATGATCTTTTTTCCTAGGCCAACTGCTGCAGGAGGGATTGTGAGCGCACTGACAGATGACGAATTGATGGAGGAACTGAAAAAACGGTTTGACCACACCAAGCAGACCCTGCACGACCTGAAAATCATCACCAAAAAGCTGGAGTATGTCAACCGCAAGCTGGAGGCCTCGGAGCAGATCAAAAGCAATTTTGTCTCGCACATGAAAAACGAGATCAATAACCCGCTCACCTCCATCCTGGGTCTATCGCAACAGCTGGCCTTCCCGGAAGCGCTGAACATCGCCACCGTCAAGTCCATTGCCTCCATGATCCACGCCGAGGCCTTCAGCCTTGATTTTCAATTGCGCAATATCTTCGCCGCTGCCGAACTGGAAGCGGGTGAAACGGAAATGCAGGTATCGTTGGTCGACGTCGATACCCTGGTACTGGAAACAGCCGAAATGTTCCAACACCAGATTCGCGATAAACAGCTGACGGTGCGCTACAATCGCCGCAAACGCATGGAGCAGGAGGGTCACCTGATCTTCAAGACCGATTCCACCCGTCTGCAACTGCTGCTCGCCAATCTGCTTTCCAATGCCATCGAATTCAACAGGGACAAGGGAAGTATCGACATCCGGGTGACGCAGTTCGACGATCAGCTCAGCCTGACCATTGTCGATACTGGCATCGGTATCGATATTTCACAGATTGACCGCATCTTTGACCGGTTCCAGCAACTGGAAAGTGGCCGCACCAAGCACCACAAGGGACACGGCCTCGGGCTGAGTATCACCAAGGCTATCGTTGACCTGATGGAGGGTAGCATCACCGTGGCCGACAACAGTCGTCACGGCGACAGCCCATCAGCAACCGGATGCACCTTTACCATTACCATACCCCAGATCGAAATGGATATCGCCGCTGACAGCTTTGCTGTTGATGGCAACGAGTTCTTTTTTGGTGATGGTGACCAGGCCGAGGCGTTCTGACCATGTCAATGGGAAGCAATCCCAACCAGCCTTTCCTGCTGCCAGGCACACTGTTTGCGAAGGATGGCGATTATATTATCACAACGGTACTGGGTTCCTGCGTCGCGGTCTGTTTTTGGGATCCCAATCTCAGGCGGGGGGGCATGAACCACTACAAGCTGCCGCTCTGGAACGGTGACGGTCTGCCATCGCCGAAATTTGGCAACATTGCCACCAACAAGCTGTTGGAGCTGATGCTGGGCATGCGTTGCCGTCGGGAGGCCATACGGGCCAAGATATTTGGCGGAGCTGCTGTTATCCAGAGCTCCAGCGGGCTGTTGAACGTCGGTCAGCGCAACATCGAAGCGGCGCGCAGTATCCTGGCCGAGCACCGCATCCCCATCGTTGCCGCCGATGTCGGCGGGGAATGCAGTCGCAAGGTGATTTTCAATACCCTGGACGGTACCGTGATGGTCAAAAAGGCTTCTCCGCAATAACGGTGGGACGACGATGCGCTACGCTTTTCTCGACGTAACTCTTCAGGATGGACAACTGAGTTGTCGTAGTGCCCATCTCCATCCGCCATTGCGTCATTACGCTATCAGCGGCGCCCGCACACTCTACCTGCATGGCAATCCAATTGCCAGTCAATTGCGCAATGACCCTGCCGTGGTACGGTTACTGGAGCAGTCCGCCACTCTGGAACAATTTGCCCGTGGTCTGGACGGGTCGTTTGTGGTGTTCGTCCACGATCCGGTTGCCCGGACGGTATCCTTTGTGTCAGACCGGTTTGGTTCACTGCCTTTTTTCTACCGCATGGAACAACATGTTTTTTACGCCTCAACATCGTTCCAGCAACTCTACCACCAGTCTGCTCAGCGTCACCACTGGCCCAATCAGCTTGATCCAGTTAGTCTGGTTGAGTTTCTCTGTTTTCGTCGTCTGTTTGGTGACCACACTTATGAGAGCCATAGTCATTTCCTTGAGGGTGCGACCATCGTCACCGTTGATTATGGAACGGCCACGTTGCAGCGCCGACGTTACTGGCAACCCCACTTCATCGCTGACCAGCCGACAAGACGACCGCCGTCGCAACAACAGCTAGCGGGTGAACTGGCCGATGCCATCCGACAGTCGGTGACCATGTATCGCTCCGATCATCCGCGTACTGCACTGCTGCTCAGTGGTGGTCTGGATGCCCGCGCCATTCTGGCTGCCTGCGGTCATGATCGACCGATCTGCTTCACGACTGCTCCCCGTCAAAATAACGAGTATGCCGTCGCGCACCAGCTGACCACTCTTGCCGGAGCGACCCATCATTTCATCCCGAGACCGGTGCAATTTCTTGATGCACTGGTGGATCCGGCCGTGTTTGCCGGTGGGGGCATGACCATCTACACTGAGGCACAATTTGGTGGTTACGAAGCTACCATAGCACCCCAAAACGACGTGGTACTGGTTGGATTGGCGCTCGATATCCTGCTGTGTGGTCACTATCTGCCCAAGAAGCTGATGCACCTGCTGGGTCATGATGGCTATCACTTCCACATGCAGCCGCTGGCCGAGGATCTAGCCTACCAGTTCATCCACACCGTCAGCTATCGACTTAAAACGTCCGATCCTTGGTCGGTGATCCGACCGGAACAGCAGCCACGACTACGCGATCAGATCTACGGTCGCATCACAGCCGAACTGGACAAGGGTCGTGCCATG
This sequence comes from Magnetococcales bacterium, assembly GCA_015229115.1. GTDB lineage: Bacteria > Pseudomonadota > Magnetococcia > Magnetococcales > JADGCH01 > JADGCH01. The sequence continues at coordinate 11,536 of JADGCH010000014.1, forward strand.
GGAGCGGACGGCTACCAGCTGTGGGAGTTCATGCACACCCACAACTTCGCCCGTCATTACTCACTCATGATGGCAGCCTCCATCCGTGGTTATGCTGACTGCCGCATTCCGGCCTTCTCCAACCGCATCTATCAGCTGATGCATGAGATGCCTGTTGATTACAAAGCCAATTGGCGCGTCTACCAAAAGGCTATTGCCTTACTGGATCCACGCTTCATGGTCGTTAAAAACGCCAATACCAACATCCGCGCCGATTTACCGCTACAGTTTCAAAGCCTCTTACGCTGGCTGTATGGCGCTGGCAACCGATGGCTGGGCACTGTTGGTGGTCGTTTCCCACGGCCACCAACAACAGAGGATCGTTCCTGGCCATCCTTCCGTCAATCCATTGATGTCAATCCTTCCATCCAGAAGATGGTGCGGGCCCTACCCCATTCCGAGGCACTGGCGGCATTGAATCTGTTTGACATGGATCGTATCGCTGATACAGTCGACGACTATTTCAGTAACCGCCACGACCACAGCGTGCTGCTCAATCTACTGGTAACACTGGACCGATTTGTGAAGTCGCCCTGTCGTGCCGAAGAGCCGTGACCACCACCATCACCCAGATCCACTGCTGCACCACATGCTGTTACCGGGGGGATTGTTTGCCCGCGATGCCGATTGTATCATTACTACCGTGCTCGGGTCCTGTGTTGCTGTCTGTCTCTGGGATCCACAACGTCGGCGCGGCGGCATGAACCATTATAAACTGCCGCTCTGGAACGGCGATGGTCTGCCATCACCGAAATTTGGCAACATTGCCACCTGCAAGCTGCTTGAACTGATGCTGGAGATGCACTGCCACCAGGAAAGTCTCCAAGCCAAGATCTTCGGTGGTGCCGCAGTCTTCCAGAATGCCTGCAACCTTCTCAATGTGGGACAACGCAACATTGATATCGCACGCAAGGTCCTGGCGGAACACAACATTCCCATTGTCGCCTCCGATGTCGGCGGCAGCTGCAGCCGTAAACTGAAATTCAATACCACCGAGGGCAGCGTCCTGGTGAGAAAGAGCACCTCGTAGCGTAGTCTACTCACTCACTTCCAGACAATTCCTCAGGGCCTGAATGTCGTGCACCAGGATCATGTTTTTGTCGACCGTGATCAGCCCCTCCTGTTGCAATCCGTTCAGCAACCGCGAAAAGGTCTCAGGCTGGATGGAAAGGCGGGAAGCAATGAGTTTCTTCGGAGCTGACAGGGAAAAGCTGGTGGTGCCGACAACCTTCGATGCGGCGATCTGCTGCAGTAGATAATCGACCAATCTGGAACGGGCACTCTGCAACGACAGGCTGTCAATCTCGCCCACCTGACAACGCAATCGCTTGCTCATCTCGGCCATGACGCGGAAACAGGTCTCCGGTGATTCGCGCAAAGTGGTTATAAACGGGCGATTGTCGAACGAATAGAGATGGGTCGACATCAACGCTGAGGCACAAACAGGGTAATAGGTTCGTTCCATAAACATCACTGCAACAGCAAAAAATTCGCCTGGCTTGACAAATTCGATAATCTTTTCCTGGCCACTGGGAGAGATACGATAGAGCTTGATCTGACCACGGTGGAGAAAAAAGAAGCGTTCCGCCTGCTGGTTGTTGTCAAACAGCAGTTCTCCCTCGCTGAGCCGATGCAACTGGACATTCTGCACAACATGGCGCATCTGGTCATCAGAGAGTCCGACAAACAGATCACTACGGCGCAATAGTGTGAGAACATGGGGTGGCAATTCCATACTAGGCCTGCTATTTCTGCCGGACGTCTGAGGTAGCCATACGACTCGTAGGCCGGTTTCTGCCACTCCGTCCAGCCATACGGCGACTGATGGCCATAGCGCGCCGCTCCGCCAGGTAAGCCTGTTGCTCCTTGCCCTGCGACTGTAACACACCAGCCAGCTCGTGACAGATACCCGGATCGATGGGATTGATTTCCATGGCACGCCGCAAGGCTACCTCCGCCTCAGCCAGCCAGCCACATCTGGCTAGAAAAATACCGGCATCGTAGCAGTTCACATGAATACCGGCAATCTTGTCAAATACCTGGCGGCAAGCCTTCTGCATAGACTCCGCCCGAGCTGCAACCTGCAATACACTGCCCAGGTTGAGATCGGTGGTCTCCTGCTCATCACTGTCACTGCCACAACAACGCAACAATCGGCGGTAAAACTTCTCGTCCTCGCTCAACAACTCCTTCTGTTGCCTGACCAGATCGGTTATCGCCATGCCAACCAGACTGGTAACAGGAAAACGGCGGACATAACATGTCTTGCTCTTTTTCGGCCCAGAATGCTGCCGTTTCTGTTTGCCCACGATCAAGATCCCCTATTAGGAAAACACCGTCATACCCCTGCCGGAAACTCCGTCACTTGGTTCATATTAAGAAATATGGCACAATAGGTAAAGGTGGTATGGTGTAATTGCCCAATAAAAGCCACCCAAAAAGCTGTGTTGTCGGGAAAGGAGCACGACCATGAGCAGTGATCGGGTTGTCGTATGCTGGTACTGTGGAACCGCTTTGTCATCCCATGGAATGGGGCGTGAGGATGAGTGTCCAGCCTGCAGAAGAGCAACACGTGTCTGCCGCAACTGTCACTTCTACGATACGTCTGCCTGTGATGAGTGCCGTGAACCCCAGGCTGAGCGGGTTATCGACAAGGAACGAGCCAATTTTTGTGACTTTTTCGAGCCGGACAGTCAGCTGATCCATCCTGCCACGCCACTGTCCCGCGAGGCCGCTCGTCAAGCGGCCGATTCGCTATTTCGCAAATCGTGAATCCTGAAAATCCCTCTCTCACCGAGAGAGGGACCGTGCCCACGTTGCGTGGTTACTGTTGTTTCAGGGAATCCATACTGTCTGGCGCCGTACCGACGCCACGATCAGCATTTTCCATCAGATTCGGTATTTTTTTGGTGACCAGGATTTCAATATGGGGCTCTTCGCTCACACCCCGTTTTTTCTGGCTGGTCGCCATCGGCGCAATAGCATTGACACCGGCAGCGATAGCCTGCAAACGGTGAGGATCCAGTCCCCCCTTGGTGGCCAACATAGTCACCACAGCAGCTGCCTGGGAAGCAGCCCTTGACCACTCCTCTGGCGCGGTCGCGTGGGCCGTTACCGTAATCTCATTCGGCATCAGGGCAACCGAGGTAGTAAACTGCTGCAACAGGGGTGCGACACCCGTCTGCAGCTCGGTTCCGGTCTTGCTGGCGAACAGCTGACTGCTCTTGATGCGTATCAGGTAGCCGTTCTCGTCGTTGGTGACATCGGCATCGCCACCATCCACCATACGCTCGAATACCAGATCCAGTTTCTCCTTCAACTGGACCAGATTGATTTCCTGATAGAACTCGGCCGCTACTGGATTATAGCCTGACATGATTGGCGACATCGGCTTGATACGCTGCACGCCAAAGGCATCCTTCATGGTACCGGATACCTCCTGGAATTTGGCTTGACTCATGGACGAAAAGGCCACGATGATAATGAAAAAACAGAGCAGCAACGTGACCATATCGGCCCACGACACCATCCAGAGTGGTGTCCCTTTTTTGCATGTTGGACATTTCTTGGCAGGTTCACTCATGAATCAGGTCCCCCGTAGTCAAATCCCAGGCAGGTACTTCGTCAAAGATGCCCTTGATGGGCACTGACACCGTCAAATCTATTAACCTAATCAAACCTTCTCGCGTTCCTTGCCAGAAAGCGCCGCCATTAACAAGGTCTCCAGCACACGGGGATTAAGCCCCTTCTGAATACCTGTGACCCCATCGATGACAATCTGACGCATCATCTGCTCATGCTTGCTGTAGTGATGCAGCTTGATTCCCATGGGAATGGTGACCATATTGGCCACAATAGCCCCATAACAGGTTGCCAGCAACGCCTTGGCCATGGCAGGGCCAATGGAACTCGGATCCGCCATGTCGGCCAGCATCTCCACCATGCCCACCAGCGTTCCGACCATTCCCATGGCCGGTGCTGCTTCACCCATGCTATCAAACATGATGACGCCGGTATGGTGCCGCTCGGCAAGATAAGCCGTATCCTTATACAGAATACTCTGCAACGTCTCTGGATCCATGCCATCAACACAGTGATTAATCGCCGTCTGCAGAAACTGATTGGGCGTTTTGACCTTTTCAAGCGCCAGAATACCGTCCTTGCGGGCGATATTGGACATCTCTGTCAGCTGCTCGATCAACTCCTGTGGTGTCTCGTGGTTGGCCTTGAAGACCTTGCCGATGATGCTGCCAGCGCCGAGCACCTCTTTTAAGCTAAATTTAACAAACGTACTGGCTATCAGACCGCCGATAACGATAACGGCGGCATGGCTTTGCCAGTAGAACAGGACCGGTTTCCCCATGGTGGCAACGATAACGCCCGCCGCCATGACCATCCCGATGATTGTTGCAATATCCATTGTGATCCTCTTGAAACCGACCGAAGACAGCACCATGTAAAACAGGGCTGGATTAAAACGGATTATTCGGCTACAATTCAAGCATGAACCATACCATCTATCGGAAAGGAATTGATGACCATGATTACACCAGAGCCACGCAAACAGACTCCTGACGAACAGAAAATCCTGTTGGCTGGTGCCCGCGACAGAGAACAGGGATCGCCGATGGTTTCGGTCTGGATTAACGGTGTGACGTGGGTATTGCTGATGGTTGTGCTGGTCATGGTCGAACGGGCCAGTCCCCAGGTAGAGGACTTTTTCAGCCGTGTGTTTCAGGCTAAGCTGCGCACCCAGTGGGATGTCAGCCTGATTCGCAATGCCACCATGCTAGCCACCGTTGCCGCATCCATCTCTTTTGCCTGGGTGGTCTTGACTATCTGGCGTAACCGGGGGCGGATACGGTCAGGCGATATTCTGAGCATCGTGCTGTCACTGATTTCGCTGATTGGCGTTGTGGTCCTGTTTTATATGTTCTGAGACCGCTATGGTCGCCCCATCGCTCAGACGCCACTGGCCCGTCACAACGACTTGATCTCCTGCTGATAACACCGTTCCGGCCAGCAGTGCCTCCTGTGCCTCTTCGCGCAAGATCTCGGACGGCTGAAGCAGCCGCAGGGCAACACGGTTGTCGCCCTGTCTCAGGTAGAGTGCCCGCCGTCCATCGGTGCGCGTCAACAGGGCCTGTGCTGGCACAACAGCAACGTTGGGCCGTTGACTCAGTATCGTCTCCACCTCGACATAAAGCCCCGGACGCAGCATCTGCGCATTATTGGGGATCACCCCCTTGGCTAGAAAGGTACCGGTTGCCTGATCAATGACTGGATCAACACTGTCGAGATGGCCCGTGATGGTCAATTCGCCATGATCAGGCACACCTACCTGGATGGTTGTCGTAGCCGTGGTCTGTCGGGCCATGCGTGCCCAGTCGCGTTCCTGCAAGGCATAGCGAACACAGATAGGGTCGATCTGATGTATGACCAGCAGTGGTTTATCATCGTAAGCCTTGACCAGATTGCCTGTATGTAGCAACACCGACCCGATGCGACCGGCTACCGGAGCTTGGATGCGGGTAAAATCGAGCAACAGTTCGGCCTGATGCACGGCCGATTCACTGATCATCAACAGGGCCTCAGCTGATTCACGGTTGGTGCGCGCCTGATCGAGCGCCTCTCCCGGGGTAGCCTCGTGCTGCTTTAACTGCTGCTGTCGCCGCTCATGAAGACGCGCCAATGCCAACTGTGCCTGATCACGGTTGCGTTCTGCCCGACGTTGCTGCAACTGCCAGTGAACCATACGGGCATCCAGTTCAAAAAGCAACTGCCCGGCTGTTACGCTGGCACCATCATGAACATGGGTGGCAACAATTGCCCCATCGACACGCGACTGAACAGCCACTGTTCTACAGGCCTCAAGATGCCCCACGGCCCGCAGACGATCGCTAACCGTTCGATGGACGACGGGAGCCACTTCAACGGCTATGGCTGCAGAGCCGGCAGCGCTGGACTTCCCTACCGTTGCACTGGCACGATCCTGCTGCGATTCCGAACAAGCTGCCAGAACCAGGATCCATTGCAATGATATTGGTATGATAATTGCTTTGAAAGCCCACAAAGACGTCACTGCTGGATTGTTTTGCTTCATAACAAGGAGCCGCGCTGTGTTGAATACGATGATGGAAATTAAGGTTGCCGATGCCTTGGCTATTATGGAGTCCGGCCCGGACGATCCAGAATATCAGGAAGCATGGAACTACCTGCTACACAGCCGTGACCCCATGGTGCAACAACTGCTGCGACAGACACTGGAGACCGTTTACGGCCCCATGCCACGACCGACTGGCTACAGCACCCTTGGCGAGCCTTACTGGACCGTCGAAGTCATCGCCTCCTATCTGGGCGTGGACAACCGTGATATTCGCCAGTTTGCCGAGCACATCCACGATGAATGGGAAGACAGCCCATGTGTGATGGACACCAGCCGACTACACACGGTTCATTGAGGGTCAGGACAGGCCACAGGCCAGCAAATGGTGGGCATATTGCCGGTCGCTGCGGTTGATGTGCTCCTCCAACCATTCTTCCAGAAACTCGGCCACCTTGCGCGGAATGCCCAGCTTCACTTCTGGTTCTTCCGTTTCAGCGTAGATGGAGAGCAGTGCCTGCAGGTCATCGCCGATGTCAGCATGCTGTTGGCGATGGGCTGCAAGTTGCGGAAAAGCGTACTGGGTCATCAGCTCCTCTTCATAGGCAAAATGGGTCGTCACATATTGGTTCAGGCGGTCAAAGCAGCTGCTGACCTGTTCCAGGTCAGAGCCCTCACCAATGGCCGTATGCAATTCCCAAAAAATCTCAAACAGCTGCTGATGCTGCCGATCGATCTCAGCGATGCCAAAACGGTACTTTTCCGACCAGCGCGGCTTATCATTCATGGTTTCATCTCCTCCATCATACCCTGATCACACCAGCTGCCTGTTCATACCAGCCAAGCCCATTCATACCAGCCAGGATTTACTCAGACAATCAGGCCACCAGTAGACGGTTGTCTCATCCTTCCAGGTCAGACCGGCAATCGGACCATCCTGGGAAATGACAAAAGCTACTGTACCGGGACACTTACCAACAAAATTAACGGCTGAATTATGCCTTGTTCCATAACGGGACAAATTCACATGTTTGGAAGAGTAGGTTTCCTCCTCAATTGGACCAAAGGTGGTGTCACCGCGCCAAACAGGTGCTGCCAGCATGGAACCGAACGAAATAGGGCGCAACCGGTCAGAAATGACCAGCGCACAATCAATGCGGGTCATTTGTGCTAATAATTCAATTAATTCAATAATTTTGCGTTTGCATTCCAGAATAGCCGCTTCAACAACAGGCACTGAAACGGTATCGTGCTCTGGATCATCTTCGATCATTCTTTTGCGGTAATGCAGATCCATGGCACAAAGCTCCGCTACCAGCGGCACACCATCTTCAGCCTGGTCCAATACATATTTTGGAATGATCCAGCGTTGCGCCGTCTGGTTTCTGGCCTCTGGAATCCAGATAATGGTGCCCCCGTGCCCCCGCTTGCTGGCTTCAATGAGCAGTCGATCAATCAAGTCACGATAGGTGCGCCAATATTTGGTACCATATTTCTGAAACTCCGGATGAGTCTTGATAACCTTAAGCAGACTCCACCCCATCAGACTGGCTGTGAAAGGGGTGGGCGTTGGCTGGGAAAATCGACCAGCATTAAAACGGGCAATAATTTTGTCACCCCGAAATACGGTGAGCGCACCGATCTTGCGTGAGGCAATGACCAGCACGTCAGGAGCGGATAGCGGGAAAGGCAGCGCATCGAAACGATTACGTCCGCGCGTACTGGTAAAAATGGCCCCCCATACCTCCATTCCAGATGGGTCGCCATTGTCACTCCATACCGCCAGTGCCGTTGTCACCGGATCGAAAGCCGGGGCAATCTTGACCAAGGCATCGACGGTAAAATGGAGATGTTGGGGAAAACGGAATACAATGCTCTCACCAGGACGGCTTTTCTCATCAAAGCGGCCCGGATCAATGAGAGCAACACTGACCTGTACCGGACGATCTTCTTCACGCTTCAGACTGGCCAGAAAGACCGTTTCCATAGCCACCTTGACCCAGTCGCCCGGCAGCTGGTGTTGTTCATCCGGTCTCCCCATGCCCCAGAGTTGAATCACTTGCTCGATAATGTGCAGATCAAACATGCAATCGCCACACCCCCATAAGGTCTTACCCGAGAACTCTTTCGCCTCTCATTCATATAAATCGATTTTACCTAAAAGTCACGCGATGATATGATGGGAACTTCACGAAACAATTCTGGTCCAACCGTCTTGGCTACCAAACTATTATGAATGATCCAGTTTGAATATAAAAATACTGGTGCAAGATTTTAGAATATGATAATATTCAGGGAATATTGGTAGTTTTATCGTTTGCAAGAGCAATTTTCCACTTTACCTGCTGAGGAATCACGATGTCTGAGACTACTTCCGCACAAAATTTCAAGTTGAATCCAACCCCCATGCTGGACACGCTGGAAACCGGTCCATGGCCAAGTTTTATTTCTGGTTTCAAAGAGTTGGCGAACCGGACGGGTAGCACCATGGTACGCGGAGCTCTTGACCAGTTGAACTACTCCTACCAGACCCGCATGGGATACTGGAAAGGCGGTGTTGTTGGCGTCCATGGCTATGGTGCTGGCGTGATCAGTCGTTACTCCATGATCTCCGATAAATTCCCGGAGGCGAAAGAATTTCACACCATGCGTATTCAGCCAGCACCTGGTCTGCACTATACCAGCAAGACGTTGCGCCAGATTTGTGATATCTGGGAAAAATATGGTTCTGGTCTGATTTCCATGCATGGCCAGACCGGTAATCTGCAGTTGCAAGGCATCGTCCAAGCCAACGTTCAGGCCTGTTTCGACGAACTAAACCAGCTGGGTTGGGACTTGGGTGGCGCAGGAGCCACCGTGCGGACTGGTGCTTCCTGTATTGGTCCGGCCCGTTGCGAGATGGCCTGTTACGATACGCTACAAGCCCATCACAAAGTGCTGTCCTACTACACCGACTATGTTCATCGGCCCCAGCTGCCCTACAAGATGAAGTTCAAGTTTTCGGGCTGCCCCAACGACTGCATGAACAGCATTCAGCGCTCCGACATGTCGGTGATTGGCATCTGGCGTGACGACATCCAGGTTGATCGTGCCGAAATTAAGAATTATTTCGCCACTAAGGGTGTCGATTACATTGTTAACAATGTCATTACCCGCTGCCCCACCAATGCCATCTCCCTCAAAGGCAGTGACGATATTGAGATCAACAACAAGGATTGTGTGCGCTGCATGCACTGCATCAACGTGTTGAACAAGGCCCTTTCACCCGGTAAAGAACGCGGTGCGGCACTGTTGCTTGGCGGCAAGGGTCATCTGAAAATGGGTAACATGCTCGGTTCCATGATGGTGCCTTTCATGAAGATGGAAACTGAAGAGGATGTCGAGGCCTTCACCGAACTGGCCGACCGCGTGATCGATTACTGGGCGGAAAATGGCCTTGATCACGAGCGTCTGGGTGAAGCCATCGAACGAATCGGTATTCAGACTTTTCTCGACGCTGTCGGTATTGATGCCCACGTCGACATGGTGGTTGCTCCTCGTGACAACCCCTATTTTAAGGCTGATTACGATCATAAGCCGGTCTTGAAAGAGGCCGCAGCCTAAGTTTTGTCAGGACATCAACCGATACGGTCATTCAGGAGTGGTTATCATGAGTAGAGAGTGGAAAACTGTTGAGTCTGGTCCTCATACCTATCAGGAGCTTTTGCATCCGGTTATCGTCAAGAACTATGGTCAATGGAAATACCATACCAGACCTCGCCCAGGTGTTCTGAAACATGTTGCCAAGAGTGGCGATGTGATCTATACCGTGCGCGCCGGTACGCACAGGCAGGTGACCGTCGACATCGTTCGACGTCTGTGCGATCTGGCCGACCGTTACTCAGACGGTCACCTACGCTGGACGGTGCGTAATAATGTCGAGTTTGTCACACCTAATGAGGCTAACGTGGCGCCGCTCATTAAGGAGCTGGAAGCACTAGGACACCCGGTCGGTGGTACCGGCAACTCCATTTCGGCTATTGCCCATACTCAGGGATGGTTGCACTGCGATATTCCGGCTACCGACGCCTCGGGTGTGGTCAAAAGCATGATGGATGCCCTGTTTGACGATTTTGTCAAGGAGGAGATGCCCAACCGCGTCCGTCTGTCAACCTCCTGCTGCGAAATCAACTGTGGTGGTCAGGCTGATATTGCCGTGGTGGTTCAGCACACCCGTCCTCCCCGTATCAACCATGAAATCCTGAAAAATATCTGTGAGATGCCCAGCACGGTGGCTCGTTGTCCGGTTGCCGCCATTCGTCCGACAACGGTCAATGGCCAACCGTCACTGATGGTGGTGGAAGAAAAGTGCATCTTCTGCGGAGCCTGCTTCGGGGCCTGTCCGGCCATGGAGATCAACCATCCCGACTATTCCAAACTGGCGGTTTGGGTGGGTGGCAAAAACTCCAATGCCCGTACTCGTCCCGCCAATATGAAGCTGGTCTGTCATGGTCTGCCCAACAATCCCCAACGCTGGCCTGAAGTGACGGAAGTCGTCAAACGCATTCTCGGTGCTTATAAAAAGGGGGGGCGCGAGTGGGAGCGTCTGGGTGAGTGGGCCGATCGTATTGGCTGGAAGCGTTTCTTCGAAGAGACCGGTTTGCCATTCGATAAATACATGATCGATAATTATCGGCATGCCAGGGTCTCTTTCAACCAGTCCGCTCACGTCCGTTTTTAAGGAACATTCCATGGTCGAAAGCAATCCATTTCACCAACAGGCCACACAGTGGCAATACCTGCCCTTCGAAACTGAAAAGGGTCTCGGGCGTATTGTCGCCTATGGCGATCGTAGTACCAAATGTCCCACCTATCAGACTCGTGTGCCGCCCTGCACCGATTCCTGTCCAGCCGGTGAGGACATTCGCGGCTATAACAACATTCTGCATGGTGTCTGGAAGGGAGAAGGTTCCAACCCATGGGAAAGCGCTTTTTACCGTTTGGTCAAGGCCAATCCGTTCCCGGCGGTCATGGGGCGGGTTTGTCCGGCTCCCTGTCAGGGCGGTTGCAACCGGCAATACCGCGATGAGCCGATTGGCATTAACGCCATTGAGCATGCCATTGGTCAATATGCCGTTGAACACAACCTGTCGTTCAAAAAAACGGCCCAGCCTACCGGCATCAAGGTGGCTGTGGTTGGTTCTGGCCCAGGTGGGCTTTCCTGCGCCTACCAGATGGCCTTGCGTGGCCACAGCGTTACCTTGTTTGAACGGGATCCCAAGCTGGGCGGCATGATGCGCTACGGCATCATGGGATATCGGGTTGATCGCACGGTCATGGATAAGGAGATCGAGCGGATTCTTGATCTGGGCATTGAGGTTAAAGTCAACACCAAAATTGGTACCGATATTTCTCTTGATGAGCTAAGGTCACAATACGCCGCCGTTTTTCTGGCTGTCGGAGCACAAAAAGGGCGCTCACTGCCTCTACCAGGTGCCGATGGTCCGATGTGTACCAATGCCATCGATTTTCTACGCGAGTTCGAGTTGAAAGGTGGGCCGGAAGCCTCCGGATCGATGACGATCGGTCGTCACGTAGTGGTCATCGGTGATGGGGATGTGGCCATGGATGTGGCTCGTCTGGCATTGCGTCTGGGATCCAAGGCAACCCTGCTGTCTGGTGTTGCCCGTGAAGAGATGAACTGCTCACCGAACGAATTTGACGAGGCTGTTCACGAAGGTACGGCCATGCGTTTTCAGGTCGGTACGGTGGCGGTCAAACGCGACAACAGCGGCCACATAACCGGTCTTGAATGTGTGGAGATGGTGCGTAAGGCCAAGGGCGAAGAGGGTTGGAATCATGCCATTCCCTTCTTCCGTTATAAAACACAGGAAGGGACCAACTTTACCATTGATGCTGATATGGTGGTTGCATCCATCGGACAAACCACGGATATGGTGGGTCTTGAACAGACCACGGGTAGCGGCCCCTTCTTCCAGGTGGACCACAACTACCAGATCAAGGGCATGCCGGGTGTCTTTGGCGGCGGTGATGCTGTCAAGATCACCCTGCTGACAACGGCCATTGGCCATGGCCGCAAAGCCGCTGAGGCTATGCACCTCTATGTCCAGGGTAAGCCGTTGCCACAAAAGGCCGATAAGCCTGACATAGCCCGTTACGATAAGCTGAAATGGGACTTCTTCGTTGAACAACCGCAGAAAAAGCGTCGATTACAGCATCCTGCTGTGGTCAATAACAATTGGCAGGAGATTCTGCAAGTCCTGCAACAAAGCGATATCCTGGCGGAAGCAGAGCGATGCATGAGTTGCGGTCTCTGTTTTGAGTGTCGTCAGTGTGAGAAGTTCTGTCCACAGGGAGCGATTGTCAGCTTTAAAAACAATCCGGAAGGACAGTTCGTCTTTACGCATTACGAGAAATGTGTTGGTTGTCATATCTGTGCTGAGGTCTGTCCGACCGGTTATATTGACATGGGTATGGGAAAAGGCGACTGAGTATCTGATGGTTGATCCCTCCCCCTGCATGGGGGAGGGATCCGGTCTATAGGATCATTGAGGCCATAGGCTTTTGTGTCATGCTTGCCGTATTGCTTGCGATTCATGTGCTCGCTGTCACACTCTGGGTTGGTGGCATGTTTTTCGCCCATTTCATGTTGCGTCCGTCCGTTATGGATCCTGCCCTCAATCTGGGACTCGAAAGCAGGGTGTTGCTCTGGTCGCAGGTATTGCAGCGTTTTGTCAGGGTGGTTTGGGTTATTGTGTTGCTATTGCCCGTGACTGGTTATACCATGATCATCTTTTATCTGGGTGGCCTGTCAGCACAGCCGTTGCATGTTCATCTGATGCAGGGGACGGCATGGATCATGATTGCCCTGTTTGTTCATCTTTACACCGGTCCGTTTCGACGTATGCAGTGGATGGTCAAGCAGTTGCTCATTCCGGAAGCAGGCCTCTATCTGGGTAGGATCCGGACGGTTGTGACCGTTAACATGACGATCGGGATGGTAACTGTTGTGCTGGCCACCGCAGGACGGTATTGGTTGTGAAGCATAATCAAGCCAAGTTCTCCATTGGCCAGATTGTTCATCACAATCTGTTTGATTATCGTGGTGTCGTCATTGATGTCGACTCTTGTTATCAGGGCGATGACCAGTGGTATGATCGGATGGCTGCCACACGCCCACCGAAAAATAAACCGTGGTATCAGATTCTAGTGCATGACAGCGACGTTGAGGCCTATGTCTCTGAGAAAAATCTGGAATCGGATATGCTGCAGGAGCCGGTGGAGCATCCATTGGTGCCCTATTTTTTTGAATGTTTTGAAAACGGTGTTTACAAAAAAAAGCAACCTATTCACTGAAAGAGGAGTTTGCCTGTTATGAGTCAGTCTTCCCATCAGGTTCTGATCGAACAACTGCAACAGACGATCCAGAAAGCATCTGACTGGGTCACATCGGGATGGCCGGTCTGTTTTGGCCATAATCAAGTCAATGTTCCTTCGTTACCTGCGGCAGAGAAGATGCCCCACAATTTCGTCAACCGGCAGGAGGCGCTGGCCTACTGGCATAATGTGGCCCTGGCGAGCCGTGAAAGCGTCGAGTACGGTCAGAAAGCTCTTGCTGCTTTGCAACAGGGTGACCTATCGTCGGCCTATGATGCCCTCTACTTTGCCCGCTTTGTTGAAAAGCGTCTCAATGAAGTCAGTGCAACATGGGCTGGTATTTGTGATGCTGTCAATCGTCAACTGAATACCCGTTAACCATACCCGTTAACCCAGGGAGTTGTTACATCCATGACCAAGCAGAAAGACAACAAGCGTAAGAAGTCATCCCAATCGGCCGCACAACCGGTGGAGAACTGGCAACAGCGTTTCCTGGAGTTGGTTGGACGACTGGATGAGCAGCTGGAACAACTGGCGGATCGGCATGGCGCTTTGTTGCGCAAACTGCAGGACAAGGATAGTAAAGAACAGGAATATCTGAAACAGCTGAGCGATCGCAACAGTGCCCTATTGCGCAAGATGACCAGCCAAGAAAAAGAGTTCAACGACAAGTTGGAGCAGCTGTCACAACGGAATGTGGCACTGTTGCGTAAACTGGCGACCCAGGAACGGACTTTTAGTGCCAATCTGGAGCAGCTATCCGAGCGTAATGCGGCCCTGTTGCGTAAATTGAGCCTGCTGGGCAAGAATAATACCCCATGAATCAGGATCAGGCTCTGGAAACAGACCGTTATCATACCCTCCTGTTGGCGATCGATACTTCCGAGTACGGAGTCGGTGCTCAACGGGTGGCCCTCGCTCTGGCGGCCCGCTGTCGGGCCCGCCTCGTTTTCCTCAAGTTGCAGCGGTCTGATGCTGTCGACCATGAAAAAGAGCTGCTGCTGCAACAGCAGATCGACGGTATTGGGCAAAGGTGTCGTGAGGTCGGTGTCACACTAGAACTCCTGACACGGCAGGCCAGCGACCCAGCAGAGGGTATTCTGGAGGCTGTCACGGCTGTCACGGCTGACATGGTGATTATGGGACGTCGTGGCACGCGGGGACTGGCCCGGTTCAAAATCGGAGAGGCCACGGCCCGTGTGATCAACAAGGCACCCTGCAAGGTTCTGGTTGTGCCGCGCCGTGCTGACATGTGGCAGAAAGGCATCCTGGTGGCCGTTGATGAATCCGATCAGGCCAGTCAGGTGTTGTCCGCTGCTGTGGCTATGGCTAAGCTGGTTCAACTACCTCTGACTGTTCTATCTGTTGCCACAAGCTCAGATGAATTAACGGTGCGCAAACACAACATGATCGTCAACCGTATGGTGGCCTTGGCACGTCAGGAAGAGGTCGAAGCCGCCGGAACAGTGGCTGTTGGTGCCCCTGAGAAGGAAATTCTGGCAATGGTTGAGGAACACCCTGTTGATCTGATCATCGGTGGTGAAGTCGAGCGAGGCAGTCTGCTCGATAAATGGTTTTCCGACAAGGTCATGTACAAGGTAACGGCTGGCACGAACCTGCCCGTCATGCTAGTCAAGGGCAACGGCTAACGTGCCAGGGCACTTCATCACCTTTGAGGGAGGTGAAGGGTGTGGTAAAACCACCCAGGTGGCGTTGCTGGCACAACGACTCAGTCAGATGGGTACAACCGTTGTCACGACGCGTGAGCCGGGCGGTTCACCGCTAGCGGAGCGGTTGCGTACCCTGCTGTTGCAACCCTCTCCACACGAGACAATAGAACCCATAACCGAGCTGCTGCTGATGTCAGCGGCGCGTTGCCAACACCTTGCTCATAAAATTCAGCCGGCGCTGGCTGATGGGCAGTGGGTGCTGTGTGACCGTTTTCATGATAGCAGCTGGGTCTATCAAGGCTGTGGACGGGGGCTTGCGCCGGATCTCATCGCCACCTTAAACGGCTGGGTTACGGCTACAACTTTCCCCGACCTAACTTTCATACTGGACATTGATCCCGTCATAGGGCTGCAGCGCACCTTGCAACGCGATGGCAACCAGGACCGGTTTGCCCGCGAAGGGATGGCCTTTCACCAACGTCTGCGCCAAGGGTTTCTGCAACTAGCCCAGCAACACCCCCAGCGATGTCGTCTCATTGACGCGGCACAATCTCCTGAACAGATTGCGGAACAAATCTGGCAACAGCTACAACAGGCGTATCATGGCCTTCGCTGACGTTTTAGGGCAGACACACGCCTGTCAGCAGCTGCGTCATGCCATGCAGCAGGATGCACTGGCCCATAGCTGGATTTTTGCTGGTCCAGAAGGTGTTGGAAAACGGTTGACTGCCCTGGCGTTGGTGCAAGGTCTCCTATGTCAGTCCCCATCGCACCAGACCGATGGCCTACCCGATAGCTGTGGCCGCTGCCGATCCTGCCGTCATCTGGCATCCTGGGCTCATCCCGATCTGCACTTCGTTCAGCCTACCAGCGATAAAACACAAATTGTAGTGGAACAAATCCGGGCTGCCTGTCAGTTTCTGGCCATGACGGCCATGGAAGGGCGCTGGAAAGTAGTCGTGATTGACGATGCCCTGGCCATGAACGAGTCGGCTGCTAGTGCCCTGCTCAAGACCCTGGAGGAACCCTCCCCTCAATCCTTGCTGATTCTGCTGACCACCACACCGGGGCGTCTGCTCGCCACCATCCGTTCCCGCTGCCAGATGCTACGTTTTGCACCGTTATCCCCTCCCATACTGACCAGTCTGCTGGAACGGCAAACCTCGGTTGCGCTGGAAGTACGACAGCAGGCGGCACAACTGGCAGAAGGCTCCATGGCGCGTGCCATAACCCTCTGCCAACCAGAACTGGTCCAGATGCGTGATGAGCTGATGGCCGATTTGACGACCATTGCCAACCAGCCGCTAGCCCTATTGTGTAGCATGGCTGAAAATTGGAGTGAGCGGGAACGATTCCAGCAGACACTGCTGCTGCTGCGATCCTGGTTACGCAGCAACTGGCACGACCATCCGGTGACACGGCACTGGATCGCCTACAGCCTGTGGCTGGAACAGATCAACCGAACAGCAGCGATCTACAATCTGAACCGGCAACTGACGCTGGAATCGGTCTTTATCCGTCTGCAACGGTTATTAATCCTGCAACAGCAGCGTACCGTCGCCATGAGTGGCCAGTGAATCGGCTATGGCGTGCAGACTCACCAGACGACGGGGATCGATCTTGCCTTGAGCCACGGCTTGCTGTACGGCACAGCCTGGTTCGGCATCGTGGCGGCAATCGGTAAAACGGCATCGATCGGCGTAGCCTGCCACGTCACGGAAATAACTGGCCACCTGATGGGCTGGAATTCCCTGCAGAGCTAGCGCACGAATGCCGGCCGAGTCGATCAGGTGCCCCCCCGATGGCAAGTGATACAGTCTGGAGACTGCTGTGGTCTGGCGACCACGACCGATGGTGTTGACCGCGCCAATGCGGATCACTTCATCGGTGATCCAGTGACGAATAAGGGACGACTTGCCCACGCCAGACTGTCCCACCAGCAGGGTCGTCTGACCTGCCAGTTGTTGTGTCAGCCACGCCAACCCCTTACCACTATGAGCCGAAACCAGTCGTGCCGCATATCCCATACGACGGTAGACTTTCAGGTCCTGCTTGAGCTGCTGGCGATAAGGCCGTAACTCGCGCCCCCGTAACAAATCCTGCTTGTTGACAATCAGGATGGGCTCAATATGGGCTACCGCTGCGGCTATCAGGTAACGATCCGCCAGCCCCATCAGAAAGCGGTCGGGACTGAACACGACGATAAGGCGGTCGAGGTTGGCCGCCACAGTCTGCCAACGTCCCTGTGATGTCGGTCGCCGCAATTCGGATCGTCGCGGCAGGATGGTCTCAATCACACCCTGACCGGTACCACTCTGGCGCCAGACAACACGATCTCCAGCTGCCGGATTACCCTCAATCGTCTCACGCACGGCACAACGGAATTGCTCGCCCTGCTCATTCTCGACCTCGGAATTGAGGCCATAATTGGCTCGTACCAAACCATGCTGTTCTGGACTCTCCTCGGCTGGTTGCAGGAATTGCTGCCGCCCGGAGCGAATACGGCGACGTTGGCGCAGGTTGAGCTCATCCGGTGTGGTGCGGCGACGTAGCATCGATCAATGAGCCTCGGCCCAATGGCGACCGTGACCGATGTCGACCCGTAGCGGCAACGACAGCTCCAGCGCTTGCTCCATGGTGCGCCGCACCAGCGCCACCACCACCTCCAGCTCCTCGGCAGGTAATTCCAGCAGCAGCTCATCATGTACTTGAAGGACCATGCGGCAACGCAGACCCTGTTGCTGTATCTGCCGATGCAACTGAATCATGGCTAGCTTGATGATATCGGCCGCTGACCCCTGTAGGGGGGCATTGATGGCGGTACGTTCGGCCATCTCACGCAAGGTGCGATTGCTGCTGGCAATATCGGTAATCCAGCATCGTCGCCCCACTAGTGTTGGCACATAGCCCTGACGGCGTGCCTGCTCCAGCAAACTGCTCCAATAAGACTGCACGCCCTGATAACGGGCAAAATAGCGTTCCATGTAATCGCGGGCACTGGCACGATCAATCTTGAGGCGTTGCGCCAGACCAAAGACACTCATACCATAAATCAGGCCGAAGTTGATGGTCTTGGCCATGCGGCGGTGGTCGGACGATACCTGATCAACGGGCACACCAAACAGTTCCATGGCGGTGGCGCAATGGACGTCGAGTCCGCTGGCAAAAGCCTGCTGCAACCGTTCGATGCCCCCTAGATGAGCCAGCAGACGTAGTTCAATCTGGTTATAGTCCGCCGATAGCAGCAGCCAACCCGGCGGCGCCACGAAGGCGGTGCGAATGGCCCTCCCCTCAACACTGCGGACCGGAATATTCTGCAGATTGGGCGCTGACGAAGAGAGCCGACCCGTCAGCGTTGCGGCCTGATTGAAACTGGTATGGACCCGACCGGTGACTGGATGAATCAAACCAGCCAAGGCATCGGTATAGGTCAATTGCAGTTTGGTCAGGGTACGATAATCGAGCACGCGCGCCGGCAGCACATGTCCCGCCTCTGCCAGTTTGGTCAATACCGTCACATCGGTACTGTAACCGGTCTTGGAACGCTTACCCCCCGGCAAACCCATCTTGTCGAACAGGATCGTTCCCAGCTGCTGCGGTGAATTGAGATTGAACGATTGCCCGGCCATCTGCTCGATCTCAGCTACCAGGACGGCCCGCCTCTGGGTGAAGTCGTGCGACATCTGCACTAGCACAGCCTGATCCAACAGCGCTCCCTGGCGCTGCATATCGATCAATACCGCCATCAAAGGCTGCTCGATCTGCTGGTAAAGCGTCATCAATTCCGGTATCGCCTGTAACTTTGGCCACAGCTGCTCAGCTGCCTCCCAAGCCACTTCAGCATCCTCACAGGCATACGGCCCAGCCCGTTCGATCGGGACCTGATCGAAGGATACTTGCTGTCGGCCAACACGGGTCACCTGCTGGTAGGAAGTCGTGGTCCGCCCGAGCAGATCGTGGGCAATCTGGTCCAAACCGTGTGACCGTGCCGATCCATACAGCAGATGGGACAGCAGCATAACATCACGTTCCACACCAGCCAGATGAATACCGTAACCTGCCAGAACAACCGCATCGTATTTGAGATTCTGCCCGACCTTGCCAATGGAGTCATCGGCCAACAGCGGCTGCAAGGCTGCCAGCACCTGGTCACGATTCAGTTGTCCATCAGGAACGGCATCGGGCTGGTGCCCAACCGGCAGATAAAAGGCCTGATGCGGCCGCCAGGAAAAGGACAATCCCACCAGTTCGGCCCGCATCGGATCGAGTGCCGTGGTTTCACTGTCGATGGCGAAACGAGGTTGTTGCCGCAACTGCTCCATAAACCGTTCAAACTGTTCGGTATCGGTTATGGTCTGGTAGTCATTGTCACAACGGGTGATCGTGACAACAGGCTCATGCTGCTGTTGCTGTTGCTGTTCCAGCTCCTGCAGCAATGAGGTAAACTCCATCTCCTGATAAAACAGTCGCAACGCTTGCTGGTCTACAGGCTGGCGCAGCAACTGATCCAAAGAACAATCGATCGGTGCATCGCGGCGAATGGTTGCCAACTGCCGTGAGCGCCGCGCCTGATCACCATGTTGCAGCAGCAAATCTCGCCGCTTCGGTTGAGTAATCTGGTCCAGATGGGCCAGCAGCTGTTCCAGGGTGCCAAACTGGCGGATGAGCGGTGCTGCGGTCTTGATGCCGATACCCGGCACACCAGGAATGTTGTCTGATTGATCTCCTGTCAACCCCATGACCTCAATCACCTGCTGGGGCGGTACCCCCCAAAAGGCTTCGACTTCGGCCTCATGCAGCCGTTGTTCCTTAACTGGATCATAGACAGCGATACGGTCCGATACCAGCTGCAACATATCCTTGTCACCGCTGACGATGGTCACAGTCATACCAGCAACGACAGCACGACCGGCGAGCGTACCGATCAGGTCGTCGGCCTCAAAACCACTCATCTCAAACAGGGGAATGTTGAAGGCCTTTACCAGACGGTGAATCATGGGCACCTGAACCCGCAACTCGTCCGGCATGCTCTTGCGATTGGCCTTGTAGCTGGCATCCATGTCATGGCGAAAGTTGGGGCCTTTGGCATCAAACAGGATCGCCACATGATCGGCCTCCTGGTTGGCCAGGACGCGACGGATCATCTTGCCAAAACCAAAAATGGCATTGACAGGAAAACCATCACGCCGGTTCAACGACTGAATGCCATAAAAAGCCCGATAGAGATAGCCGGAACCGTCGATCAGCAACAACCGACTTGTCATGGTATGGTCACCCCTTCCAGGTCCAGCAGGGTCACCAACCGAATCAGGGGCAGACCGATCAGGGCGGTCGGATCCTCGCCGTGCATGGCTGCACACAGAGCAATACCCAACTGCTCCGACTTGAAACTGCCAGCGCAGTGGTAAGGACGTTCCTGCAACAGGTAACGCTCAATCTGGTCAGGCTGCAACGACCGAAAGGTGACGGCAAAGGTGACGACATCCTTGTGGCAACGCCCTGTCGCGGCATGATACAGCACCAAACCATTGACAAACTCGACGGTCTGACCCGACATGCGTTGTAATTGCGCCACCGCACGTTCGTGGGTAGCTGGTTTACCCAAGATCTCTCCCTGTACCACAGCAACTTGGTCGGAACCGATGATCAGGGCATCCGGAAACTGCTGTCGCAGCGATGTCGCCTTAGCCTCAGCCAAGCGTTGTACCAGCTGGACCGGTTGTTCGTCTGGTAGCGGTGTTTCGTCGGCAATGGGAGGTACGGCGATAAAAGGGTAGTTGAGCCGCTGCAACAGCTCGCGACGAGAAGGCGACGTAGAGGCCAAGACCAGTCTCATACCCCATCGACCCAGATACGGGCATTGCGGAACAGGCGCAACCAAGGTGACTCCTCACCCCAGTCAGGCGGGTGCCAGCTGTACTGGATGGTGCGAAAACAGCGTTCGGGATGAGGCATCATCAACGTCACCCGGCCATCGCTGTTGGTAATACCGGTAATCCCTGCCGGTGAACCATTGGGATTGTAGGGATAATTCTGCGTCACCTGCCCGCTGTGATCGACAAAGCGCATGGCCACCAGCCCCTGTTGCTGCAGCTGGGTCAAGGCTGCCGCGTCGGCCCACTCAGCCCGTCCCTCACCATGGGAGCAGACAATCGGCACATGAGCCCCTGCCATACCGGTCAACAGCACCGATGGTGTTGGCAACAACTCCACCATGGCCAAACGAGCCTCAAACTGCTCACTGAGGTTGCGGACAAAAAGAGGCCACGCATCCGATCCCGGGATCAGGGAGCGTAACTGGCTCACCATCTGACAACCATTGCAGACACCGAGCGTAAAGGTATCGTGACGATGGAAGAAAGTCTCGAACTGCGCACGCAGCAGCGGATCAAACAGGATGGATTGCGCCCATCCGCCGCCAGCCCCGAGCACATCGCCAAACGAGAAGCCGCCGCAAACCGCCAGACCATGAAACTCGCCCAGCTGGAACCGGCCGGAGTGCAAATCACTCATGGTGACGTCAACAGCATAGAAGCCGGCATGGGTAAAAGCAGCCGCCATCTCGGTCTGGCTGTTGACACCCTGTTCCCGCAAAATAGCGATACGGGGAGCCGGCCGCCGCGCCACAAACGGTGGATCGATGGCAAAGGGAACCCGGGCATAGAGTCCGTTGTCATCCTCATCAAGGATGGTGTCGTACTCCTGGCGCGCGCAGAGCGGATGATCGCGCAGACTCTGCATCAGCCAGCTGGTTTCTGACCAGATACGCTGCAAACCGATGCGATCAGCACTGAATAGTTCCTGCCCCTGCCAAGTCATACAAAGCCGGTCGATCTGGGTCGGCACACCCAAGATGGTTGCCACGCCAGCCCCATGGTCATGAAACAGCTGGACAATGTCCTGTGCCTGATCGCGTCTGACCTGCAGCACGGCGCCCAGTTCTTCAGCAAACAGAATGGCCAGCGGATCGTGGCCAAGGCCATCCAGAGTGATGGCAGCACCACTATGCGAGGCAAACAGCATTTCACACAGCGTGACCAGTAACCCGCCATCACTGCGATCATGGTAAGCGAGCAACTGCTGCTGACGATGCAGCTGCTGCACCACGGCAAAAAAGGCCTTGAGCAGGGCAGGCTGCTCCAGATCGGGAGCCTGGTCGCCGATCTGGTTGAAGACCTGGGCCAGTGCCGATCCCCCGAGACGGTTGCGCTGCTGACCAAGATCAACCAAAATCAATACGCTGTCAGCCATGGTATCGCGCCGCCACCAGGGCGTTACCACCCGACGCACGTCCGTAACAGGAGCAAAAGCGGACACAATCAGCGAAACCGGTGCAACGACCTGACGCTCCTCACCCTGCTGCTGCCAAACGGTACGCATAGACAGGGAATCCTTGCCCACCGGAATACTGAGACCCAGCTCCGGACAGAGCTGCTGCCCAACCGCAGCAACGGCGTCGTAGAGGGAGGCTTCTTCGTGAGCATCCCCCGCTGCCGCCATCCAGTTAGCCGATAATTTGACCAGCGATAGATCGTCAATCGCCACCGATGCCAGGTTGGTCACCGCTTCACCGACAGCGAGGCGAGCCGCCGCGGCGCTGTTGATCAGGGCTACCGGAGCCCGCTCTCCCATCGCCATGGCCGCACCGCTGAAGCTGTCGTAACCACGGGCGATCACGGATGCGTCCGCTACCGGCACCTGCCATGGCCCCACCATCTGATCGCGGCAAACCAACCCCGTGACGCTGCGGTCGCCAATGGTAATGAGAAAGGTCTTGGCTGCTACAGTTGGCAACCGCAATACCCGCGCTACCGCCTCACGCAGATCAATCCCTGCTGTCACCCATGGCGGGTGGACGGTAACGGGGCGCTGTACCTGACGAACCATGCGCGGCGTCTGCCCCAACAACATCTCCAGTGCCAGATCGATCACCGGCTGACCGCCATGAACCGAATCGACCAGACACAATCGCTGCTGCTGCGTGGCATGGCCCAAAATGGCGTAAGGGGCCCGTTCCCGTTGACAGATGGCAGCAAAACGGTGCTGGTCCTGGGGTGCAATAGCCAGCACATAACGTTCCTGGGCTTCGTTGCACCACAACTCCATGGGAGACAGGGCCGGGTCATCGCTCGGGATGGCGGCGCTATCCAGCAGCCCCCCTACGCCACCCTCATGCAGCAACTCTGGTACAGCGTTCGACAAACCACCCGCGCCAACATCGTGGAGGGCTCGAATAGGGTTGTCGTGATCCATCTGCCAGCAGCGGTTGATGACCTCCTGACAACGCCGCTGCATTTCCGGATTGTCGCGCTGTACCGAGGCAAAATCGAGCTGTTCGCTGGCTGCACCGCTGGCCTGAGAAGAGGCCGCACCCCCTCCCAGACCAATCAGCAGACCGGGTCCGCCCAGCTGGATGATCAGGTCACCGGGTCGTAAGGGCTGCTTCGCCACTTGGCTATGCAGGATCTGCCCCATGCCACCGGCGATCATGATCGGTTTATGATAGCCCCGCACGCGCCCATCGACCAACAGCTCGAACGTGCGAAAATAACCGGTCAAGGCTGGCCGGCCAAATTCATTATTAAAGCTCGCCGCACCAATGGGACCTTCCAGCATGATCGATAGTGCTGAACGGATGCGCCCCGGTTGACCATAGTCCTGCTCCCAGGGTCGAATGGCTCCCGGAATACGTAGATTGGAGACCGAAAAACCGGTCAATCCGGCCCCTGGAACGCCGCCCCTCCCGGTGGCTCCTTCATCGCGAATTTCTCCGCCAGACCCGGTTGCAGCACCGGCGTAGGGAGCAATGGCCGTCGGATGGTTATGGGTCTCTACCTTGATCAGTAGACAGGAATCGACCGGATACAGGCGGTAGATCGATGAGGCAGGATCTGGATAGAAACGGTTAACCCGCATCGGGGCAATCACCGCAGCATTATCGCGATAAGCCACGATGGTACCGTGGGGCGTCACCTGATGGGTATGACGAATCATCTGAAACAGCGTGGTCGGCATGGACTGGCCATTGATGACCCACTGCGCATTAAAAATCTTGTGGCGACAGTGTTCGGAATTGGCCTGAGCGAACATCATCAGTTCAACGTCAGTCGGATTGCGCTGTAACTGACGGAAATGGTGCAACAGGTAATCGATTTCCTCACTGGCCAACGCCAAGCCCCACTCCTGGTTGGCCCGTTCCAGCGCCGGACGCCCCAAAGTCAATAGATCAAGATGACGCAATGGACCCGCTGCTGCCCTGGTGAACAGATGTTCAGCGATCATCGAACCATGCTGGGACCCATGCTGGGCATGAAACGGTAGCAACGACTGTGTCATACGGTCGTAGAGCGGCAACAGAGCTGATGGATCCGCAACTGTCGTAGAGGATAGCGTATAGAGAATGGCACGCTCAATACGCTGCACCACCGCCAGACCACAACGACGGGCAATATCTCCGACCTTACTGGACCAGGGCGAAAGCGTCCCCCGACGCGGCAGTGCCAACCACTGTTCCGCGCCTTCCTGACAGGGTAACGGCACTGGCACGGCCGATAGCAGTGTCTCAAGCAGTTGCTGTTGCGGGTTGGTCAGACTGTCTGTCAGATGAATAATATAGACGGTGTCGGCGGCAAGCAGCCGCCGTCCGGAACCGGATTGATCCAGCTGTTGCTGTAGTTTTCCGAGACGGAACGGAGAAAGGGCACTCCGGCCATAAATGAGTTGATCGTCCATCGAAATTGCCGGGGAAGGATCAGGAACCGTCCTCACCCTTCCCCTGCCTGATGCAACAGTTACTTGACGTTAGGCAAATGAAGCTCAACCCGACGGTTACGAGCCCGTCCATCAGCCGTCTTGTTGTCGGCTACCGGACGATCAAAGCCATAGCCAGCAGACTTGAGGCGGCTGGCAGCAACACCCTTCTTGGTCAGGTAACTCACCACAGCTGCTGAGCGCTTCTCTGACAGCTTCTTGTTCAGGGCACGACTGGCACGGTTATCGGTATGCCCCTGCACCTCAACATCCAGCTTCGGATTCTGCTTGAGAATATTGGCAACCTGATCCAGTACACCATAAGAACCCGACTTGATAACGGCCTTGTTGGTATCGAAATGAAGGTTCTTCAAGGTCCAGCAACCGCGATCATCGACTACGGCACCCTTGGGCGTACCGGGGCATTGGTCACGACTGTCCACCACACCATCGCCATCGCTATCGCCATCGGCCACTGGAACGGAGCGTGTCGTAATCGGGCAACCACGGGCATCGACTTTGGTCCCCTTGGGCGTATCGGGACACATGTCGAGATCATCGGTCACACCATCGCCATCTGAATCAAGCGGACAACCATCGCTGTTAACCTTGACTCCTTTCGGTGTGTTGGGACATTTATCACGGCTATCGGGGACCCCATCGCCATCGCTATCTTTTTCCATACCATCGTGGTAGCCAAACCCGGTATAACGGGGCTGATAGTTGGAAGGGTGCTCACGCGACGGCTGCAACCAGGAAGCGGGCTTAAAGGTATTATCCGCTGCATGACTGGTCGCCAGCACGGCCACCGACAACAGGGCACCCACACCAACAATTGTCAAAAGTTTTTTCATCATTTAACCTCGGTAGTTATTAAAATCGATCATCACGACCTAACGATATTGGCGGTCATGTTACCGCCAATAACTGCAAAAAACCAGCTTTTTTATTGGCACAGCTATCGTTTACCATGAAAGTCATCTCTCGACGGCCAATCCCATGCGACGCGCTACCTCCTGGTAGGCCTCGGCAGCGCCGCCCAGATCAAGGCGGAACCGATCCTTGTCCAGTTTCTGGCCGGTGTGGATATCCCACAACCGGCAGGTGTCCGGGGAAATCTCATCGGCCAGCACAATGACGCCCCTATCGGCCGTCAGACGGCCAAACTCCAATTTATAATCAACCAACTGAATGTCGATCTGGGCAAACACGGTCAGCAGCACGTCGTTGATGCGGTGCGTAGTCTCGACAATCTGTTCCAGTTCATCGTCCTCAGCCCAGCCAAACAGCTCAATATGGTCCACCGTCACCAGTGGATCACCCAGAGCATCGGATTTGTAATAAAACTCCACCAGTGGCCGTGCCAACTGTTCCCCTTCAGGACGTCCCAAACGACGCACCAGAGAACCAGCGCTGTAATTGCGTACCACCACTTCCACCGGTACGATCTCAACACGACGTACCAGTTGCTCGCGACCCCCCAGCGGCTTGACAAAATGGTTCGGTAGACCGACACGCTGCAACAGCTGCATCAGGCGGCAGGACATCAGGTTGTTGACCACACCCTTATCGGCGATGGTGCCCTTCTTTTCGCCGTTAAACGCGGTTGCGTCGTCCTTGAAGTACTGAATGACCAGATCGGGGTCATCGGTGGCAAACAGCACCTTAGCCTTGCCTTCGTAAAGTTTTTCCCGTTTTTCCATAAGTGCCTACCCTCAAGCAATTCAATAAGGTTCGTTATTAAGGACAGTCGGCAACCGCCTGATTACCCCGCTGGTGAGATACCCGGACCGCGTCTGACCGGCTCAATGGTCTGGCACAGGCCGGTGCGGGTGCTGATGGTCACCAGGGTACCACACAAAGCCCCTTCCGCCATTTCTGGTTCCAGTTTAGCCGGCAGGCGTGTGATGAAACGAGGCAGCGCCGTGGCTACGCTCATGCCAATAATCGACTGGTAACAGCCCGTCATACCGACATCACTCTGAAAGGCGGTCCCTCCGGGCAGGACGCGATGATCGGCCGTTGGTACGTGGGTATGCGTCCCCAGCACCGCCGAAACACGCCCATCGAGGTAATGGGCCATGGCCATCTTTTCCGATGTCGTCTCGGCATGAAAATCAACCACCAGTGCCGCCACATCGCGTCCCAGACGCAGGGGACGCAAGCACTCATCAGCACTCTGGAACGGACAGTCGACCGGATCCATGAAGATGCGCCCCAATAGATTGAGGACCCCGATACGCAAACCGCTACCCGTCTCGTGCACCACAAAGCCACGTCCCGGATTGGACAACGGGTAGTTACGCGGACGCAACAGGCGATGATTGCGCTCCAGCAGCGGTACGATCTCGCGATAACGCCAGATATGATTGCCAGACGTAATCAGATCAACCCCATTGCGCAGCAGCTCTTCCACCACGTTGGGGGTTAGCCCGATGCCAGAAGCAGCGTTTTCACCATTGGCAACAACCAGATCGGGAGCCCGCTCGCGCCGGATATCTGGCAGATACTTCTGGATAGCACGCCGCCCTGAACGACCCATAACATCACCCAGCAGCAAAATAGAACAGGTTGGGTCGCTGACTCTCGACATAAATAGCCCCATGATCCCAATGGATAAGCGCTCGTTGGTCGTGACTGTAACACAGGCTAGCACCACCATCAATGGCTTTACGTTCGCCAATGGCTTTGAGCTTGCATGACTATCCACCACCGCACAACCCTATCATCCTTATCAACGGAGAGAAGACGATCCATGGATCAAGGAGCAACCAGACTGCTAACCGTGCAACTGACGGTAGCCCTGTCCTTGCTGTCCGGCGTACCATGGACAGCAACCCTCATGGCCCTGCGCACCATGGACGGCCTCAACGACCAAATAGCGCAGATCGACCAACAAACATCCCGACTTGAAATGGCCCATCGGCTTGATCGCCTGGTACGGGAGATCGCCCATCGGGAACAGGACAACCGCTCTTTTACCGGGATTTTGACACAGGAATCCAAACAACTGGAAGAAGCCGTAGCTGCCCTGCTGCTCTTTTCCAGCGATACCCGTGAACGGGAACGGCTGGCGCAACTCCAGCAAAAAATCGCCACTTGGATGGGGTGGTATACCGATGTCGACCGCCAACTTCGGACCGGCGATCCACAGCAGGCCGGCCAACAGTGGCGTGAAAAAATCTCTCCCCTTGAGCGCGATATCCAGGAGCTATCCCTGCAGCTTATCCAGCAGGCCGACGATGATCTGCGTTTGTTGCGCGCTAACGAGCCATCCTGGTCAGGCGAACGAATGGCTGTGACCCTGCTGCTGTTGGGCATCGTGACAACCGTGGTCGCTTTTTTCTGGTTGCGCCGTCTCGCCATGCCGCCGCTGCCCAGCCAGGAACCAGAGCCAGACTTTGCGCCACTTGAATTGCCCCCTCCCCCGGTCACGACCACCCTAACCGCTGCCCCAGTCATGGCAGACTATCCACCCACAGGCCATCGGCAGCCCTCCCCATCCAATTGCTGCGATGAATTGGACAGCATGACCCGAGACTATGCCACACTACAGCAGCAGCTGCAGGATGCCACGACCACGAGCGCCTCGGTCCAGGGCGAGATCAGCGCCATCACCAGCACAGTACAACAAGAACTGGTCCGGTTGGAAGCTATGGTCACCTTGCTGCAACAGGCTGATACCGCCCTGCAGGAAATGGTGCAGGAGCTGGACCGTTCCGGCGGCTGTACCGTAGAACCGCTCATGGAGGGTACCACCGCGCTTTCCGGAACTTTCAACCCTATCCATCGTCGTTGCGAAGCGGCCAATGACCAGTCCCATCAGGCTAGTGAGCGGGCGCAGGCCAGTATCACCGTCCTGCAGCAGTTGATCGGCACGACCCATACCATCGGCAAGGTCATCGATGGCATCCATGATATTGCCGAGCAGACCAACATGCTGGCCCTCAATGCCGCGATTGAAGCAGCCGGTGCCGGCAGCGCTGGCAAGGGATTTGCCGTCGTCGCCAATGAGGTCAAAGATCTGGCCCGCCAGACTGTCCGTGCCACAGATGCCATCGTCAAGCAGATCGACCTGATCCAGAGCCATGCCACCGCAGCCAGCACCACCATGCAGCAGGCCATGGGCAGCATGGATCAGATGCACCAGGCCAACAAGGAGATCATGACAGCGCTGGCACGGCATCACCAATCCATGACCACACTGATGCAGCTGATCCGCGCTGCCGTCGATGAAGCACAACGCTGGTCACAGCGTCTGCATCAACCGGCCGATGCTGTTTCCAACGGCCATACGACCAGCCAAACCATCCTGACCAGCCTACGTGCATGGCAACAGCGCCTTGCTGCGGCTACCGATGTGTAACCATCCAAATTTTTCGTCATATGCGGATGGGTGTAGAGCTGATGGTAGATGTTGTCGTGGTCAATGATGCTGATGGGAAACGCTCACTCCGTCATGGTTGGTACAACAGCTCGGCTTGTTTCGATGCCTTGATGATCGACAGAATCAGGTTGCCAGACATGGGACTGACGTTACCGGCCACATCGGTCTGAAATGCCATCAGGCTGTAGCTGCCGATGGCCAAGGCCAGATCGGCACTACGCCATTGACCATCACTGCCCACCACAACCGTTGCCGACGCCTTTTCGCTGCTGTCCTGCTTGCGGTTTCTGTTCTTGTCGACAAACAGCGTGACCATAGCTCCCGCTTCACCGCTGCCACTGAAGTTGAGCCCTTTGGTCACACTGGTGATGTTGTTGCGATTGTCGGCGCCGTTGTCATCTTCATCAACCAAGTCCGGAGCCGATGGGGCTGTTGGAGCCGCGCTATCGACCGTGATCATCAAGGCCGATGATCGATCGCTGCTACCGCTGCTGGTTTTCTGGCTGGCCCGAATGGTATGGGTACCGGCCGACAGCGCGATATCGCGGCTCCACTTGCCGGTAGCCGCCGTGATGGCCACCGTACCCAGCGACAGCTCCTCGTCGAACAACGTCACCGTGGCGCCTTTCTGACCAACACCGCTGAGGGTCAGGGCTTTGGTAGCCTTGGTGATATTGTCGCTATTCGACCGGCCACTGTCGTCGGCAGCGGCCAGATCCAGCCCGGTGGGTGTTGCAACCAGCGGGATGGTGGTAATGGTGATCATGAGAGCCGAGCTTGCTGCACTACGGCTGCCGTTATGGCCCTTTTGAACGGCCTTGATGCTGTGGGTCCCCATCGACAAACTGACATCGGTACTCCAGCTTGCCGCCGTGATGTTGGTGGTGACCAATGCCTCACCGCTATCGACGACGCCATCGTTATCCTTGTCGTCAAATAGCACCAGAGTATTACCGGCTACTCCACCACTACCACTGATGGTCAACCCACTGGTCTGGCTGGTGATGTGATCGCTGCTGGAAATTCCTGTATCGTCGGCAGCGGCCAGATCAAGGGTCATCGGTATGGATGGCACCGAGGTGTCAATGGTTATCAACAAAGGAGCAGAGGCCGTGCTGACGACTGTACCAGTGGCGTTGCTCTGCAGTGCCCGAACGGTATGAGTTCCATCGGTAGCCAACGTCACATCGGCCGTCCAGACACCGTTAGTGACCAGAGTGGTGACCAAAGCCTCATCGTTGTCCAGGATGCCATTGGTGTTCCTGTCATCAAATACAATCACCCTGGCACCGGTCGTACCACTGCCACTGACCGTTAGACCACTGGTTTGGTACCCGCTATCATCTTCTGTGGCCAGCATCGGCGTCCCTGGAGCGGATAGGTTACTGTCGAGACCAATCAATTGCTGGCTGACTGCTCCACTGCCGAGTTGATCCAGTTCCAGGCTTTTGGTCTGATAACCCGTTTTTTCGATCGTCAATGTTCCGCCATTGGCCGGAATCAGTGCCTGCAGGCTGCCATTGACGGCGCTGCTGCTGATGATCTGCCCGTTCAGTTTGACGGTAGCGCCGGAGATTTCGTTGTAATCATCGTTACTGTAGATAAACCCTTCCAGGATAGCCGGGATATCGTTGGGAAAGCTGAGGGTAAACTGTGCCGTGGCACTGGTACTGCTGGCCCCGTAATAATCGACTGTTTCAACACGCCAATAGTAATCACCAGCCGGCATGACCGCTTTGAGATCAACAAAATCAACCAGACACTGCGACAACTCCAATGCCTGTTGCCGATAGACAATTTGCCCATCCCCAAAATCCTGCTGGTTGGCGATGACGAGGTTATAGGTCACCGCATCGTGGTCACTATCAACGACATCGTCCCAGTCAAACAGGCCGATCTGACTGATCTGCTCACTGGCCCCACTGGTGGACAGGGTTTGCAAGGCCGTAGCCACTTCCGGGGTATGATTCCCTTCCTTACCCTTGTAAACATAACCGATGACCGGGTTGGCCAGCTCACCACTTTCAGCATCGCGTAGCGCATACTGGAACTGGTAACATCCGGCTGTGCTGAACGAGAAGTTGGCAATCTGGCTGGTATCAAGTTCCCAACGCCGGTTAGTGCCGTTGTAACTCATGCGTACAATGGGCAAATCGTTGCTGATTTGGGCATTGCTGCCACTGTTGAGCATGGTGGGATTGGGAGCCAGAATGGTCACCCAGGCTTCAGAAGCCTGTTGCGTGGTGCTGTTCTCCTGTACCCACAATAAAGTGGCGTGACCGACCTGAAACTGCGTTGGAGCTACAGCAGCGATCTGCACCTGATTGGCGATGGAGTTGCTTTTGCTGGAGAGAGTAAAGCCCAGGTACAACGACTGTGCCACCGAGCCATCCTGCCCTCGTGGCACCGCCAATTCATTGCTGCCCATGCCATCGCCATTATCGTCCAGCAGCGGATGTTGGCCGGAGCTGTCCTTGATCTTGCTGTGGGCCTTGTCATAGAAGCTGTTAGAAGCACTGTTTTGCTTCTGGCTGGCCACCAGCGGGTTTTTCTCGGTTAGCCAGGTGGCCTGATTAAAGGCAGCATAAAGGCTGTAGCCTTGCCCCAGGGCACGAAACAGATGCTGCAAGAACAACTCGCCATCCTGCACACCATCCGTCTCGGTGGCACCACGGAACGATTTTTCCTTGGCCGTGGCACTGGTAATGATGACACGGTTGCTGGTTGCGTCAGAAAGATTATCGATGAAGCTGCCCGAGAAACAGGCACCCAGCAGGATGATCTTCTTCTGACTCTGAGCCTGTAGGCCCGCCGTACCGGCCTGTTGCAGCCGGTTATCCAGTCCATCAAGCCAGTCATTGAGATCAGTGGACGTGACGGTTTCCTGACCAATGGACAGGTTCTCCTGGCCACCGTGGTCGACAAAGATAAGATAGAGGGGGGCTGCTGAATCGAGCATCTTGTCAGCGGCCCATGTTTCAATGGCTTGTTGCAGACCAGCACGTGTTGGCGGATTGGCTGCCACATCGGCACGATTGAGATAATCACCAGCAATCTGGCTCATGCCATTGGTATCGTAATTGAAGTAGAGGATATTATCAGCCGTGAAGCCGCGGTTGAGCAAGGTTTGATAAATGCGGTTGGTGCTGCGTTTGTGTGCTAGTAACCCTTCGGCAACGCCGTTGACCAACAGTTCACCCTGTACCAGCACCACATAACCGGCTGGCGATCCAACCCGTATATCGGCATAGCTATCGGTTGATTGCACGACCAGAGGAGCGCTGCTGCTGTAAGAGACTTTCAGGCTGTAGCCACCGGCCTGGCTCAATCCGGGCAGGTTGACGAAGCTGAAGGTACCGTTGGCGTTGGTATCAGTACTCTTGGTGAAGACCGTCTGACCATTGGCATGGGCAATGGTCAATTGCACCTTCTGGCCAGAGAAATTCCAGTTGCTCTGCCCTTCAACCACCAGTTGTCCATCGAGGGTCATGGCGGCGTTGGGATTGACCACATAGACCGGTTTGGTCAGATTAATACGGGTGGACAGCTGGCTGCCATAGCCAAAATTGACCGTGCTGGTGGTACTATTGCCAGCCAGATCCTGGACCCGGGCCGTGATCAGGTAGCTGTCGTTGGTGGTCCAGATGTTGCCAGTATCCAGATACCAGCTTTGCCAGTCAGCCAGGTTGTCGGTGTCGACGCTGGTCCAGTCGTTGGTGGTGCCCCGGCTGCTCCATGTGCCATTCTTGCGCACCATGTATTTACCGCTGATCTGATCCAGGATCTGCACCTCTACCTGGGCCACGCCGCTGCCCGTGTCTGCTGCCGTACCGGCGAGACTCAGCAACTGCTTGACAACACTCTGATCGACAGGCTCGGTGATCGATCCTGTTGGCTTGCTGATGTCAAGTGTCAGCAGCAGGGGTGACGAGGCCGGGCTGCTATGGCCCGACACCGTGGTCTGGATCGCCTTGATGCTATGGCTGCCGACGGTCATGGCGACATCGGTTGTCCAGCTACCCCCACTGACTGTGGCAGTCGCCAACGCCTCACCGGTGTCGATCCCATTGTTGCCGTTGCGATCGTCAAACAACAGCAACGTGGCTCCGTTATCGCCGCTACCACTGAGGGTCAGGGCACTGGTCTGACTGGTGACGTTATCACTGTTTGACAACCCGGTATCGTCAACGGCTGCCAAGTCAAGACCGGTGGGTGGCGAAGGTGGGGCATTGTTAATGGTGATCATCAAGGCTGTTGAAGCCGTACTGCTGTTGCCGGCCTGATCGACTTGTGTAGCCTTGATGGCATGCGTCCCACCAAGCAGGTTGATATCCTGGCTCCAGCTACTGCTGCTAATCGCTACGGTTGCCAATTCTTCCCCGCTATCGACCCGACCATCGCTGTCGACATCACGGAACAGGACCAGGGAGGCTCCAACTTCGCCACCACTACCGCTGATGGTCAGGTTGCTGGTTTGGGAAGTGAGATGATCCGAGTTGGAACTGCCGCTGTCGTCACGGGCATCCAGATCAAGACCTGCGGGTGCTGCGGGTGCAGCCGTATCCAGTGTAAAAACCAGCGCCGTTGAGGCACGGCTGACATTGCCAGCCAGATCGGTCTGACGCACCTGTACCGAATTAGGACCTGAAACGGCCTGGAATGTGCTGCTCCAGTTGCTGCCATCGCTGCTATAGACCACCGCAGCATCGGTCTCAATACCGGTCACCGTGATGGCTCCGTTATGGGTGATTCTGTCCGTGGCGCTGCTGCCGGTATCACTGGTCAAGGCCACACTCGGGACAGAGGGGGCCGTGGTATCGACCGTGAGCATCAACGCTGTCGATGAGGCACTGTTGACGCCAGCAGAGCTGCTCTGGATGGCTGTGATGGTGTGGCTGCCCGTTGACAAGGCTACATCAACGTTCCAGACGCCATTGGCCACCAGCGTCGTGGTTAATAGTGTACTGCCGTCGAACAGTTTGAGGATCGTGCCGCTGGTACCGTTGCCACGCATGGTCAAGCCGCTGCTTTGATTGGTGAGATTGTCGTCATCAAAGGCACCGCTGTCATCCGCTGCTGCCAGATCCAGGTTGGTGGGTATGGCTGGCGGGGTGTTATCCAGAACAGTAAAATTCAGGGTTGTCACATCGGAGATGCCAGCGTAGCTGTTACCCGCCGTATCTTTCAGGGCACCGGCAGGGATCAGCACAAAATAACTGCTGTTGCCAATCAAGTCAGCTGTCGGGTTGATGGTGACCGTGTTACCACTGATCGACAGCTGTGAACCGTTACTCACGGCAATGGAGCGGCTATCGCTGCCGTTACTGATGCTTAGGCTGCCACTACCGGCCCCCACCGGCTCGTTAAAGGTCAAAACCACATGCGCGCCAACGTCCACCGCTGTGGCATTGTCTGCTGGTGTGCTAGAAGAGAGCACAGGCGCACTGGTATCCAATGTAAACACCAACGCCGCCGAGGTACTGCTGACATGACCCGCTACATCAGTCTGACGCACGTAGACGCTATTGCTGCCGGCAACCGCACTCCACGAACTGTTCCAGTTATTGCCATCGCTGCTGTATTGCAATGTTGCGCCACTCTCGCTTCCAGTAACGGTCACAGCGCCGTTATTCGTTATCCTGTCACTGCTGCTGATGCCACTGTCGCTGGTCAGAGCGACCGTCGGAGTGGCTGGTGCGGTCGTGTCCACGGTCACCATCAAGGCGCTTGATGCAGCGCTGGTGATGCCAAAGCTATTGCTCTGAGTCGCTGTGATGGTATGGGTCCCTGACGATAGGGAGACATCGACACTCCAGGCGCTGCTGGTCACCACGGTGGTGGCCAGCAAGGTGCTGCCATCGTACAACTTGAGGGTACTGCCACTGGTGCCGTTGCCACTGATGGTGAGCCCACTGCTTTGATAGGTGATGTTGTCACTGCTGGACAGGCCACTGTCATCGGTCGCCGCCAGATCAAGGTTGGTGGGTACCGGTGACGTGTTATCAAGGGTGGTGAAATTCAGAGTTACGGCATCCGAGATGCCCGCATAACTGTTGCCAGCCGTATCTCTCAGAACACCAGCCGGGATCAGCACAAAGTAACTGCTGTTGGCAGTCAGGTCGGTTGTCGGGTTGATGGTGACCGTGTTGCCACTGATCGACACTTGCGAACTGTCGCCGATGGCTATGGAGCGGCTATCGCTGCCATTACTGATGCTGATACTGCCGCTACCAGCCCCCACCGTTTCGTTAAAGGTCAAGACTACGTTGGTGCTGACAGCCACCGCTGTGGCATTATCGGCCGGTGAGCTGGAAGAGAGTGTTGGCGCTGTACTATCCAGCGTGAAAGCCAGCACTGCCGATGTGCCACTGATATTGCCCGCCACATCGATCTGACGCACGTAGACGCTATTGCTGCCGGCAACCGCGCTGAACGAACTGCTCCAGTTGTTGCCATCACTGCTGTAGTACAACGTCGTGCCGCTCTCGGTTCCGGTCACCGTGACGGCACCGTTGTTGGTGATCCGATCCGTCGCGCTGATACCACCGTCGCTGACCAAGGCAATCGTCGGCGTCGCCGGGGCGGTGCTGTCTAGCGTAAAAGTCAAGGATGCCGTCGTGCTGACATTGCCCGCCACATCGATCTGCCGCACGTAGACGCTATTACTGCCAGCAACCGCACTCCATGAACTACTCCAGTTGCTGCCATCACTGCTGTAGTACAACGTTGTGCCGCTCTCCTGACCGCTGACCGTGACAGCACCGTTGTTGCTGATCTTATCCGTACTGCTAATGCCACTGTCGCTTGTCAAAGCAACGCCGAGTGCTGCAGGTGCCGTGGTGTCCACCGTGAGGAACAGCGGATCGGAAGCAGCGCTGGTGAAACCGGAACTGTTGGTTTGAGTG
>JADGCH010000150.1 GCA_015229115.1 Magnetococcales bacterium
GTCATGGGCCGAGCAGATAGCCCAGACCATGCTGGAGCATTTTACCGATCCGGATGGCGGATTTTTTTCCACACCGGTCGACCAGCAGGATGTCATCGTGCGTCCCAAAAATCATTTTGATGCTTCCGTTCCATCCGGTAACGGCATGGCCTTGGCCGGTTTGATCCGGCTGTCGCTGGTCACCGGTAACAACCGTTACCGTGATCATGCCGCCAGCCATCTGGCCCGGTTCAAACCTATTTTGGCACGCAGCAGCGGTGGTCACGGACAGATGGCTTTGGCGACCGATCTGCTATGGCACGGGGCGGCTGAGGTGGTGATTGCCGGTGATCGCGATCATCGCTTTGCTGCTGCCACAGGGCGGAATTATCTGCCCGATCCGGTCGTGATCCAGGCGAACGATCCGCAGCAACTGCCGCCTCATCTGCGCAGCCGGCTAGCGGTGCCTGGAGCAGCGCTTTGTGTCAGCGGACAATGTTGGCCTGCCGCGACCCAGCTGGCCGCATGGCGACAGTGTTTGTCGCAGCAATACAAGCAGTAATCCAATCAATCGATTCTGGGGTTGCTTATGACATCGGAAGCCTGGCTGGCGGTAGCCATGATTGTATTCTGTGTGCTGTTGTTGGCAGCCAATCGTTATCCGGCCAGTATCGTTCTGTCAGGCGGAGTGGTAGCATTGTTGGGAGCGGGCCTGATAACGCCCCGTCAAGCCCTGGCCGGTTTTATCAACGAAGGCATGATAACGGTAGGCGTGCTCTATGTGGTTGTGGCTGGACTACAGCAGACGGGGGCCATTGGCTGGATGGTCGATAGCATATTGGGCATACCCCGTTCCATACGCCATGCCCAATGGCGCATGGCCTTGCCTGTAGCCGCCATTTCGCCGTTTATCAACAACACCCCTGTAGTGGCCATGTTCACACCGGCCATCAGCGCATGGGCCAGACGTCATCAGATTCCTCTGTCTCAACTCATGATTCCGCTCGCCTTCCTGACCACGGCGTCAGGGCTTTGCACACTGGTCGGATCAAGTACCAATCTGATCGTGCACGCGCTGCTGCGTGATAAAGCTGAATCGCCAGGATTTTCCTTCTGGGAGCTGGGCTGGATCGGTATCCCGGTTACCATCACCGTATTTCTGTATACCGTTTACTGGAGCAACAGCAGACTCCCTGATCGTGTTGCAGATTGCGGATTTCCAGACGATCTATCTGGGTCAATGGGTTTCCGGCGCATGCTGTTGGCTCTGGCGATTCTGTTGGGTTTTGTCCTGTTGGCGACCATTGGCCATGTCTCTACCTTGAGATCGGCGCTGATAGCAGCCGGACTGATGCTGATAACCGGGTGTGTCAGCGTGACGACCGCATGGCGTGCCGTGGAATGGCCGATCCTGCTGGTGATCGCCACCTCTTTTGCACTTGGAACGGCCCTGGACACCACTGGCGCTGCCCAATCCATGGCCAGTGCCCTGATCGTTCTGACCAGGGAGAATGTCCTGGTCTCCCTGGCAATGGTCTACATGGTTACTGCCCTGTTGACCCAGATCGTGACCAACAATGCCACCGCTGCGCTGATGTTTCCGATTGCCCTGGCTACCGCCAGGGATTTGCAGGTCTCCGTCATGCCTTTTGCGGTTGTGGTCCTGGTGGCGTCATCGGCGTCATTCGTGACACCAATAGGCTACCAAACCAATCTCATGGTGCAGCAGCCGGGTGGATACCGTTTTCTTGACTATATCCGTTTCGGCTGGCCATTATCCTTGCTGGTGGCCGGAGTAACCCTGGGATTGACC
Organism: Magnetococcales bacterium; assembly: GCA_015229115.1. Lineage (GTDB taxonomy): Bacteria > Pseudomonadota > Magnetococcia > Magnetococcales > JADGCH01 > JADGCH01. Next base: position 1,793 of record JADGCH010000150.1, read on the forward strand.
CCTCTAATCTGGTCGTTCTGAATCAGTGGGCCGCCTGCCTGTCGTCACCGAAGATATCCTCCAGTGAGCGGGCATCGACAAATCGATCAGCCCATTCTCCCAGAAGCTCCAGGTTGGCATCAATAACTTTCTGCTCGACCCAACCTGGGAGCGTTTGAAATCGGCGGCGCAGCTGGCGCAGCAGGATCGATGACCCTTCTTCTTGACGGCCTTTTTGTTCGCCTTTTTCCATTCCAATCTGCTCAAAACTGGTCACATAAGATGGCATCTTGCTTTCTCCCTCAAATTCTGCCAGCTCCCGTGAGAGCTGCTGATTGGCGACCTTTGATAACTGCAACACCCAGTCGATAAAGCGCAACAGCTGCCGAATCTTCTGGTGATCAAATCCCTTCTGATATAACCCACGGATGATCTCTTTCTTGACTTGATAACGCCATTCCTCATGGCCCTTGGTCTTTTTGGCGTATAAATGTGCCAGCAGGATAGTCGCGAAGGGACTGGCCGAGGCCTTCAGTTCTTCCTCACGATCCATGTAGTCAAGCAACTTGATGGCATTGAACCGATAGACGATCTGGCTACCGAATAACCCGGATCGATACTCACCGGGACGCCAGCCATCGTTCATGTCAGCCAGCAACGCAACACCGACAACCATCATGCGGAACAGATCGTAGATGCGGTAATAGCACTGGAACATCCGTTCTTCAAATTCAGGGTCCTTGTCTCCCTGAACCTCGATATGCAGCAGCAACCAGCGCTCAGTTCCATCCTTGAGCCACACCTTGATCAGTTTATCGACGCGACGGTTGGTAGCAGTAGCATCGACCAGAACACGTGCCAGCTCTTGATCAAGGAATTCCGGGGTGCGAGACCAGTCGATACTCTGGTAGAGTTCTGGCAGTAAAAAAGCCAACAGCTCACCAAGAAATTCTTCTATGATTTCTTTCCATGGCGTATCGTACTCGTCACGTGGCGACGTGGACTCGACTATATCCCGTTTTGCCTGGCCATTATCCTTGCTGGTTGCTGCGGTAGTCATGGAATGATCCCCTGAACAGGATCGTTCTGAATCAGTGGGCGGCCTGCATGTCATCGCCGAAGATGTCCTCCAGTGAACGGGCATCCACAAATCGATCAGCCCATTCTCCCAGAAGGTCCAGGTTGGCATCAAGAACTTTCTGCTCGACCCAATTGGGGAGAGTAGGAAAGCGGCGGCGAAGTTGGCGAAGCAAAATCGAGGATCCTTCTTCTTTGCGGCCATCTTGCCATCCTCTCTGCTCAGCATCCCTATTCCACTGTTCAATATGATCTGCCAACATGTTCGATACCTCCAATAGCTCTTCCGGTACAGGCTGCAAGGGTTGTG
>JADGCH010000151.1 GCA_015229115.1 Magnetococcales bacterium
GGCGCACCTATGTACATGATCGGGAGGTTGGTGAGGGTCGATCTGTCACCCGTCGGCTCATTCCACGACTCTGCAATCATTGCAGTAATCCTCCCTGTATGTCGGTTTGTCCAACCGGAGCAACCTACCAAACCAAAGATGGCTTGGTATTGGTTGATGAGGATCTGTGCATGGGATGTCAGGCTTGTGCCATGGCCTGTCCATACGATGCCAGGTTCCCTTATACCCATGCCGACATCAAGAAAGGTCAAGACTTTTATGGGGTCCTCCACCGTCAAAAACCGAGTGTCGATAAATGCTCCTTTTGCAATCACCGCGTCACTCGAGGCGATCCACCCGCCTGTGTCCAAACCTGTGTGGGCTACTCCCGCATGTTCTGCGATTTGGATAATCCTTCCTGGCCAGCTACTGAATTAGTCAAAAGCGGTAAGGCCAAACCGATGATGGCTCACCTGGGAACACGTCCCAATGTTTATTACATACCGGAACGCTAGGAAGTAAATCATGGAAGTCATGACATATACCACTCAAAATATCTGGACCGATTGGTTTGCCGTTTATCTGTTTCTCGGTGGCATGGGCGCTGCTGTCATTGCCGTCAGCTTCCTAACTCACCTGTATCTACGCGAAGAAAAGGAACTGGTGATGTGGGGGGCTATTTCCGGCGTTTTCATGATGGCTTTTGGCTCCAGCATGCTCTTCCTGCATCTGATCAATCAATGGGCTGCCATCTATATTCTGACCCCATGGGCCATCTTTCATAAACCGGATTCCTGGATTGCATGGGGATCCCAATTTATCATCTGGCTGCAGATCACAGCTATTCTGTTCGCGCTGCCTTTTATGGTAGTTAAGCCACGTCTGCTCAATTGGCCACTGATTGGTGCCGTACTGAAGATGACGATGGTGCAAACAATGGCAGCCAGAATAATACCCTTTCAGAGGACACTTGGGGTGATTTCCATTATCACCGGTATTGGTACCGTTGCTTATACTGGTTTGTTATTGCAGAGTTTTCCAGCGGTCACGCTGTGGCATAACCCGGCACTGCCGATCTTGTTCACTGTGTCAGCCTTCTCTACTGCCATGGCTTGGCTGTTGATTATCATGTACACGTTTATCCCACATCGCGTCGACGCAACCATCAAAATACTTTATGAGCGGATTGATGTCGCACTCATTACGGCTGAGCTGGTCATCATCTTTTCCTTTTTCAACTTCACCCTGTCTGGATCTGAAAGTGGCTACCGTTCAGCTGAGCTGTTGTGGAATTCCATGGGATGGTTGATCGGTTTTATTGGCTTTGGTTTGATCGTACCACTGATCATGGAAATCAAATGCGTCTTCGGTATTGGTGTATTATGCGGTAAACACGTCATCATTCCAGCTTCCATACTGGTATTGATGGGTGGTTTTCTGTTGCGTCACTATTTCATGGCTGTTGGAGTTTATGGCTATCCCTGGTAAACAACAGTGATCAACCTAATTGCGGATGCTAGCCAGCTGCGTGTGTTGGCAGGTATTCTGGCCTATCCAGAAACAGAATCGTATGCCTTTCTGGCAGAGTCAGCAGCAACTGATGCCCCATGGCTGTCTGCTGCTTTGCCGGAACTACAAACAATTGCTTTGGATACCTGGCAGGGAGAACACACCCGCCTGTTTATCAATGGGTTTCCAAAGACAGTCTGTCCTCCATTTGAATCTGTTTGGCGCCATAGTCGCATGGATGGCCTAGCCAGGGAGCAACTACTGCAGATTTATAGCCAAGCAGGACTGGAATTGGTGGATGGCAGCGTGCCGGATTATCTCGGCGTCCTGTTGGAGTGTAGCGCCTACTGTCTCACCATGGCGGATCACTCATTGCACCCACTGCTGGAACAATTGGTCAATGACCATTTACGACTTTGGGTGCCCGATTTTGCCACCACTCTGGAACGGGAAGCGGAGTTGTCCCTCTACCGGTTATTGGCCCAACAATTACAGCTCCTGTTTGAAAGGAACTGACATGGAAGAAGCATCCCCTTGGCAGTTGTGCCCGCTTGACGATCAAGCCTTATTGGCCAGCAGTGTCGAGATTTACGCCTCTCTTTACCAGCAACTATTACAACGAGGCGATTGGGATAATCAACTGATACCAAGTTATAATCCTGTTATACCAATCGTCACCCATTCTTTTCGCCATAGGGAAGGTTGGCGTATTTTTTTGTTGTTGACGCCCTGGATGCTGACACGTTTACTATTACCCATGCGTGATCCTGGTTTGTCTCTACCCAACCAACAGCAGAAAGATACCCTGATGTTGCTAGGACCACTGCTTGAGGTGGATCTGCTGGGCCAACGGCAGAAGGCCCATCTACAATATCATCCACTGTTAGGACATTATCTCATTCAGCCATTGATCCAGTCACTCCATAAATATAGCGACGCTGATGCCGTGTTGTCAGCTTGGTCGACCATTGTTGATACTCGTGATACACTGATCCGGCAACACGACCGGCACTGTAAATGGCAACAGGACGTATCACGCCGAGAGATGTTTTCCGGCTTACTGCGTCCACGCCCCCATCAATCACCAACGCTATCTGGAGTATGACCAGTGAACAAACGTCTTCTGGTATCGGCTTTGCTCACCATGATTGGTTATAGTTGTGGTGTTTACAGTGATGATTTGCCACCAACCAGCGAGTTGTGGCGCCATGCCATTGCTGGTAATGTTGATGGTGTCAGAAAGATTCTGGAACAGGGAGGTAGTGTTAACCAGACCAGTCTGACTGGACTGACACCACTGATGTGGGCTATCCAGGAAGGCAATCAGGAACTCATTGATCTGTTACTGCAAAAAGGAGCTGATATCCATGCCTTCAATGTTCGTGCTGGATGTAATGCATTGATTTTAGCTTGTGAATGGCTTCAACCACAGAACGTTGAGATGTTGATTCAACGTGGTGCTAATGTCAATTACCAAAGTAAACTGGGTTGGACGGCTCTGCTTAAAAGTGTCCGGGTCATGCCGCGTAATGACGAAGAACGGGCTCGGCAAATCGCCATCGTCAAAACCCTGATCGACCATGGTGCTGATATTCATGTACGGGCCGACAAGGGAACAACACCGCTGATTCTGGCAGCCAAAGCTGGTCATACA
>JADGCH010000152.1 GCA_015229115.1 Magnetococcales bacterium
TCCGCCGCATCTGCGACAGATCCAGCTCTGCCAGCATTTCCGGGTCGAGAAAATTCGTCAGCAGATCAGCAACCATCTCTGGATGGGAATAGATGTCGTGGTAAATGCTATCAGAGTCTTGTCGGGTATGGGTCATGACTACCTCTTTCTGACCGGACCATACCACACAGGATAGGTCTCCCACAACAGGCCATAGCTATGCGTCCTTGTCTGATCCAAAACGACCCACTATGTCGCTATGATAGGATATCCTACCAGCGATTTCTGGCAAGTTGATGCTACAATGATCGCAGGAGAAAACAACATGCTGATCTACCATATTGATGCCATTGCACGTCGGTTAAAACGGGATGTCCTGCTCGTAACATTCCACAAACCCAGTAGCTACCTACCTGACGATGAGGATGACAGGTTAGAGCCTGGTGAAGAGGTCGGAAGTTTTGAGTTTTGTGAACAACACCCTATTCGTATGAAACTAATTGATTTTCTTGATAGCCACCGAATAGAATGGCAGCCGTGTGCCTCTTGGCAGGTACTCGGCTTGATCGAGTCTTACCAGGGACAGCTGTTCATTGATGTTCCTTATCACGAGGACAACGAGGATTATCAAAAGGTATGTGCCTTTCTGGAGCATACCGATGGCAGTCCACGTTATAAGAACGTCAAATTATGGATCATGCCCCTATCCGTCGCCATAAAAAATGCCCATTTTGATGATCCTGACTTTTCGGAAGAAGAGCACTGGGACCTTGCCATGCAGCTGGATTTGGCCGAGGTGATCATGAATGAAGAACGCGTTGTTCTCAGTCAGCTGGCCCAATAGCCATGGAATCACCAATCTGGATTGACCAGAAAGTTGTGAAGGTGATCCACAAGCGTCAATTGGACCAACACGGTGGGCTCTCGGGCATTCGCGATACGGGTCTGTTGGAGTCTTCCTTGGCTAAACCCATCAATTGTTATGTCTACAGCGCTCCGCAGCCGTCATGGGCTGAGTTGGCCGCCTGTTACGCCTTTGGTATCGCCCGCAACCATCCGTTCTTCGATGGCAACAAGCGTGTCGCCTACGTCGTTTGTTTGCTGTTTTTGCGTCTGCATGGTTATCGGGTGGTGGCCCAGGACGAGGAAAAATATCGAACATTTCTGTCTATGGCTGAGGGAACCACGCCTGAGGACGAACTAGCCTGCTGGATTGATGCGCATCTTTTTGAATCAAAAACAGTCATTAATAAAAATCTCTGGTAACTTAGAAAGGGGTAAACCATTGAACGGTAACGAACTGATAAGACAGTTGAAGAAAGAAGGAAGAAATATAAAAATTATTAGATCTAATCATGGTAAACACCATTGCTTATATGTAGATCATATTATGTTTAAAATACCAGCCTTGAAAAACGAAAGTGATCTATGGAACAATATTCTTTGGCGACTACGAAAAGGGCCCGATTCATTCACCAGGCGAAATCACCTCAATGTGAATTATTAGTAAACATAATTTATTTTAGCGCGTATTTCTGCTTTTTGCATCTGCATGACCATTAGCTTGGTGCGTACCTTTGAGGTAAGAGGTAATCTGTCGATGGACATCTCTGACAACGAATTGATAGCACAGGCAGCCGAGCACATTGCTCAGGCCGATGCGCTCTTGATCACAGCCGGTGCAGGTATGGGAGTCGATTCCGGCTTGCCCGATTTTCGTAGCAAGGAAGGATTCTGGAAGGCCTATCCCCCCATGCGTTCGTTGCAGTTATCCCTGATGCAGATGGCCAACCCACAGCAGTTTCGCCGAACCCCCACACTGGCCTGGGGATTTTATGGTCACCGGTTGATGCTCTACCGGCGCACCACACCCCATCAGGGTTTTACCAATCTGTTACGCTGGGCACGTACCAAGTCACTGGGGTATTTCGTTTTTACCTCCAATGTTGACGGCCAGTTCCAGAAAGCTGGCTTTGATACCATGCGTCTGACCGAATGCCACGGTTCGATTCATCATCTTCAATGTACCGTCCCCTGCACCCAGGAGATATGGAGCGCTGATGCGGTCGAACTGACCGTCGATGCCACCACCCTGCGCGCCCAAGCTCCTCTACCCAGCTGCCCACACTGTGGCGGTTTGGCTCGTCCCAATATTTTGCTGTTCCAGGATGGCGAGTGGCTTGGCCAGCGCTCCCTGCAGCAATATGACAGACTGGATACCTGGCTTGATCAGATCGCCTCCCAATCTGGCCGTTTAGCCATTATCGAATTGGGAGCTGGACAGGCCATTCCCACAGTGCGTCACTTTTCCGAACAGCAAGCACGAAGATATCGAGCCGCTTTGATACGCATCAACCCACGCGATGCTCGTATTCCGCCACCCAAGGATCGTAATTTTGCGTTACAGTGGCCTGCCATAGAGGCGTTGAATCGATTGGATCAGGCCTTGACCGATCGAGGAAACTGAATGAATTGTGCCGGAACCCTTTCAGTGAGCCAGACTCCATTATCGGACAGAAAAAACCGATGTCCGTCCATAACCATCTTTTCTGTCTGAATCACCAGGATGACAGGTGTGCCACGCCGCTGGCCAACCTGAGCGGCTGTTGCCGCGTCGATCGATAAGTGGACATAACGGCGGTTACCTGGTAACAATCCCTGGGTGCGGATAGACTGAATAACACGTACCGACGTACCGTGGTAGAGCAGAGCAGGCGGCTGTGACGGCGACAACCCCAAATCCACCGCAATAGAATGGCCCTGATTAGCCCGTATTCTCTTGTTGTCGCCACTGAAAGCGAACCGCTGCTTGTCGTTCTGGGCAACAACCTGCTCCAGCAGGGATCGGGTAAGACGATGTCCATGGTTGTTAGCCAAGCGCATCAGTTCATCCACATCGGCCCACCCGGCCTGATCCAGTTTCAGACCAATCTGACCCGGTTTATGGCGCAGCACAAGGAGAGCCGGATAGAGGAGGGGCATTTGATGCCCGATCATGTGCATATGTTGATCTCGATTCCGCCCAAGTATGCGGTATCGCAGGTCATTGGGTACATCAAGGGCAAGAGTGCGATTCACTTGGCACGGACGTATGGCGAGCAGAACCGGACCAATAACGATGTGATGGCAATCAGCGTCGACAGCAGCGGCCTG
>JADGCH010000153.1 GCA_015229115.1 Magnetococcales bacterium
ATTGCAATTCTGCTGATTCCAGCGGCACTCTGTTTTACCTTTGGCTTCTTTATTGGTGATTTGCGTCAGGGCAGGGCTATTTTAGCTGCTATGACGATCGTTTTCGTGGCCTTACTGGCGCTTTGTGTAGGAGCTGAACAATTTGGTAATCCTTTATTGAATTCGTTGGGGGTAGATGTGAACGCTTCCAGTCAATCTTCTGGAGGTAATATGGAAGGTAAGGAGGTTCGCTTCGGCATTGTCAATTCAGCCATCTGGGCTACAGCTACCACGGCTGCTTCCAATGGTTCTGTTAATGCTATGCATGACTCTTTTACCCCGCTTGGGGGATTGGTGCCCATGTGGATGATGCAATTGGGTGAGGTTATTTTTGGTGGTGTTGGTTCAGGACTGTACGGCATGATTGTCTTCGCCCTAGTGGGGGTATTTGTCTCCGGATTAATGATTGGTCGTACTCCTGAATATCTGGGCAAAAAAATTGAATCGTTTGAAATGAAGATGGCTGCTGTCGCGATACTCACTCCTTGTTTGGTAGTACTCATAGGTACCGCCATAGCGGTAGTCAGTGAGGCGGGTTTGATAGGCATTGCCAATCCTGGGATACATGGTTTCTCGGAAATTCTCTACGCATTTTCATCGGCTGGAAACAACAACGGTAGTGCCTTTGCCGGTTTGTCAGCCAACACCCCTTTCTACAATACATGGTTGGGTATAGCCATGTTGCTGGCACGCTACTGGATCATCGTACCTGTGTTGGCAATTGCCGGCTCTTTGGCTTCCAAGAAAAGCATTCCCGTTTCTGCTGGAACCCTGCCTACCCATACACCACTGTTCGTAACCTTGCTCATCGGGACGGTGATTGTTGTCGGTGCTCTCACCTTTCTACCGGCACTTGCTCTTGGTCCCATCGTAGAACATGTCCATATGATCAACGGACGTTAAAGGAGACAATGACATCATGTACAAGCAACAATCCCTTCTCGACCCAACCCTATTGAAAGAATCTGCACGGGAATCATTCAAACGTCTTTTACCGCACTATCAGATTCGTAATCCAGTAATGTTTGTTGTCTGGCTTGGCAGCTTATTGACAACAGGGCTTTTTATCCAGTCGGTGCTAGGCCGTGGAGAGGCCCCATCAGGATTTATCCTGGCTATCACCTTATGGTTATGGTTCACCGTACTATTTGCTAATTTTTCTGAGGCTTTAGCGGAAAGCCGCGGCAAAGCCCAGGCAGCATCCCTGAGAGGACTACGTAAAACTGTCTTGGCCAGGAAGCTTAAGGAACCTTATCTGCATGCTGAAATTGAAAGTGTTTCATCGGAATCTTTACGTAAGGGAGATGTAGTGCTGGTGACGACCGGTGAAATTATTCCAGGAGATGGGGAAGTTATTGAGGGAGTGGCCTCAGTGGATGAGTCAGCTATAACCGGTGAATCAGCTCCGGTCATTCGTGAATCTGGTGGTGACTTTTCTGCAGTCACCGGTGGTACACGTGTCTTGTCTGACTGGCTAATCGTACGTATTGAAGTTAATCCGGGAGAAACATTTCTTGATCGTATGATCAGCATGGTAGAGGGAGCCAAGCGCCAGAAGACTCCCAATGAAATTGCTTTGACCATCTTGTTGGTGCTGCTGACAATCGTCTTTCTGCTGGCTACCGTTACTTTACTACCCTTCTCGATTTATGGTGTTGAAACTGCCCATACTGGATCTCCCATTACCGTCACGGTGTTGGTGGCACTTTTGGTTTGTCTGATCCCCACTACAATCGGTGGCTTGCTCTCTGCTATCGGTGTGGCAGGCATGAGCCGCATGATGGAAAAAAATGTTCTGGCTACATCTGGTAAAGCCGTGGAAGCAGCTGGTGATGTCGATGTACTGCTGTTGGATAAGACCGGAACGATTACATTAGGCAATCGACAAGCAACGGCCTTCGTACCAATCCCAGGGATCAGTGAACAGCATCTGGCTGAAGCAGCATTATTATCGTCACTGGCCGATGAAACTCCAGAAGGACGTTCCATTGTTACTCTAGCTAAGGAAGTATTACACCAACGGGGACGTGATATTCATGCTGATGGAGCCACTTTCATACATTTTACGGCTCAAACCCGCATGAGTGGTATCGATTGGCAGCAACGTTCTATCCGTAAGGGGGCGTCAGAGGCTGTTCATCGCTATGTGGAATCAACAGGTGGTTTTTGGTCTAATGCGGTTCAGCTGTCTGTTGATGAAATTGCCCGTAGAGGTTCAACCCCATTGGTGGTAGCTGAGAACAACCATGTGCTGGGTGTGGTGGAATTAAAGGATATTGTCAAAGGCGGTATCAAGGAGCGTTTTACCGAGTTGCGCTGCATGGGTATTAAAACGGTGATGATCACCGGTGATAACCGCCTGACAGCAGCGGCTATTGCTGCTGAGGCCGGGGTAGATGATTTTCTCGCTGAAGCCACTCCGGAAGCTAAACTCAAGTTGATTCGACAATATCAGGGAGAAGGGCGATTGGTGGCCATGACTGGTGATGGTACCAACGATGCCCCTGCCTTGGCTCAGGCTGACGTCGCAGTGGCTATGAACACGGGTACCCAGGCGGCCAAGGAGGCTGGCAATATGGTAGATCTGGATTCTAATCCAACCAAGCTTATTGAGATAGTGGAAACTGGCAAACAGATGCTGATGACACGTGGAACATTGACCACTTTCTCCATTGCTAACGACGTAGCTAAATATTTTGCCATTATTCCAGCTGCTTTTGCCACGACTTATCCAGCTTTGGATGCTTTTAATATCATGGGTCTGGCTACTCCAGCGTCTGCTATTTTATCGGCGGTTATCTTTAATGCGCTCATTATCATTGCCTTGATCCCTCTGGCCATAAAGGGAGTTGCTTATCAAGCCATGGGTGCTGCTGATCTGTTGCGCCGCAACCTGTTTATTTATGGTGTCGGGGGACTGGTGGTACCGTTTATTGGTATTAAAGTCATCGATTTGATCCTGGTTGTTCTCCATCTTACTTGAGGTCCATGACATGGCTAAAGAACTTAAACCTGCTTTCCTAATGTTGATTATTCGTAACTGTTCAGCCCTATCTTAACAGCAGGATCAAAACACCACAAAGCAAAAC
>JADGCH010000154.1 GCA_015229115.1 Magnetococcales bacterium
CTGCCGGAGCCCTGCTGGCCCTTGGACTGACCAAACGGCTGTTGCCTACGGCCGGGCCGGTGGGCTGCTCCCTGCTGTCAGCACTGGCTCACATCACCACCCAGCTAACGGTCGTGGTACTGCTGCTCACCGGACCGGAAGGCCTGCCGGCCATCATGACTCTTTTACCGTGGTTTCTGGTCGCTTCCTGGTTGACTGGACTGTTTAACGGCGTGGTGGCAGCTTTGATCCTGGAGCGTTTTGATGTACAATGGCCTGATCGTCCACCCAGCTTGGAGAACTCATGATCACCCCTCCCCTCGCTTTTGCAGTTCTGCTCACCGCCGTTGTTCTGGGCTTTTCACCGACTACCACGGCCGGTCAACTGGAGGATATTGGCAAGGAAATAGCGGGAACCATGGAACGGATTGGCGGCATGATCGACTCGAAAGAGCCCAATCCGACCGATGCTGAATCCCAGTTCAAGCTGGGCATGATGTATTACAACGGGGATGGTGTGCCGCAAAACTATATCCAGGCCCACATGTGGCTCAACCTTGCGGCAGCACAGGGACACCCAAACGCCAAGAAGATGAGGGACTCACTGACCGAAAAGCCGTTTTTCGGTCAGGCCAAAATGACACCTGAACAGATCGCCCAAGCTCAGGAGCTGGCTAAAAACTGGCGCCCTCCCGCCACCAAGAAGTGGTAAGTCCATTGATGGTATACCGCCGTCTATTTTGGAATACACAGTCTTTCGTCATTCCCGCGCAGGCGGGAATCCAGTCTACGAACCCTGCATGGATCCCCCGCTTCCGCGGGGATGACGATTAAGAGCACGGGTCCCAAGATAGGCACGGTATAGCGTCTCAGGTGTAGAGTTCCTTATTGTCCATATAGTTTTTAGGATCAACACCCCACTTGGTATGATCCTCGTGGGTCTTGATGATATAGCCCTTCTTCTCCGGCAGATCCTTGTAAGCCATGAGATCAATCTCTTTCGGCTCCAGCCTCTTTTTCTGCTTGGCATCGGCCATCACTTTGACAACCGGATGCAGCAGGCTTTCCGGATTGGGGCGCAGCACCACGGCCAACAGGTCGTTTTCCAGCCGCACCAGGGTTCCCATGGGGTAAATGCCCACGCACTTGACAAAATACTGGAACAGGACCGGGTTGAAATGATACTGACTCCATTCCATCATGCGCTTGAGGGCCAGATGCGGACTGTTGCCCTTGTGATAGCAACGATCAGAAGTGATGGCATCGTAAACATCGGCAATGGCTGCCATCTGGCCAAACTGGTTGATCTGATCGCCCTTGAGTCCCTTGGGATAGCCTGAACCATCGTAGCGCTCATGATGCTGGCTGGCCACATGGACACTGATCTCCGAAATGCCCTGACATTGCTCCAGAATGCGGCGACTGTAGGTGACGTGCTGGCGCATGATGGCAAATTCCTCATCACTCAACCGCCCTGGCTTGTTAAGAACCTCCATCGGTGTCTTCATCTTGCCAATGTCGTGCAGCACCGCACCAAGGCCGACATCGACGATATCCTCCGAGCTGATCCCCAGGGTCTGGCAGAACGACAACATGAACACGCCAACATTAACCGAGTGCATGAAGGTGTATTCGTCCTTCTGCTTGATGAGGCCCAGACTGAGAATGGCATCGCGGTTACGAAACATGGAGTCGGCCATCTGGGTGACCATATCTTTCATGGGACCAATCACCACCTGCTGCCCCATGCGTACATCCTCAAGGATGTTGCCCACCATCTGGCGTGCCTGACGTTTGATCTGGGCCGCCTGCTCCATCTCCTTTTCCATGGTGGCCTGTTGGTAACGTCTGGCCTCCTGCTGACTTTCACCCAGCTCGCTCAGCTGTGCTTCCAGCTGCGCTTCCACTTCCCGCTGTGAGGGAGCCCCATCGACATCATCGCCCCTGGAGGTGTCGATGTAGAGCTCCATGAGTCCATGCTCGATAATGCGCCGCAGTTCGTTCTCAGTGGTGATCAGACGCGGCGTGGCAAAAAAGGTCGGATCACGACCCTGACAACAGGGATCCTTCCAGTTATGATTGAAATCGTGGACAAACATGCCAGGCGTCAACTGGCTTACCAGAATTTTCTTGATCATGCTCTACTGCCCTACCCCAATAAATATCAACTGCAACCGCTCAGCAGCTTCTGCTCGATTCTATCTTATCATGGCTACACGATCAATGCGACTGGACTGATATCCTGAATCGAATGGATCCGGCTGAGGTCGTTTGCCAACCGATCCTGTCCTAATTTCAGTACGTAGCGTGACTGCAAATTCATCCAGAATTCCGGCGTCGTCCTGAAAAACTGACCAAGGCGCAAAGCCATATCGACCGAAACACCCCGCCTACCACGAACAATCTCATTGATCCGTCGCGGTGATACGTTGATTTCCTTAGCCAACCGGCACTGAGAGATGCAAAACTCTTCCAGGAATTCGGCAAGATGCTCACCGGGGTGAACAGGTAGGCTATTGCTCATGCTCCTTCTCCTCAATGGTAGTCAACAATTTCCACGTCGTGAACGCCATTTTCGGTCCATATGAAACAAACACGCCACTGATCATTAATACGAATGCTATACCGTCCCAGTCGATCCCCCCGCAATGCTTCCAAATGATGCGAAGGGGGAACGCGCAAATCATCAAGCACCGCCGCCGCGTCAATTCGGTCCAAACGCATTCTGGCCCGTTTAAGAATATTACCCTGGTATCTCTTTGTGACCTGACCATTAAATATCTTCTCGGTTTCCTTACAACGAAAACTTTTGATCATTCAAGCTCAGTAACGCCAACGATACCACAACAAGCCAAGATATTCATGGAATAACGATTCAATGCCCCCTGAAACACCCGGCAACCAGCAGGGTGGTTTGGTAGGCCACTGGTTGAGGCTGGAAAGGGTTGGAGCCGCTGTGACCCGCATGCCGACCCGCTCAAAAGACCAGACGGCCCGAGGCATGTGGATGGCGTGCGTGACCACCAAGACATGGTTGATATTTTCCTGCCGCAGCAGGCGCTGGCTCAATACCGCATTTTCCCAGGTGGTATGACTGTCTTCCTCAAGCCAGCGTACCGATACGT
>JADGCH010000155.1 GCA_015229115.1 Magnetococcales bacterium
TCAAAATGCTTTACCTCAATTGATGACTTTGATGTCATGATGCCAGTGGAGTGATACCCATGGAACAGGCCTTGATGGATCTTGTCGTAACCGCAGCACGGCAGGCCGGTGCGTTGATTATGCGTTACTACCGTCCTGGTGACAGTCCCGATCCGCAAAGCTGGATTGGCAGTAAAGGCATCAATAATCCTGTTACACAGGCAGATATGGAAGCCAATGCCCTGCTGCAGCAGCAATTGATGCAGGCGACACCGCACTATGGCTGGTTGTCGGAGGAGAGCGCCGATCACGCATCCCGTTTGGATCGGCAGCGCATCTGGATTGTCGATCCCATTGATGGAACCAGGGAGTTTATTCGGGGTGAGCCGCAGTTTGCTGTTTCGATTGGCTTGGTGGAACAGGGGCAACCGTTGTTGGCCTGTGTTTATAATCCGGCTCGGGATCAGATGTTCACGGCCTGGTACCAGGAAGGCAGCTATCTCAACGGGCAGCCTGTCCATGTCAGCACACGGCAACAACTGCAGGGAGCTTGTTGCCTTTCGAGTCAGTCCGAAACAAAACGTGGCGAATGGCAATCCTATCGTGATGAGTTGCAGCTGGTGGCCATGGGATCGGTGGCCTATAAACTGGCCTTGGTTGCTGGTGGTCAATATGATCTGACCTTTACACTGACCCCAAAAAGCGAGTGGGATGTCTGTGCTGGTGTGTTATTGGTAGAGTGCAGCGGGGGTAGGGTCACCGATCACCAGGGCCATCGACACTGTTTCAATCGTCCCGTTCCGCGATTGAGCTCGTTATTGGCCACCAATGGTCTGTTGCATCCGGCCTTATTGCAGCGATTGGCCCATGTGCCACTATCGCCAGACCGCCAGAAATGTTCCTGATGTATGGCGATGCAATGTTATCGGGTAGGCGGCTGGGTGCGTGATCGCCTGTTGGGGCGAACGCAATCAGCTGATTGTGACTGGGTGGTGATCGGGGCTACTGCTGAGCAGATGATCAGCCGTGGTTTTCGTCCTATCGAAGCCTCCTTTCCGGTGTTTATTCATCCAGAAAGCGGTGATGAGTTTGCTTTAGCCCGGTGTGAGCGCAAGGTGGCACCCGGTTACCACGGTTTTGTTTGTTGTTTTGCTCCAGATGTCACATTAGAGCAGGATTTATTGCGCCGTGATTTGACCATCAATGCCATGGCTATGGATAGTCAGGGTCAGATCATCGACCTTGTTGGGGGTGGTCGTGATATCGGGCAGCGTTGGTTGCGTCATGTATCACCGGCTTTTGCTGAAGATCCGTTACGGGTATTGCGATTGGCCCGTTTTCAGGCACAACTGTACGACCTTGGTTTTCGTGTTGCCCCTGAAACGGCCAGCATGGTGCGTGCCATGGTTGGTACCGGTGAACTGGCCTTTTTGGCTGGGGAACGTGTCTGGCGCGAGACCGAGAAGGCACTGGCCAGTGCTCATCCGGAATGTTATTTCTCAGCACTTCATGAATGGGGTGCCTTGGCCGCTGTTGTGCCAGAACTGGCCCCGTCCCTGTCTGATGAGCAACAATGGCTGCACAGCTTGTCGGTATTACAGCAGGCAACCGCTCGATCAGCCGATTTGCTGGTGCGTTTTGCCTCATGGGCGTTGACCATGACTGACGTTGACTGGCAACGGCTGACCCTGCCGATCCCCAGACGTTATGGCCAACTGGTACAGATAGCGCGGCAACTTCGGGATGACTATGATCAGGTGATGACCATGACGGCAACACAACTGGTCCGTTTTCTGACACGGATAGCAGCCTGGCATGGCGACTCAGCACGCCGCGACCGGTTGTTGCTGACATGGGCCATTGTGGCGGTGTCGGACCGTTGTGACAACTGGTTAAGAAGCTGTATCAGCGCTGGTCAGCAGGTCGATAAGGCTGCCTTATACGCAGAGGGTTACCAAGGGAAGGATCTGGGTATGGCCATTGAACAGGCCCGCGTCAGCCAGATTGAGCGGTTATGGCAGGGTTGATTTTCGTCAACATCAAGTAAATTTCACGGCTGATCCAGGCATCGGTGGCGGCATATTCAATTTGATAGGGGTATAATTCGTCCCGTTCCCAGTTGGAACACTGCGCCCGTTTGCTGATGCGTATACCGAAACAACAGGCAGCCAATGAGCGAATGCCATAATGGGGAATACCTGAATGTTTGGCAATCGTGCTCAAATCAGCCAGACCTGCTGCCCTGAATGGAAACACTTCCTGCAATTGCTGCATATCCTGCCAGATACCAATACCGACTTTCAGAATGTGTTCCTGTTCCAGCAATCCGGCAAGGGGCGTAAACTGTTGCAGGTGAGTCAGTCGAAACAGATAGACACAATGAGTCCCGGCTAACTGCAATAGAGCTGGTGCACGAATCGTCCCCTTCTTGAAGATGGGCTTAGTCTCCGTATCGAATCCGACGACGGACTCCCGCCGCAATTGTGCAACAGCATCAGCGATCTGGTGATCTGACTGAATCAGCTGTATCGTCCCCTGCCACTTTTTAACCGGTAACTGAGTGATCTCTTCGCTGGTCAGTTTGCGGAACGGATCGCGAATCTGGTCGCGAATACGGTCTCTATTGGGGTTATTCACGAACTCAACTCAAGTCTTTTGCCCTGGCGCAGCATCTCGGTCATGACATCAGCCGGTACTGGTGCACTGAACAGATAACCCTGCATTTCATTGCATTTCAGGCGGCGCATGACATCCAGTTGCTCTGTTGTTTCCAGCCCCTCAACAATGACGGTTTGATCGAGGCTATGAGCCATGGCAATGATGGCATTGACGATAGCAGTGTCGTCATGGTTGGTACTGATGTTCTGCACGAATGAACGGTCTATTTTCAGTGTTTTGAATGGAAAATGGCGTAATTGGCTCAGGGATGAATAGCCGGTGCCAAAATCATCAATCGACAGTTTAATCCCCAGCTTGCTGATACGGTGTAGCATGGTAACAGCGCGCTCGACATCATCAACGATGGCACTCTCGGTAATTTCCAGATCCAGCAGTTCCGGATCAATCTGCCATTCCAGCATCAGCTGTTCTACAAAGGTGGCCAAATCCTGCT
>JADGCH010000156.1 GCA_015229115.1 Magnetococcales bacterium
GTTTTTTTCTGATAATGAGCTAATTCAGCGATCAAATTGGATGGCTTGCGTGATAGTAGTGTTGTCGTATTATTAATAGCTAAATTGGTTTGCAAATTGACGATAATCCCCATGGTCGTTCTCTCCAGCGGTGGCATATCATGCCATTCTTGATGCCATTCTTGAGGCCATCCTTGAGGTTGGTTGGTTACTGTAACAGTTGCCAACATCATGCCAATCAGGCACAATACTGGGGCTATGAGGTAATAGAGCTTGCCGCGTAATCAGAACCTGCTACAGGAAAGGAAAAATTTGCCTTGAATAAGTGCTACGTCAGATCTTGCCGTATAAATTGCCGCATACTTTTGTTACTTTTGCTACCCTGTAGTCTACTAATTAATGTGTGGCCACTACTGCTCAACGCTGCGGAGGAACCTATCTCATCAAATACTGGCACGACCCGACAGGTTATTACACGGTTGCAACGATTTATTGATCAGCTGCAAAGCATTGAAGCTGATTTCGTGCAGAGGATTGAAGAAAATGGGATAGGGGGGAGTCGTGAAAATCGAGGCCATTTTCTGGCTGCCAAACCGGGAAAATTTCGTTGGGATTATCAGCAACCTTTCAAGCAGCTAGTCCTGTCCAATGGGCAGGAAATCTGGTATTACGAACCTGATTTACGTCAGGTAACGCGTAGTACGGCTAAAGCTCTTTATGAAACACCGGCGGCTTTTCTTGTCTCTGGTGTACGTTTAACCGAGATGTTTTTTTGGGAGATACGCGATGATAACCGTTGGCACACATCCGCTGTTCATCTTAAGCCAAAGCGTGAGGATAAATCGGTTCAAGAATTGGCTATTGCGCTGGAACCACAATCTGATCGATTATTGGGATTGATGGTGGTCGATACCATGGGGCATCAATCATGGTTTACGTTCAGCAATATGCATCTCAATCAACCGATTGATGGCCAACAATTTCAATTTACCCTGCCTGCAGGTGTGGATGTGATCAGCGAGTGAACCAAGTCTTGTCGATATAATATTTAAGGAAATAATATGAAAATTCTTAAAGGCATGGTTATTCTGGGAGCATTGTTATTGCTGGCTGGTTTTGTTTTGTTATTACAACGTGCCGCTGGTTTTGGGGATACTCCAAAGAGCAATACCGTCACATTCCAACCAGTTGATATGCCTATATCTGGACATATCAACACTATTATTCCGCTCAATAGTGGGGGCTTGGTTGCCTTGGTCGATGGTGTTGGTGAACATGAACAACAGGAATTGCTCTTTTTTGACCGGAAAGGAGTTCTCGAACGACAGATCAGGTTGATTCAACAAGATACGATCAATCGTCAAATTGCCTTAATGCCAACACCGAGATAATTGACGCTGAGATCCCGACTAAGCAGCCATTGTTGTCGCAAAGGGTGATAACTGATTCCTGATAGATGGGATAAGCGGATATTCAGTTGTCGTAACTGGTCTGCTATCACGGCAGGAGGGACTAATTTATTAAATTGGTGAGTACCTCGTGGTAACCAGCGCAATACGTATTCTGCACCAACAATAGCCAGCAACCAGGCACGCCATGTTTGATTGATAGTTGAGAAGAAAAAATACCCTCCAGGCTTGACAAGAGTAGCGCATTCACGCAAAAATATCGATATATCTGTGACATGTTCCAATACTTCCATGGCCAATACAGCATCAAATGTTGCAGCTTGTGTCATGGAAAGCGATCCAGTATCCATAACCTGATACTGTACACTAGAACCACTTTCTCGTTGATGGGCTTGGGCAACAGCAATAATTTTTTCGGAACGATCAATTGCAGTTACTTTGGCACCGCATTGTGCCAGTGATTCCGACAAAATTCCACCACCACAGCCGATGTCGAGCAGATTGAACCGTTCTAGAGAAGCATCTGGTGTACCTGCTAGCTGCTGACAAATGTAGGATAGTCGTAGGGGGTTAATCTGATGCAATGGTTTAAAATGTCCAGTAGGATCCCACCATTCATGGGCCATCTGTTCAAATTTGGTCAATTCAGCTGGATCAACGGTAGACATAGCGAACAATTTCTCCATGAATTGGTTTAATGGTCTGTTTTTTGCTTTCTGAGAAAATATAGATCACCAGACACAAATATAGCATAATAAGGTGCCGTTTGGATATGGCACGTCACGCAGGTGGGGGTATAGCATAATTATGGATGTGGATCGTCGTTTGCTATTGAAAGCACTGGCTCTATCGGCCAGTGGTCTATGGCTTTCAGCTCCGGCTTATGCCGCATCAAGTTGTCGAGTGACAGATCTGCGTTTATGGAATGCGCCAGATCATACCCGTGTTGTATTGGAACTAGACCGATCTTCTGTTGTACATAACTTGACTCGCATGACTGATCCGGATCGATTGGTGTTGGAATTGCGTGATGCCGAGTGGGATACCAACTTAAATCGGGAGTCATTGGCGGAGACAGTAGTCCGTGATATGCGCCTTAGTACAGTACGTCCTGGTGTTATCCGTGCTGTGATGGAATTAAAGGCTGATGTGCGTCCACGTTCTTTCATGATGAAAGCCACTGGCAATAAGGGTGATCGTTTGATCATTGACCTGTTTCGTAAAGAAGCGACTGAGGAGCGAGTTGACCGTAACAACCGTCCCCGAGCTAAGCGTAACAGCGATGTGATGATTGTCATTGATCCAGGCCATGGAGGCGAAGATCCAGGAGCGACGGGTCCACAGGGAACGATGGAGAAGGATATTGTCTTTTCTGTAGCTCGCAAGTTGGCTAATCGTATCAATAGCATGCCTGGCTATCAAGCCCAGTTGACCCGTAAGGGAGATTACTTTGTTTCCTTGCATCAACGTGTAGCGATTGCTCGTCGCTATCATCCTGATCTGTTTATGAGCTTGCATGCGGATGCTTTTCATATTCAATCTGCTCGAGGTGCTTCAGTCTATTGTTTGTCAGAAGGGGGGAGAATGGCACCGGATCGGGCTATTCGCACTTTGGTGTCACGTGAAAATAGTTCAGATTTAATCGGTGGTATTAATCTGGAGCAGGATGTAGAGCCAGAAGTTGCTGAATTGCTGCTGGAT
>JADGCH010000157.1 GCA_015229115.1 Magnetococcales bacterium
ATCATTGCAGTAATCCTCCCTGTATGTCGGTTTGTCCAACCGGAGCAACCTACCAGACCAAAGACGGTTTGGTACTGGTCGATGAAGAGCTTTGCATGGGATGCCAGGCTTGTTCCATGGCCTGTCCCTACGATACCCGTTTCCCTTATACCCATGACGACATCAAGAAAGGGCAGGATTTCTATGGGGTTCTCCATCGTCAAAAACCAAGTGTTGACAAATGCTCCTTTTGTAGTCACCGCGTGACTCGAGGCGATCCTCCTGCCTGTGTTCAGACCTGTGTGGGTTACTCCCGCATGTTCTGTGATCTGGATAATCCTTCCTGGCCAGCTACCGAGCTGGTCAAGAGCGGTAAGGCCAAACCGATGATGGCTCATCTGGGGACACGCCCCAACGTTTATTACATACCAGAACGCTAGGGAGCGAATCATGGAAGTCATGACCTATGCAACTCAAAATATCTGGACCGACTGGTTTGCCGTCTACCTGTTTCTGGGCGGTATGGGCGCTGCCATCATTGCCGTCAGCTTCCTGACTCACATGTACATGCGTGAAGAGAAGGAACTGGTGATGTGGGGGGCCATTTCTGGCGTCTTCATGATGGCCCTGGGCTCCAGCATGCTATTCCTGCATCTGATCAACCAATGGGCCGCCATCTATATTCTGACCCCATGGGCCATCTTCCATAAACCGGACTCCTGGATTGCCTGGGGATCGCAATTCATTATCTGGCTGCAAATCACGGCCCTGCTGTTTGCGTTGCCTTTCATGGTAGCCAAGCCGCGTCTGCTCAATTGGCCGCTGGTTGGTACTGTCCTGAAGATGGAGATGGTACGGGCATTGGCAGCCAGGGTAACCCCATTCCAGAGGATACTTGGGGTGATCTCCATTGTTACCGGTATCGGCACTGTCGCTTATACCGGTCTGCTGTTACAGAGTTTTCCCGCTGTCACGCTGTGGCATAACCCGGCACTACCGATCCTGTTCACCGTGTCGGCCTTTTCTACCGCCATGGCCTGGCTGCTGATCATCATGTACATGTTTATTCCACATCGCGTCGATGCAACCATCAAAGTGCTCTATGAGCGGATTGATGTTGCTCTCATCACGGCTGAGCTGGTGATCATCTTTTCCTTTTTCAACTTTACCCTGTCCGGATCCGAAAGTGGCTACCGTTCAGCTGAGCTGTTATGGAATTCCATGGGGTGGCTGGTCGGTTTTATTGGCTTGGGTCTGATCGTGCCGCTGATCATGGAAATCAAATGTGTCTTCGGTATTGGCGTATCATGCGGTAAACATGTCATCGTTCCAGCTTCCCTCATGGTGCTGATGGGAGGTTTTCTGTTGCGTCATTATTTCATGGCTGCTGGTGTTTATGGCTATCCCTGGTAAACCACCGTGATGGATCCAATCCTGGATGCCTGCCAGTTGCGTGTGCTGGCAGGTATGCTGGCCTACCCCGAAGCAGAATCGTATGCCGTTCTGGCAGAATGGGCGGTGACCGATGCCCCGTGGTTGTCCGCTGCCTTGCCAGAACTACACATCATTGCACTGGACGCCTGGCAGGGAGAACATACCCGACTGTTCATCAACGGCTTCCCGAAAACAGTCTGTCCCCCGTTCGAGTCCTTCTGGCGCCATGGTCGCATGGATGGCAGGGCCGGAGAACAACTGCTGCAGATCTATCGTCAGGCAGGACTGGAACTGAGTGACGGCAGTGTTGCGGATTACCTTGGCACCATACTGGAGTGCAGCGCTTACTGTCTCGCCACGACCGGGCACTCCCTGCTGGAACAGTTGACTGATCATCATTTGCGACTCTGGATCCCGGAATTTGCCACTACTCTGGCACGGGAAGCAGAACTGTCCCTTTATCGGCTATTGGCACAACAACTACAGCACCTGTTTGGAAGCAACTCACATGGCGGAAGCATCCCACTGGCAGTTATGCCTGCTTGATGATGAGGCACTACTGGCCCACAGTATCGAAATTCATACCGCACTGTACCAACAGCTGCTGCAGCGCGGAGACTGGGATGAATCGCTGATACCAAGCTACAATCCAGCCATGCCTATTGTCACCCATTCTTTCCGTCACATGGATGACTGGCGTATTTTTCTGTTACTGACTCCCTGGATGCTGGCACGTCTGCTGCTTCCCAAGCGTGATCCTGGCTTGCCTCTACCCTCTGAACAGCAAAACGACGACACCCTGATGCTGTTGGGACCACTGCTGGAGGTGGAGCTGCTGGGTCAACGGCAAAAGGCCCACCTGCACTATCATCCACTGCTGGGACACTACCTGATCCAGCCTCTGATCCAGTCACTCCATAAATATAGCGATGCTGACGCCGTATTGTCAGCTTGGTCGACCATTGTCGATACTCGTGATACACTAGTCCGAAAGCACAACCGGCGCTGTGAGTGGCAACAGGATGTATCACGTCGGGAGATGTTTTCCAGTTTGCTGCGTTCTCGCTCCCATGAACCCAAAATGCTGTCTGGAGTATGACGGATGAAAAAATTTGTTCTGGTATCGGCTCTGCTCACCATGATCGGCTATAGTTGCGGTGGTTACAGTGATGATCAGCCACCAGCCAGCGAGTTATGGCGTCATGCCATCGCTGGTAATGTCGCTGGTGTCAGAAAAATTCTGGAACAGGGAGGAAGTGCCAACCAGACCAGTCTAACGGGCATGACCCCACTGATGTGGGCTATCCAGGAAGGCAACCAGGAACTGATTGATCTGTTGTTGCAGAAAGGGGCCGATATCCATGCCTTCAATATTCGAGCTGGATGCAACGCACTGATTCTGGCTGGTGAATGGCTTCAACCGCACAATGTCGAGATGTTGATTGAACGTGGTGCTCATGTCAATTACCAAAGCAAACTGGGGTGGACAGCTCTACTCAAAAGTATCCGGGTGATGCCGCGTAACGATGAAGAACGGGCCCGACAAATCGCCATCGTCAAAACCCTGCTTGATCATGGTGCTGATGTTCATGCACGGGCCGACAAGGGAACAACACCGCTGATTCTGGCAGCCAAAGCTGGTCATACA
>JADGCH010000158.1 GCA_015229115.1 Magnetococcales bacterium
CGCCAATTGGACGATCTGGGCATTAGCATGCTGCGTCGATACGGAGGAAGCTTGGTTAAACGATCAACCATACTGAACGACATGGGCATACAGGACAGAAAGGTCATTACATTTGAGGAACGGGAACGGTGGATTGCCGACCATGAGGCCAAGATTGTTGCCAGCGCTGAATCACCACTTACTGAACCATTCTGGCGTAAAGAAACTTCAAAGCCGATGCAGTTTCTGGCTTTTTGTTTAGCCTACCGCCAGTGGAAACAGGATCCTCGCGCCTTGATTCACTTGCCAATACAGATTGATGGCAGCTGCAATGGTCTGCAGCATATTGCAGCTCTCACTGGTGATAGAGGGTTGGCACAGGCCGTTAACGTACAACCGAATGATAGCGGTTTTCCAGGTGATATTTATAGTGAGTTGGCCAGCGCGGCGGCTGCCAACCTGGGACAAATACGAAAAAGTCAAACACGCAAAGATGCTCACCATCAACAGGGATTGGAGTGGGCTGATAGCTGGTTGTCTGCTTCTCTTAACAAGGATAAATGGTTGAATAGGGGTACGGCTAAAAAGGTGGTTATGACTATCCCTTACGGTGCTGGAGAGGGATCTCAAGCACGTTATGTCCTAGAAGAGATTGCTAAGGATATTAAAAAGGCACTGGATGAGAATCCTACTTTGGATGGTCTTGACGAGTTGGTTGATCAATGGGTGAAAGAGAAACCAGAACGACAGAAATTTGTAAGAGAATGTGCAAAAAAGCAGGAATTCATGGCAGAAGAAACAGTCAACCATTCTCATGGTAACGGCAGAAGAAGAAAACACCTCTTTCCCTTGGCCAATCAACAAACGGCTGAGCAGCGTGACCATGACCGGCTTTGTGTATTGGCTGCTTACGTGTCCTTGGCCATTGTCGTTCATCTTGGCGGAGCGTTACAAGAGAAATATCCCCGAGTCAAAGAATTTACCCGTTGGCTTAGAAGAACGGCTGATGGCTGCAAAGGATTGCCTTTGTTATGGTCCAGTCCATTGGGATTTCCTGTTTGTCAGAATAAATTTCGTATCAGCAACACCACCATCACCACATATCTGGGGGGTAAACCACTCAAAATTCGTGTCGGTCGTATGGACGATGGAGATGTTACCGACTCCAAACAGCAATCCTCATTGTTGCCCAATCTGATTCATAGCCTTGATGCGACCCACTTGGCCAAAACGCTGCTGCAGGCTAATGCCTGTGGCATAACCGACATTGGCAGTATTCATGACTGCTTGCTGTGCCACCCCAACGATGCCACAACCCTGAGTAAGATTGTCAGAAGTACCTTTGCTGAGCTCTACCAGCCTGACCAGGAGGGTATGCCAGAGGTGTTGATGCAGTGGTATCAGTGGATGAAACTGGTGTCGCGCATAAGCCAGCTGGACAGTCCTAACAATGTGTCTGGTGCTTGGAAAGTACCCAATGGTGAGGGGGAGCAAGGGCTTGGTGAAACCGATCGTGGTGTGCTGGAGGATCTACGCTGTCTGTCATCTCAATCTCGGCAACACGCTATCTTTGCCCAGCATTTGCTGCGATTTTTGATCGACCATCCCCCCAAGCGGAAGGACGGGAAGGTTGCCAACATCATGCCTCCTCCGGTTGCATCCGGTTTGAGTCTCGGGGATGGAGACGGTGTATCAAGCTATTTCTTTTCATAATCGTGTAGGCTTTGGAGGATTGTATTCATGAGGGTCAAAGAAAGATCCCGTCTTATCGTATCGTTTATTGGTAATACTGATTTAAAGTATTTTTCAATTAAACAAGACAATAGACCGCCTCGACAGGATGATAACAGCCCAATCATGCGTTTGTTGCGTGGTATCGATAACAAGAAGTTGAATCTTGGACAAGGCATTCCACCGAGTCGAACGCGTCTGCTGCTCTTTAACGAGAACGGTGATAACCACCAGGCACGTGCCTTTTTTTGTGAACGAATCAAACAGGAACTGGAAGGCATGGGGTTAGATGGGATGGAGGTAATAGATTATCCTATCACGTTATCAGACGGCCCCACCGATTACGATAATCTTTACCAACAAGTCGATGCGGCTATTCCCAGATCCGGCCCTGAAACGGAGGTCATCTTTCATCTCAGTTCTGGAACACCAGCGATGCACACCACGTTGCTGATAGCCGCCAACTGCTTACCTCTTGGCAATGTTCATTTGTTTGAAACATCAAGGGAAAAAGGACAAGATTGCGGAGGACTTCTTTCGATATGTCTACCCTACATATTAGCAGCAAGCAAGACTAAAATACCCAAAAATATCAATAAGAAGTTGTTGTCTGAACCAGCTAAAACACTGTTACCTGACACCGTCGTAAGTGATCCCTTTGTCAGCGAGAGCTATGAGGCACTCCATGCCATTGCTAAGTCCAGAAGAAAAAGCCCTGCAAGGGTGTTAGTCAAGGGTGCTATAGGCACTGGCAAATGGTATGCCTGTCGGCAGTTTGCTAAGTGGTGCCATGATATTGATGGTGCAGAATCGGTAGAATGGCTGGAGCCGGTTTGTACGCCCGAAATTCCTCTGGGATGTACCGTGCTCATCCGTCGTATCGATACCTGGTCGCTAGACCAGTTACAGCGATTGTCTCGTTTAGCTGCCGATCGTCGTGACATTGCCATTGCAGCAACTTTCAGGACTGGTGAGAGATCAAGTAGTCCGTTAGAGTTGATACAGAGCGAAGGCCTGTGCGGTGCGACACTGATCACTCTACCAGTTCTTCGTGCACGAAACGATATTGTGCAGCTGGCAGAAGCGGTGGCAAGGCAAAATGGAATTGCAGATGGTAAGGTAAGGGAACGATTCCAATATATTTTAATGGAAGGTATGTTAAGAAACAATATTCATGATATTAGGAGTTTGTTAACTACAGCGATGGCATATAGCCCTAGCAAGCACCCAATTATTGATCATTATCAACAAGATATAAATAATATCATTGCAGATCAGTTGTTGCGAGAAGCGTGGCAAACCATAGACAGCATGGATTTTGGCCCTGGCGGACTTG
>JADGCH010000159.1 GCA_015229115.1 Magnetococcales bacterium
CTGGGGTAGGCAATGAGGATACGGGTGGATGACCATGGTCGATCAAGCCTTGCAAGTCGAGCCTTCGCGCAATGTGGATGCTTATGCACAGCTGGCCCGTTTGCTGTTGAGGCAGAACAGGGTTGATGAGGCGTTACAGGCCGCCCTGGCTGCTTATCAACGTCAGTCCACCGATCCGGAAACACAATTGGTACTGGCTGCCGTGCTGGCAGCCAAAGGTCAGGATGAGCAGGTGCTGCTGCTGATTGAAGCAGCGCTTGGTCATCGTGCCGACTACGCCGAGGCTCTGGCCCTGCGTGCCATGGTCAGGTTGCGTCGTCAGGATCTAACAGCTGCTCTAGCCGATATAGAACGATGCCTGACCATCAAGCCCCATCTGTCTCAGGTCTGGAGTCTGGTAGCGTTGCTGTGCCATCAGTTTGGCCATTTGTCCGAGGCCATCGCAGCCTTGCAACGGGCCTTGAGCTACGATCCGGGCCATGTCGACAGCATGATCGATCTGGGAGACTATTACCGCCAAGATGGCGACGTCTTCGTAGCGTTGACTTGGCTGCAAAAAGCGGTGGCCATGGCACCCAGCAACGCTCGTGCTTGGGCCAGTCTGGCTCGGGCGCTGCAGCAATGCCAGCGCGTGGCTGAGGCTAGGGACGCCTATGTCAAAGCGCTGGAGCTGGCGCCGCAGCAGGCCGACAGCGCCTACCAACTCGCTGTTCTGGCCCAGAGTCAGGAAAATTGGCAACAGGCGCTGCGCTATCTGGATCAGGTGCTGGCATATCAGCCCGATTGTGTAGCCACCCTGGTCAGTAAGGCCAAGGCACTGAGGGCATTACAGCGACAGCAGGAGGCCGAGGCTGTGTTGGCAAGAGTGCTACAACGCTGCCCCGATGGTGTTGAGACGTCCGATGCCGAGACGGCGTTGGTGCTGGCGCAGCTGCTGTTGGCGCGCAACGACAACCGCTCGGCCGGACTAGCCTTGAACCACGTGATGCAGGCTCTGAACAACAGCCCAAGTGACGAGGCTCAAGCACTCTTCGTGCAGTGTATGCAACGCTGGCATGGTGGACAGGTCAGTCCACCTATCGACGACTGTCTTGTCCGTGCCCTGTCGGAACCCTGGTGCCGTCCGACCGATCTGGCCATGACGGCCAGCCGTATTGTGGTCACCCATCCAGTGATCCATGCCTGTGTGGCGCGCAGCAACCGAACTTGGCCGCTGCGACTCAGCACCGATTGGTTGTATGGTGGGGACGGCCTTCAGGCTGTTAGCCGCGACGAGTTGCTCAAGGCTCTGCTGGTAGCAGCACCGGTGGCCAGCGTTGAGCTGGAGCAATTGTTCACCCTGGCACGCTGGCAGCTGCTCGATTCAGCCAGCCGCACGGATACTGCGAATACCGGCCATCAGGACCCGGTGCTGGATTTTTACAGTGCCTTGGCACGTCAGTGTTTCATCAACGACTATTGTTTCAGTTTGACCGATGCTGAAATCGCCCGGGCTCAGGCGTTGCAGCAGAGATTGCAGCAGGCCTTATCAACCGGTGCCACCATTCCCGCTGTGCAGCTGCTGGCCGTTGCCGCCTACGGCCCACTTTATTCCCTGCCACAGGGCCAGCAGCTGCTTGAGAGAGCGTGGCCGCAGCCGGTCATGGCGGTGCTGGTGCAGCAGCTGGTCGAGCCAGCCGAGGAATCGCAGTTGCGCGCCACGATCGCCACACTGACCCGTGTCGGTGCTGAACCGTCGAGCGCTCCTCCCGCTCCGCATTGGCTCAAGCCGGAACCGGTCGTGCCCCGGTCATTGCCCCGGTCGGTGCCCCAAGGGGAACCACAGAATATTCTGGTGGTAGGCTGCAAGACTGGACAGAGCGCCGTTGCCATGGCGTGCCAGTTTCCGGCGGCACGCATCAAGGCGGTCGATCTCAGCCTAGCCAATCTGGCCTACGCCAAACGCAAAACCCGGCAACTGGGGCTGGATGCCATCGAATATCTCCAGGCCGATCCGTTACAGTTGGGATTGTTAAACCGCACTTTTGATATCATTGCGGTGGCCGATGCACTGGATCATCTAACCGACCCGGCAACCGGTTGGCGCATCCTGCTGGCACTGTTGCGTCCGGGCGGGGTGATGCAACTGCAATCGCCCCACTCCAGCCTCGAAGCCTTTCTGCGTGCGACTCCCCAGCTTGCTTTGCTAGCCGATGAGCATGCCGATGAGCGCCATAACGTGTGGCTTCAGCGGCTTTAGCGCGCTAGCAACCCGGCCTCGTTGAAACTGAACAGCTGATCGTCGGCCACAATCAGGTGGTCGGCTAGGTGGATGCCGATGGGCAGGCATACCTGGGCCACAATCTGGGTCAGACGGATGTCTTCGGCCGAGGGCTGGTTGTTGCCGGAGGGGTGATTGTGGGCCAGAATGATCTGGCTGGCCTTGTGACGCAGGGCCGTTTCGATGATATGCCGTGGCTCGACCACCACGCGATTGACGGTGCCCTCATGCAGCAGGGCTGGAAACAGCAGGCGGCAGCGGCTGTCGAGGCAAAGCACATAAAAAACCTCTTCACTGCGTCCGGTCATGAGCGGTATCAGATAGTCGCGCGCCCGATCGGGATGATCCATCGGTGCCAGGGCTCGCTCGGCCTTGTCCCGCAGATAGTAGCGCGCCAGTTGTGGCATGAGCGTCAGAAAGGCGGCTGAACGGGGACCGATGCCATCCACATGGGCCAGATCGGCCTCATTGGCTTCCAGTACCGCTGCCAGCGAACCAAAGCGGCGCAGCAGCTGATGGGCCAGTTCGTTGGTGTCTCCCTGACGATGGGTGTGAAACAGCAGCAGCTCCAGAACCTGATGAGGTGTGAAGTGGGCCAGCCCTTCACGCGTCAGGCGATCGTAAACCCGTTGCCGATGCCCCTGGTGCAGGGCAGCGGTGGACGGTGGTTCTGGCGTCGGTGACGGGTGCCGTTTCATGTTCAGGATCCTTGGGCCGTAATCGTTCAACAGGAGAAGATCGCATGTCTGATACGGAATCGATGCAACGGTTGC
>JADGCH010000015.1:0-15969 GCA_015229115.1 Magnetococcales bacterium
GGCCGGGGCGCGCAGTGTGCTAGCCTCGCTCTGGACCATCGACGATCAGGCCACGGCTCAGCTGGTGGTGGAGTTCTATCGCAACCTGCACAGCGGCCAGCTCACCAAGGCGCAGGCGTTGCAGCAGGCGCAGATCGCCCTGCTTAAAAACCGTAGCACCACCCATCCCAGCCTGTGGAGCGCCTTCATCATGATTGGCAACTGGTTGTAGGAGGGAAGGAGAAGGAATGATGTTGCTGGAAACGGAAATTACGGCTAAAGGACAAACCATTGTTCCACAAAACATCCGTGCTGCTTTGCAGGTTGCAGCCGGTGACAGGATTACATGGCAGCTAAACAGGGATGGTACAGCGACGGTACGCCGCATCCAGCCATTGGATAGCGAATATCTGGAATCTATTGAGGAGTCCCTTGCCGAAGAGTGGGCCAGCAGTGCTGACGAAGAGGCCTATCGTGATCTTTGATCGTTTTGCGGTTGTGCGGGTACCGTTCCCTTTTACTGATCGTGAGGCTGCCAAGTTTGGCTAGGCTGTTGAAGCATTCATTCCAATCACAGGAGATATGACTCAGTGTTGTAGCAGGGAAGGAGTAAAAAATCATGTATCAGGCCATTGAGGCAGTTTGTAAAAATGGAACCATTTTTCCTATTGAGCCTGTGTCTTTTGACGAAGAAGAGCCTCTTGTCATTCTGCGACTATCCAAGCAGGCTGTACCCAGCACCACCTGTCGCATCAGAGGTGCTATGAAAGGCCTGTTGTCTAGCGTCGATGAATTTATCGACGCTAAAAGGGAGGAGATTGCTTTGGAAGACCTTGTTCATCGTTTTGTCCATCCCTTCCAACCTAGATAAAGGGTCAGACTATGTTGTTTTCTCTCAATGGTGGCTCATCTTTTAATTCAAATACAACCGTTTATGGCAGCAGTGGTCGTGATGTCTTGTCGTTTGTGAGTGGCGATGGAGTCATCGCTATAACGGATATCGAGAGCGTAATCGGTACCAGTAATCATGAAGCGTTGATACTGATCACCAGAGGAAATATAGCGGTTTCGGCAATAGATGTTGTCACTGGCTCATCTGGAGTTGACACGTTGTCTTTGTTAGACGCAGCGGGTGGGGTTCAGATGATTGGGGTTGATCAGGTTGAGACCGTGGTGGGAACCCGCGGGGTTGACGGTGTTGCAATTGGGGCATCTGGCCGTATAGCTCTATCTGGAGTGGATTTAGTAACAAATGTAACTGGTGTAAATACAGTTGATCTAATCAGTCCTGGATTGGTGTCTATTGCTGGGATTGAATCCATTATTGGTTCGATTGGCGAAGATAGTGTTCACTTTCAAACATCCGGCCACACGGCTGTTTCTGATGTCGAGCAGATCACTGGAACGACTCAAGTCGAGACAGTGACGCTATTGACTGAAAGTATTGTAGTCATAAGAAACGTTGATACTGTCGTCGGTTCAAATTCGTTGGAAGACTTTGTTATTCTGGCGACATCAGGCCGTACAGCGCTGTCTGCGGTAGATGGGGTAATTGGAATGGTCGGGACAGATACAATTGTCTTGATCAGTTCTGGATCAGTGCTTGTTAGTGATGTTGAGTCCATCATCGGTTCAGATGAGGTAGACATCGTTCGCCTCTGGACGACTGGCCGCATATCGGTATCCAGAGTGGATAGTGTGTTTGGCACAACTGGTATTGATACAATAACAATTATAGATGGAGTAAACGTTTGGACATCTGGTATTGAGACTGTCATAAGAGCCCAATCCGTAGATGATTATGCCGCCAATAGCAGCACAACTGGGCGGTTGGCTATCGGTGGTTCCGTTACAGGTAACATTGAGGCGGCATGGGATGCGGACTGGTTTGCTATCAACCTAGTAGAGGGATCTGCTTATGCTTTTGATCTGGAGGGATCAACTACCTCGCAGGGCACCTTGGATGATCCTGATCTACGGTTACGGAACCAAGCCGGTTCAGTAGTGGGCCATGCCGATGATGGCGGTCAAGGCACTAACTCACGGCTCGTCTACACTCCAACCATCAGTGGAAGCTATTTTCTTGATGCACAGAACTACAGTTCCAGAACTGGCACTTATCGTTTATCAGCCAAGTTAATAGATGATTACGCCGGTTACAACCGATTGCCCATTGGCAGTTCCATTACAGGCAATATTGAAACGTCGTCTGATACTGACTCATTCATTGTTACCATGGAGGGTGGAGTCACCTATACCTTCGATTTAGAGGGGGCATCTGCCTCACAGGGCACGTTGGTTGACCCCTATCTAAGTTTAACTGATTCTACTGGTTTTTATAGCTTTGGTTTTGCTCTTGGAGCACACCTAGTTTACACCCCAAGCCCAAGGGGTGGCGGTGAGTACTATCTGCGTGCACAATCGTGGTACCGCAGTGGTTCTCCAACTGGCACCTACCGTTTATCGGTCAAATCGAATGCCCCAACGCCATCGGTTCCAACCGACCTTGATCTTTCTGCTAGTGACGATAGTGGTGCTTCCAACAGTGATAACATCACCAGCCAGACCAGTGGACTGACTATCAGCGGCAGTAGCGGTGTTTCTGGTAGCACACTGGTGCTATTTGATGACAAGAACAACGACGGGATCATCGGTAGCGGCGAGGCATTAGTCACTACTAGTATCACGGCAGCAAGCTGGAATGCTGATATCAGTCTGACGACTGGTACACATAATATCAGAGCCATACAGAGCAACACATCTGGCAGTAGTCCTGTATCAACAGGACTGTCTATCACTATTCAGGCACCTGATGACTATGCTGGAAATAGCAGTACAACCGGGAGGTTATCTATTGGTAGTTCTGTTGCAGGCAACATTGAAGCGGGATCGGATGTAGACTGGTTTGCTATCACGCTGACGGCAGGAATCCCCTATACCTTCGATTTGGAAGGTTCCCCTACTTCACAGGGAACGTTGAATGATCCTTTGCTTATATTGTACGATCAAAACAGCGTGGAGGTAGCACGTAACGACGATGCCACATCTGAAAATGTTAATTCAAGAATTATCTATACACCACTAAGTAGTGGAAGTTATTTTTTATCTGCAAAAGGTTATAGTAGTTATACTGGTAGCTATCGTTTATCGGTATCATTGCCTGCTATTCCAGCAGCTCCAACTAGCCTCGACCTTTCTGCCAGCGACGATAGTGGTGCTTCCAACAGTGATAACATCACCAGCCAGACCAGTGGCCTAACCATCAGCGGCAGTAGTGGGACAACGGGAGCATCGTTGGTATTGTTTGATGACAAGAACAACGACGGCGCTGTCGGTAGTGACGAGGCATTGGTCACTACCAGCATCACGGCTGCAACATGGAGTGCTGATATCAGCCTGACGCCTGGCACCCATGCCATCAAAGCCATCCAGAGCAACACCTCTGGCAGCAGCGCCGCATCAACGGCGTTGACTATCACCGTCGACACCACAGCCCCCTCTGTGCCAACCGTTACACTTGAGAATGACAGCGGCAGCAGTACGACAGACCGGATTACCAACAGAGGGACCGTTGCTGTTGCAGGTACTGAAACAGGGGCCACGCTGCAATACAGCAGCAATGGGGGTAGCAGTTGGGCCAGTACATCGACGGCAGTATCCGGCAGCAACTCGGTGTTGGTGCGCCAGGTTGATGCAGCTGGAAATACCAGTGCACCGTCGGCAGCTTTGACTTTTACGCTCGACAACACAGCCCCAACGCTGTCATCCAGCACACCGGCAGATAATGCAGCGACGGTTGCCGCCGATGCCAATGTAGTGCTGGTTTTCAGTGAAACAGTAACGGCCGGTGCTGGTAATGTGGTGATCAGCAGTGGCAGTGACAGTCGCACCATCGCTGTTACAGACAGTTCCCAGATATCGATCAGCGGTGCTACGGTGACTATCAACCCAACCGCCAGTCTCAATGCTGGTACAACCTATTCGGTACAGATGGCTGCTGGTGTGCTGCGTGATGTGGCAGGCAACCATTATGGTGGTATCAGCGATGCCGCCACGCTCAATTTTGCGGTCGCCAACGTGCCTTCTGCCCCTACCAGTCTTGACCTTGCCTCTGCTGATGATAGCGGTACTTCCAACAGTGACAACATCACCAGCCAGACCAGTGGATTGACTATCAGCGGCAGTGGCGGTGTTTCCGGTAACACTTTGGTGCTGTTTAATGACAAAGATAACGACGGGGTGGCGGACAATGGCGAAGCTCTGGTTACTACCAGCATCGCAGCTGCAGCGTGGAGTGCTGATATCAGCCTGATAGCTGGCACCCATGCCGTTAGGGCCATCCAGAGCAACACCTCTGGCAATGGCAGTGCATCGACCGCCTTGACCATCACGGTTGATACCATAGCTCCTGCCGCACCGACCGTTACACTTGAGAATGACAGCGGCGTTAGTACCACAGACCGGATTACCAACAGAGAGGCTGTTGTTGTTGCAGGCACTGAAACAGGGGCCACGCTGCAATACAGCAGCGATGGGGGCAGCAGTTGGGCCAGTGTCTTTACGGCAGTACCCGGCGGCAACTCGGTGTTGGTGCGCCAAGTTGATGCGGCTGGCAATGTCGGTGCAACGTCGGCGGCTTTGAATATTACGTTCGATACCACCGTATTGGCTCCGTCCAACCTGGATCTGGCAGCCACTGATGATGGAGGACTTTCCAGCAGCGACAATCTGACCAATCAGACCAGTGCTCTGACCATCACTGGGCAGGGTGAGGTCGGGGCCAGTGTTACCCTGTTTGTTGACCGCAACGACAACGGCAGTGTGGATGAGGGCGAGTCCCTGACGACGGCCACTGTGACGGCTGCCGGGCTGTGGAGTGGTGATATCAGCCTGACATCTGGCACACAGGCTATTCGGGCGGTACAGGTTGATGTGGCGGGCAACAGCAGCGGCAGTTCGACGGCGCTGATTCTGACCATCGACGCCACCGCGCCCTTGCCGCCAACGGCGGTGGATATGGTGGCATCAGACGATAGTGGTCTGTTGGACCATGACAATATTACCAACAAGACAGCCACCATACGGTTTACCGGTAGTGGTGAAAATGGGGCCACGGTCATTCTGTTCGACGATGATAGCGGAGAGGGTATCGCTGATATCAACGAACGCTGGGGGACTGCCGTGGTTACTAATGGCAGTTGGAGTGTGGTGGCCAGGGTGTGGCCCGGAGAACATGACATCAAGACCACGCAGATCGATGCGGCGGGTAATGGCAGTGTGGCATCGACGGCCCTGGCTATTGTGATTGATCCTTCTGCACCATTGGCACCGACCGGAATCGCCCTGGCCAGCGAGGATGACAGCGGTTTTTCCAGCAGCGATGCCGTCACCAACCGCACAACCGGGCTCACCATCGGTGGTCGTGGTGAGAAGCAGGCGCTGTTGAGGCTGTTTGATGACCGCAATGACAATGGTGAGGTTGACAGTGGGGAGCCGCTGACCACCGTGACGGTTGCGGCAACGGGACAATGGAGTGCTGATATCGCTCTGGCAACCGACAGCAGCTATCGCATCAAGGCGATTCAGAGTGACCGGGCAGGCAACAGCAGTGTGACGTCGGTGGCCTTAATTGTCAGCGTTGATGCCACTCTGCCGGATCGACCGGGTCTGTCTGGCAATCTGTCGCTGGCAGCAGCGGACGATAGCGGCTTGCTGAACGATGATCGTATCACCCGCCAGAGCTCGGGGTTGACCATTGGTGGTAGTGGTGAAACGGGTGCCTACGTCTCCCTGTTTGATGACAGGAACAACGACGGTGGCATCAACAGCGGAGAGTTGCTGACGACGACCATCGTGACGGCCAACAATTGGAATGCTGATATTACCTTGACGGCGGGTAGCCATGTTATCAAGGCCATCCAGACCAGTCTGTCGGGCAACGTTAGCAGTGCTTCCAACGGTCTGCTGATCACGGTTGATAACGAGGTATCGCCTCCTGCAGGGTTAGACTTGGCTGCTGATGATGACAGCGGACGGTCGAACAGCGACAACATTGTCCGTAACAGCTTTGACCTGATGATCAGTGGTACCGGAGAGGAAGGGGCTTATCTGACCCTGTTCGACGATCGTAACAACAATGGCAGGCTGGATGACGGGGAGTTGCTGGAGACCACCCAGGTCAGTCGTGGGGTCTGGCATAGCGAGATTGAGGATGGGCTGGTTAATGGGGCACACAACGTCCGGGCTGTGCAGGTCGATCTGGCAGGGAACGTCAGCACGGCATCGGCAGCACTGTCGATAACGGTGGATTCATTCGTGAGTGCCTTGACCGGATTGAGACTGGATGTTGGCAGTGACAGCGGCGTGGCAGGAGATGGGGTGACCAACCGCAATAGCGTGACCGTCGTCGGTGGCGGGGCTGAACAGGGTGCCGATATAGCACTCTACGAGAGTGGATCGCGGGTTGGTGCGGCGACGGCGACGGCCGACGGTGATTGGCGCATAACCCTGACTGGACTGACAGCGGGTCGCCACAGCTGGCTGGCGCGGCAAACCGACATCGCTGGTAATGTCAGCTCTGATTCTGCCCTGCTGTTGGTTACGGTAGACAACAGCACTCCGGCAACGCCCAGCGGCTTGAATCTTATGGCGGCTGATGATAATGGTAGCTCTAACAACGACCGCATCACCAGCCAGACCCGTGACTTGACCGTGAGTGGCGGTAGCGGTGAAACGGGAGCCACCCTGGTGCTGTTTGAGGATCGCGACAACAATGGCGTGGCGCAGAATAGCGAGATTCTGGCGACTGCCGCCGTGACCGGGACTTTCTGGAACGCCGATCTCAACCTTGATGCCGGTAGCTATTCGATCCGGGCGGTACAGATGGATGCAGCTGGTAACAGCAGCGCTGCATCCGATGCCTTGAACATGGCTGTCATCAACACCATCTCCTACCGCCTCAACAACGATGCCATGGCTTCTGGCCTGTCTGCAGTCGGTAGTGCCAAAGCGGATACACTGACCCTGTTTGATGCGGGGACCACGTTTACCATCTCGGCCATCGAAACCGTGGTGGGCAGTGATGAGGAAGATGTCATTGCCCTGATGGCGGCTGCATCGGTCAACTGCTCCGGAGTGGAGGGGGTGTTGGGTTCCAGTGCTGCCAAACCGGATACAGTAACCCTGTTGACGAGCGCTGCCATGACCGTCAGCAACATCGAAAGCATTGTGGGCAGCAAGGGTGTGGACACGGTGACCCTGCTGGACAGCAATCGGCTTTTTATCAAGGCCGTGGAAACCATCGTCGGTAGTGATGAGGTGGATACGGTGGTGATGCTGAGCAGTGGCAGCGTTGCCATCCAGAATATTGATTCACTGGTTGGAAGCGGTGGTAACGACAGTGTACGCCTGCTGGATGGGGCCTATGTTACGCTGTCAAAGGTCAAAACGGTATTGGGAAGCGATGGCGAGGATGTGGTTATCCTGGCCAGTGCCGGTAACATCACGATCGTTGATGTGGACAGCGTGATCGGCTCCAGTGGTAACGATACCATCACCATTGGCAGCAACAATACGCTGGAATTCACGGTGATCGGTGCAGGACGTGGAGCGGACAAGCTGAGCGCTGCCGGAAAAGGCAGTGTCATACAGACCGTTTTTCTCTACGCTGACGCGGCTGAGTCCTCATCCACATCCAAAGACACCATCAGCAATTTTACCATTGGTCGTGATAGAATCCAGATCAGCGATGGTTTGCGTGCGGACGGCAACAGCGGTGATTTTACCGTGCTGGCTGCCGGTCAAAAGTTCAGTGGCAGCAGCAACACCGAAGTGCGTTTTACCGATTCGAGTAAACTAATGGAACTGGACTGGAACGGTGATAAAAAGGCCGATATGGCCTTCACCCTCAGCGGGGTCAAACTGGCTGATCTGAAGGCTAACGATCCCGGTGGCTGGATCAGCTGGAGTGGTTAAGCCAGCACGGGTTGTTGTGCATGTTTTTTTATCGTGATTAACCTTTATAGAGGTTATATTGACATTGAAAACCTGTAAAATACAGTCAATTTTATCGTTATGGGTTGCTATGGTTGCCTGTCCGGCACCGTCCCATGCTGCAGGAGCGGTCAAGTTCGATGGCACACTGGGTGGCAGCACCACCGCAGGCGATGCGGTCAAGACCGGCAGCACCTTTGCCATCCCGCAGAGTCAGGGCGTCACCCAAGGGCGCAACCTGTTCCACAGCTTCAAGCAGTTTGACCTTACCCAGGGCGAAACCGCCGCCTTTTCTGGCAGCAACGTCAACAACGTTGTCTCGCGTGTTACCGGTGGTGCGCCTTCCAGCATCGACGGTACCATCAAATCCGAGATTCCCAACGCCAATCTGTGGTTTGTCAATCCGAAGGGGATGCTATTTGGACCCAATGCCAGACTGGATGTCACGGGTTCGTTCCACGCCAGCAGTGGCGACCAGATTCAATTCAAAGATGGTGGCCGCTTCCACGCTGACCCCAGCCAGCAGACTACGCCGCTGGTCTCGGTTGATCCGGTCGCCTTTGGTTTTCTCGGCAACCGGCAGATGGGAAACATCACCGTCAACGGGGCTCAATTGACTGTACCAGAAAAAAAGAGCCTGTCGTTGGTGGGTGGTGCCGTGACGGCCAACAATGCTGTCTTGACAGCCAAAAGTGGCCAGATAGCCATTGTAGCTACTGACTCGGCTGGTACGGTACAGGTGGAGGAGGGGGCTGCTGCCACTGGCTTTGACAAGATGGCCGATATCACACTCAAGCGCACCCAATCACGGCCATTGGGGACCTCTTTTGATGTTGAGGTCTCCGGTGCCACGGGTAAAGAAAGTGGCTCGGTACTGGTACAGGGTAAGGCGATATCCGTCACCGGTGCAGGTATCGGTGCTGTCAATAAGGGAGTCCAAGCGGGTGGCACAGTGGCTATTAAGGCCAGTAGCGACATCACGCTGGACGGGGGCGGTTTTGCCAGCAATGGTACCATCAACAGCAACAGCGAGTCCTCTGGCGCTGGCGGCGCGGTCACCATCGCTACCCCGGCTGCGGTGACTATGAAAAACGTCAGTAAGGTGCGGGTCAATAGTACCGGTTCTGGTAAAGGTGGTACCATCACGGTTGATGCGGGTAGCCTCGTTGTTGACGAGCTGTCGACCGACTGGTCCGGTTTAAGTGCAGCCGTCATCGGTTCTGGTAATGGTGGCACGATCCAGGTCAATACAATCGGGGATACCCTCTTATCGGGTCCTGGTGCATTTTTCGGGGCTAACGTTTTTGCAGGTTCCAGTGGGGTTGGCGGCAGCATTCAGGTGACCAGTGGGGGCACCTTAACACTGCAAAGTGGAGGCAGCATCGTTGCTGGTGTCGTCGGTTCTGGTAGAGGCGCTGATATTGTGTTGGATGTTGGCCATCTGGTTATTAGCGATCCAAAGAGCAGTCCAACCGCTGACACCCATTTGTCTGCTGGAACTTCTGGGTTGGGTAACAGTGGTACACTGAGTATCGTAGCCAAGGGTGATATCACGCTATCCGGTAGCAGGAGCTTTATCGATGCGGCCAGTTATTCCACTGGTGCTGGGGGTGATATTCGCATAACCAACACCGGTGCGCTGACATTGCGGGATGGGGGATCTGTTGAGGCCATTGCATGGGATGCCGGCAAGGGGGGCAATATTGCTGTCGATGCCGGCAGTGTGGCACTACACAATAAAGGCCGGATCATTAGCAGGAATTATGACAGTGGATTGGGAGGAGATCTGATTGTAAAGAGCAAGGGGGATATTCTCATCAGTGGCGTTCCCTTTAGTGCGACTGGGTTATACACGGAAACACGGGGCGCTGGTAATGCTGGATCCATGGCAGTCCATGCAGGGAGTGATCTGGTTCTGAAAGATGATGGCGAGATCAGCAGCAAGGTGATTGCTGGTGCCGGTGGTCGTGGTGGAGCACTCAACATCGCTGTGTCTGGTACTACCCGTATTGGTAATAATAGTGGATTGACTTCCGGGTCAATCAACACCAGGACTGAAGGGAGTGGTGCTGGCGGTGCCATCCTCGTCGACACCCGTGATCTGGAAATTAATCAAGGTGGTGAGATTGCTTCCTGGACCCGAACCGGTGGTGCTGCGGGTGGGGCGATTACAGTGACTGCCAATCGCATCAACTTGCATGGTGGTGGATGGGGAGCACAGATCTTGACCACTGGTTATGATGGGGGCAACAATGGTGATATTAGTGTTACCGGTCGTGAGTCAATTGTTTTAGATGGGGAAAACTCTTCCTTTGGGGCCACAATTATCAGTACGGGTTGGGGGCGTTCCAATAGCGGTTCGCTTCGTGTCACAACACCACAGCTGTCATTAACACGATACGGGACCATTAGTGCTGTTGTTGTCGATGGCAATGCTGGCGATGTTTCTTTGGTCGTCGATCGTTTCACCATGAGTGGCGGGATCTTGCGCAGTTCTGTTTCCGGATCAGGTACGGGTGGTACGGTACGGGTGACGGCTAGTGAATCGGTATCAGTGGCGGGTCGTTCTGATGGTACCAATATTTTGAATAAGGTCTCACAGATCGATAGCCTAACCATTGGATCGGGTCAAGCTGGACAAATTATCATCACAGCACAGGATGTTGACGTTGGTGATGGTGGACGCATTGCCGCTAGCACTGAGATTGCTACTACCAATGGTGGCCGTGCTGGACAAATTCAGATTGAAGCCGATCGGGTTCGTGTGCACGATGGAGGTTTTGTATCAGCTAAGAGCGAGACCAGTGGTCGTGCTGGCAATATCACCATTAACGCCCATGAACGATTGCAGATTGACGGTTCCGGTTCGATTCATATACCCAATGGCTATGCCACCAGCGGTCTCTATGTGGGCACCACCCAATCCGGACAGGGCGGTGATGTAACGATTAAGACGCCAATTCTTTCTATGTCATCTGGAGGTAGGGTTGACAGTTCAACGCTAATCAGTGGTGCTGGAGGCAATATTTTTATCGATGGCCAATCGATCAGCCTGAGCGGTGGAAGCCGCATTGAAAGTTCGACGGCTGGAGCGGGTGCTGGTGGCGTGGTGACCGTCAAAGCACCACAGGGTATTACACTGGTCGGCAAGGACAGTGGCCTGTTTGGCAGATCAGCAGCAGCCGGTGAGGCCGGTAAGATCACGGCGGTGACATCGTTGCTGACCATGACCGATCAGGCCGAGATCAGCACTTCGGGCAGTGGTAGCGGCAAGGCCGGTGATATTACCCTCAACGACCCATCGCTGCGGCAAGTCTTGTTACAGGGTGGAGCCGCCATTGCCTCTTCCAACAGCGGCGCGGGTGATGCGGGTGAGATCAAACTGGCAGCAACCGACCAAATCGACTTGGCTAATGGTTCGATCAGGACCGAGGCTAAAGAAGGTCAAGGGGGTAGTATCCGCTTGGCGACACCTAAGCTAACCGGTATGGTAGGTAGTGTCATCAGTGCCAGTGTGACGGGTGGCGGCAAGCCAGGTGGGACCATTCTGTTCAACGGCAGGACGGTTGATCTGTCCGGAGGAAGTTATATCGAAAGCTCAACAGGCGGGGAAGGGGCTGGCGGTGTCATCACAGTCAGGGCTCCGGATGGTGTGATCCTGTCTGGCAAAGGGAGTGGCCTGTTTGGTAGATCAACAGCAGCGGGCGAGGCTGGTAAGATCACGGCGGTGACATCGTTGCTGACCATGATCGATCAGGCCGAGATCAGCACTTCGGGCAGTGGTAGTGGCAAGGCCGGTGATATTACGCTCAACGACCCATCGTTTCAGCAAGTGTCGTTGCAGGGTGGAGCCGCTATTGCCTCTTCCAACAGCGGCGCGGGTGATGCGGGTGAGATCAAGTTGGCGGCAACCGACAAGATCGAGTTAAATAACGGCTCGATCAAGACCGAAGCCAAGGCAGGGCAGGGTGGCAGCATCAGCTTTGCAACACCGAAGCTGATCGGTTCGGCAGGCAGTGTTATCAGTGCCGGTGTTTTGGGTGGCAACAAGCCCGGTGGGACTGTTTTGTTGGATGGTCAATGGCTCAATTTAAGCGGTGGCAGCCGCATTGAAAGTTCGACAGCCGGGGCAGGAGCGGGGGGCTCCATCCAGATCAACACCCAGCGGATCGAGATGGCTGGTCAGAGCACGATCGCTTCCAACAGCACATCAACAACGGGCCAGGCTGGGCAGGCCGGTTCCATTACTCTGACAGCCACGGACAACCTGCATCTACACGATAGCGAAATCTCCTCTAAGTCGGAGCAGGGTGGTGGTGGCGATATTTGGGTACTGGTGCGGGACAAGATTGATCTGACCGATTCAGCCATTACCACGTCGGTCAAAGGGGGTGACGGCGGTGGCGGCAACATCTTCATTGATCCGGTCTATCTGATTCTGCGTCGCAGCCGCATTGAAGCTAATGCCTATGAAGGAGCGGGCGGCAACATCGAAATCAACTCGCAGACCCTGTTGCGTGACATTCACAGCTCGGTGACGGCTTCATCGGCACTGGGGCTGCAGGGCACGGTCAACATCAACACTCCCAATACCAACGTCACCGATTCGTTAACGTCGGTACCAACGCAGTTTGTTGATATTAGCTCTTTGGGCCAGCGCTCCTGTGCCAGGCGTAAGAGGGGCAGTGGTGGCAGCAGCTTTATGGTGAAAGGCAAGGGTGGCCTGCCGGAACAGCCCGGTGATTATCGTTCCTCCTGGCAGCAGCCGCGCCCGTTGCGGAATCATGACGAGATAGGGTCGATCACCCTACCACAGGCGGGTGGTCCTTATCTGGCATTTAATTGCTCAAGATGAATACCAGTGACCCATGTTGGAATACATACTGGAAAGGGTTTTGAAGTGATCAACTGGCATCATCATATTGAGGTGAATGAGCGTGTATTGGTTGGAAAACCGGTTGTAAAGGGAACGCGGCTATCTGTAGAATTCCTGTTAGCTCTTTTTGCTGAAGGGTGGTCTGAGGCACAGGTGCTGGAAAACTATCCCAATTTGACCCGAGAAGACTTGTTGGCTGTATTTGCTTTCAGTGCTCATTGTTTGCACGATGAACAGTTTTTCACCATCGCATTGGCCGCTTCATGAAACTGTTGGCCAACGAGAATATTCCCCTTGGTACGGTACGGCATTTACGCACTTTG
The DNA here is from genome assembly GCA_015229115.1 of Magnetococcales bacterium. Taxonomy (GTDB): domain Bacteria; phylum Pseudomonadota; class Magnetococcia; order Magnetococcales; family JADGCH01; genus JADGCH01. The sequence goes on from JADGCH010000015.1 coordinate 13,171, forward strand.
GGGTACAATGTCTGGGCTATTTCCGAGTCTATGGCAGGCAGCACAGACGACGCTGTTCTGGCCTTTGCCCGTGACCATGACAGAATATTGATCACGTTTGATCGTGACTACGGGACAACGGAATTTTTCGTCATTCCCGCGCAGGCGGGAATCTTGTCAAGTGTGCTTGGGCATCTGATTCCTGCTGATGTGGAGATAGTTTGTGCAGGATTGTCAAAATTACTTGGGTAAAGTGATCAAAAGCGTCATTTTCCTGCAAAACCGACCCCATAAGGCTGGGGCGCAGACCTGTCTCTGGCGGCTGTTGACGCAACCAGCCATCCGGGAGCTGTGGCATCCGGTGGTGGTTTGCTCCAGCCATGGCTGGCTGGTCGAAGCCTGTCGTGAGCAGGGTATTTCGGTCATCATCGAACCCTTTCCCAGTTCCCGCTCGTTGCTGGCACGTGCTTATGGCAACGGAGCCTTTGCCCGTCGCGTTGCGGCCCGACTGCACCAGTTGGGGATGAATCCCCTGATGGTGCAAGGGAATGATTACGCCGAAGGGCTGCTGACGCGCGCTCTGGCGCGACAGCTGAGGGTGCCGTCGGCTATCTTTTTGCGCAGTTCCGGTATGCAGCGGAACGATTACTTCAAGTACCAATGTCACCAGTGTGACTGGATGGCGGCCATTGGCACGACCCTGCAGCAGCAGGTAACCGGCTGGGATCCGGGTCGTGCGGTGCATGTTTTCCACGATGGCGTGTTGCCACAGGAAATTTTACCTCCTCAAGCCGTGGCTGGTACGGTGCAACGGCTGCTGGTCATCGGTTCCAGCGCGCCGCAGAAAGGATGGCGTGATGTCATCACGGCGTTGCAACGGCTGCAAGCACAGGCTTGGTGGCACGAGCAGGACTGGAGCATCGATTTTATCGGCGCTAGTCCGGATCATGATACCGACCGACACGATCTGGCGCAGCTGAACCATTGTCGAATACGGTTTCTGGGTCGTGTCAACGAGTTTGCTGCCTTGGTGCGTCGGTACGATCTGGTTATCAATCCTTCCAGACAGGAGACCTTTGGCATGGCTGCCGTCGAAGTGCTGGCCTGTGGGGTACCCCTGATTTCCAGTCGCAGCGGCATCATCGAACAGGTTATTGAGGATTCCCGCTATCTCTACCAGGCGGGTAATGCTCCAGCTCTGGCTGAGGTGTTGGCGGATATTCTGGCTCACTGGCCTGACCATGCGCTGGATGTGGCTTTATGTCAAAAAAATATCTTGAATTTGTTCCTTATTGATCATACCGTATTCTTCGTAACGCAGCATTACCGTAGCCTTATAACGCAATTTTCGGAGACCCGTGGATCCTAGGCCGCTACGCATTCTTCACACCGAGGCCTCCCTGGGATGGGGCGGGCAGGAGATACGCATTCTGACGGAAGCCCAAGCCATGATGCGTCGTGGCCATCAGTTAATGGTCGCTTGTCCGGAATCGGCTACCCTGTTTCAGCGCGCCGCTGGTTATGGGGTCCCGGTCACTTCCCTGGCTATTGAGCGCAAATCGGTGACAGCCTTGATGGGACTGGTGCGCTATCTGCGCCGTTACGCCCCCGATGTTCTGGTGACGCACAGCTCGGTGGATAGTTGGCTCGGTGCGCTGGCTGTGCGGCTGCTGCGACCGAGAATTCCCTTGGTGCGGGTGCGTCATCTTTCGGCCCTGCCGCCCCAAAATGGATTGTCGCGCTGGTTGTATGCCCGTGGGGCTAACCATGTGGTGACGACTGGCCTGTGCATTAAGGAACAGCTGCAACAGCGTTTCCGCATCGATCCCCAACGGGTCACGTCGATCCCGACCGGTATTGACCTGGATGATTACCGCCCCCGTGATCGCCAGGACATGCGGCGGCAGCTGGGACGGCCTGCTGACCTGTTCCTGATCGGCATTGTGGCCACGCTGCGCAGTTGGAAGGGACACCTTGACCTGTTGACGGCCTTTCAGCGTGTCATCCGTCAGTCGATACAACCCGCCCAGCTGCTGATTATTGGGGACGGGCCTAATCGTCCCGCCATTGAACGTGCTATGGTGCAATTGGACATGACAGCGTCGGTATCGATCGTTGGTCATCAAACCAACATATCGTCGTGGTTGAATGCGCTGGATCTGTTTGTGCTGCCCTCCTATGCCAACGAGGGCGTGCCCCAGGCGTTGCTGCAGGCTATGGCCTGTGGCCTGCCGGTGATTGCTTCCCGTGATGTTGGCGCAATCGGTGAGGTCGTCACGCACCAGCAAACTGGCTGGTTGACCCCGGCACGTGATCCAGAACAGTTGGCTGATGCGATGGTCATGCTGATGCAGGATGCTGGTTTGCGCCAGCGGCTCGGTCAGGCGGCACGGGATGCCGTACACCAGCATGCATCGCTGGAGCAGATGTGCCAGCAAATGGAAAAGATATTTTTAGATGTCATAATAGAAAGCAGCTATGAAACCATCTGATATTTTGCACACTTATCGGGATGTTATTCGTCATGCTATTGAATCTTACCGTGTTTGTAACGGACGGGTGTTTGGTTCTGTTGTTCATGGCAACGACCGTGACGGTAGTGACCTCGATTTGCTGGTTGATGCGCTTCCAGGAACAACATTATTCGATATTGGTGGGTTACAGGTAGAACTCGAAGAACGTCTTGGTATTCCCATTGATGTTCTGACTCCCGGCGACCTACCCGTTAAATTTCGTCATCAAGTGCTCGCGGAAGCTGTGCCGATATGAGTATACGTTGTCTTGCTGATTGTCTCGATCACATGTTCACAGCAGCTCGCG
>JADGCH010000015.1:16066-20017 GCA_015229115.1 Magnetococcales bacterium
GCTTGGATATCTATCCTGATATTCCCTGGAAAAACATGAAAGGCATGCGCAACCGCATTACACACGGTTATTTTGAAATCAATCTTGATGTGGTATGGGAAACGGTTCAGTCGGCTCTGCCAAAATTACTGGCACAGTTGCCCTCTGTCCTAGAGAATGCAGGGGGTATTCATGAACACTAATGGGCCAAATATTGTCATCCTGATCGACCATAAACGTAGGGATATGCAGGCGGCGGCCCTGATTGGCCATCACCTCAAAAAAATGGGTATCGAGACTCATCTGGAACCACTGGAGGCTTACCGGGGATGCTTGGCGGCCTATCGTCCTCATCTGATCCTCTTTAACCACCTGACCACCACCCATCTGGTGGCCTATTCCAAAAGATTGGCACAATTGGGAGTCCGTACAGCGGTACTACCCAATGAGGGTATTGCCTATAATCCCGATGTTGGTTCCTTCTGGGCCGGAAAATATCACAAGGGGGCCCATGTTGACCTGTTTTTCTGCTGGAACGAAACCATGCAGCGGGCCCTGCAGGAATCGGGTAGCTATGACCAAGCCAGACTGGAAGTGGTGGGTCCTCCACGATTTGACTTCTGTTTTCCTCCCTGGTCCAGCATTTACCAGCAACAGCCTGATTCGTCGGCAGACCGGCCATCGGTTGATCGACCTAACCTGCTGATCTGCACCAATTTTTCGTTTGCCAGGTATCATGACTGGCCGCGCAGTGAAGCCGACAAGCTGTTCGCTCCGTGGAAAGATCGCATCCCGGCTTATCAGGATTACTGGTCGGCTATTCATGCCAACCACCGGTCACAACAGAAGGTGCTTGAGTTCATCGGCAAGCTGGTGCACTGCAACCGTTACCAAATCACGTTGCGTCCTCACCCACGCGAAGAGATACCGATCTACCGTGGCTGGATTGACCAGCTGCCACCGGAGCTGCAGCAACGCATCCGGATCGACACCGGTCATGACATCGTGCCCAGAATTCTTGAGAGCGAGCTAACCATAGCCTGTGAGGATTGTACCACCACCATCGAGAGCTGGATTGCCGGTAAACCGACCATCTCTTTGGTGTTTGAGCGTCACCCGCTCTTTTTCCATGAGGAGCTGGCACGCAAGAATGTCCTGTGTGAGGATCCGGAGCAGATTGTAGCGCTGGTGGAACAGCAACTGGCGCAACCCCAGCAGACTGAGCTGCAGCCCTTGCGTCGGGATCATTTGCGGCAGTGGTGTGCCAGTCCATCGGGTCAGGCTACCCGCCAGATTGCCACCGCCATTGCGGATGTCATTGGCAAGGCACCACAACCCGACTGGAGCCAGCTGTCCCTGTCGGAGCAGAGGCGAGGACTGAAACTGAAGTTATTGCGGTGGCTGGGCCTGCCTTACCACTTCAGTCCGCTGCTTCCTCTGAAACAGCGGCTTTTTCCGAAGCGCTATGCTCCCCAGCTGGCCATCATGGCTAAGAGCATCTATCCGGGAGATGATGACGACATCCGCAGACTGCTGGATGCTCTGGATCGCTAAATCCTGAAGATGTCCTGCAGCTGCCGTACGCTTTCATCCAGGCTGGAACGTTCCAGAACAGGCTGCTTGAGGAAATCACGCACCAGCTGGATCAGCTGGATGGCTCGGTCAATCTGGGGATTGGAGCCAGCGACATAAGCGCCGATGTTGATCATGTCTTCGGCCTTGACGTAGACCGCCAACATCTCGCGCAGCTGCGCCGCCGCTCTGCGGTGCTCCTGACCCACCAGATCTTCCATCAGACGGGAAATGGAACCCAGGATGTCGATCGGCGGGTACTGGTTGGCGGCTGCCAGATCACGCGATAGCACAATATGACCATCGAGAATACCACGCACCGCGTCGACGATAGGATCCTGCAGGTCGTCTCCCTCCATCAGCACCGTATACAAGCCGGTGATGCTGCCCTCACCCTGGCCACGGCCAGCGCGCTCCAGCAGTCGCGGCAACAGCATGAAAGTTGAGGGGGGATAACCGCGACTGGTAGGAGGTTCACCGCGCGCTAATCCGACCTCACGCTGGGCCATGGCAACACGGGTGACCGAATCCATCAGCAGCAGCACCTGCTTGCCGCGTGAGCGGAAATATTCGGCAATGGTTGTGGCGACAAAAGCAGCCCGTAAGCGCAGCAGAGGAGGCTGATCGGATGTGGCGGCCACCACCACCGAACGCTTCATGCCGGACGGACCCAGCACATTATCGATAAACTCTGTTACCTCACGACCGCGCTCACCGACCAGACCGATGACATTGACATCAGCCTCGGTGTAACGGGCCATCATGCCCAGCAGGGTGCTTTTACCGACACCAGAACCGGAAAAGATGCCGACGCGCTGGCCGCGGCCGATGGTCAACAGACCGTTGATGGCCCGCACTCCCAGATCGAGCGGGCGGTCAATGCGACGGCGGTGCATCGGGTTGATCGGGTCGGCATGCAGGGGTGCTGTTTCGCGCAGCCGTGCCGGAGGGAGTCCGTCCAGGGGTTCTCCCATGGGTCCGATGACCCGTCCCAGCAACAGATCCCCTACCGGAATATTTTCAGCCTGGCCTTTGGTGATGATACGGCTGCCCGGGTGGATGCCCTTGACAGGGCCCAAGGGCATCAGCAGCACCGATTTCTCGCGGAAACCAACCACCTCGGCCTTGATGGAGGGGCCCTCCATAGGCAGCACGTCACACAGCTCACCAATGGAAGAATTGGGGCCGTCCCCTTCGATCAACAGGCCGACCACCTGCTTGACCCGTCCCAGCCGGTAGCTGCCCAGCGAGGCCCGTGCTGCGTTACCGTATTCCTGCCATGGAATGGCGAACTCGGCGGCACTCATGCCTCATCCTCGATCTCTTCTTCGCTCTCCTCTGTCTCGTGGCCATTGCCCAGCAGCGCCGCCAAGTTGGCCTCGGTCAGCTCATCGTCTTCTTCGGGTTCGGCCTCTTCTGGTTCCTCAGCGGCTAGTTGCTCCGCATCATCCGGAACGTCATCGTCTTCCGTGGCCGCTGCTTCCATCTCACTGGCCGCTTCGTCTTCACTGGCCGCCTCGTCTTCCATGTCCAGCAGGGCCTCTTCATCGACCAGCAGGGTTGACAGGCTTTGATCGGCTTCATCGGCGGTCAGGATTTCCTCTTCGTCCTCTGCCTCGTCCTCATCCATGGGCTCGACTGCTGGGGCCATCTCGACCTGTTCATCAGGAGCCGAGGCTTCTTCTTCCGTTGCCACCAGCTGCGGTGAGGGTACAGCAGCCTGACTGGCTTCCAACTCGGCCATGGCTTCCATGCCCAATTGACGCATGGCAGCCAGATTCTGCTGCTTGATGCGCTCACTGCGGCTATCTTCCAGTCGTTCGATCAGGTAGCTGCGCAACCCCTGTTCCACGGTCTGTAACTGCTGCGACAGATCGTAGGCTACACCGCCAAAGTTGCTTTCAACGCGCACCGACCCGGCCGACAGGGTCTCATCGGCCACAATGCGCAACCGGCGAAACTCGGCCATGCCGGCCAGCAGATCAGCATCCTGTGGAGTCAGGTAGAGCTGTAGATCATCCTGGCTGATCACCTGGGACAGCACCTTGCGTACCCGAGCCACCACGCCCTCTGGCTGAATGGTCAGCTCATGTTGCAGTAGCTCGCGCACCAGAACGACCGCAACCTCTACCAGGAATTGCTCCGAGACCGCGAAGATGCGGGCAGGGAGCAGTTCCAGACCGCGAATAAGCTGCTCAACACGTGGCAGCAGGATCGATAACTCCTGATCCCTTTTTTTCAGACCCATATCCAGGCCAGCCTGCTCGGCGGCGGCAAAAACCTTCTGATACGTTTCACGCTCCAGCTGCTCCATGCGTCGACGGAACAGCTCTTCGACATCAATCTCAGGCTCGACTTCCTGTTTAGGTGGCTGTGGCGTAGCCCCATGCGGCAGGTACT
>JADGCH010000015.1:20114-44993 GCA_015229115.1 Magnetococcales bacterium
ACCTCAGGCTCGACTTCCTGTTTAGGTGGCTGTGGCGTAGCCCCATGCGGCAGGTACTGCAGAAAGCCATCGTTGTTATCAGGTCGGCTCTCCAGCAGCTCAGCAAAAGTGATGCGCTGCAGCTGCGCTTCGTTCAGGTCGACCGCACGAATATAGGTTCGAGTTTCCATATTACAGAATTACATCCTCATGACCTTTACCCATGATGACGATCTTGCCTTCGGCCTCCAGTTTACGTGCCAGCTTGAGGACATTCTGCTGGGCCGCCTCAACTTCGGATACCTTGACCGGTCCCATCGTTTCCATATCTTCACGCAGCATTTCGGCAGCACGTTCGGACATGTTGCTGAAGAATTTCTCCTTCAGACGATCATCAGCACCCTTCAGGGCATTGAGCAGCTCGTCATTGGAGATGTCGCGCATCAGGGTCTGGAAGCCCTTGTTATCCATCAGCAGCAGATCCTCAAACAGGAACATCTCTTTGCGCACATCTTCGGCAAGAGGATTGTCTTCCTCGTCCAGATAGGCCAGCAACTTGTCGGATGTCTCACGACTCATCAGGTTGAGTAGTTCAGCCACCTTGCGGACACCACCGCCACCTTGTTGACTGTACATGCCACGCGTTGCTCCCAGTGCTTCCAGTTCGGCCAGCAGCGATTCCTCGATATCCTCCAGCGCGCCAGGCGGCAGATTGCCCAGCTTGGCCATGCGATAGATCACCTCTTGCTGCACTTCGGAAGGCAGGAAATCGATGACGAACGAGGCTTGCTCCATCTGCAGCTGGGACAGGATCAGGGCGATGCTCTGGGGATGTTCCGACGTCAGGAAATTGGCAACCAGGGTAGGCTCCATTTCGTTGAGCACTTCCCAAGGGGTATTTTTCGGTCCCTGCTGCAGCTCTTTCAGCAGCAAACGACCCTTTTCCTTGCCGAGTACCCGGAAGATCAGGTCCTTGACCTTCTGCATGCCACCACGGACATCGTAGGCACGATTCTCGAAACGATTCAGAAACTCTTCCCTGACCTCGCGTACCGTGTCCTGCGGCATCTGGCCAAGACGGGAAATGGTGCGGGATAGCTCCCGCATTTCATCTTCGGACAATCCCTCAAGGATCTTTTTTGAGTCATCATCCGGCAGCGACAGAATAAAAATAGCTGCCTTTTCCTTGCCATTCAGGCGCTGCTGTCTGCCACGTCTCTGCTGGGCTGGCTGGCTTTCGCCACCGGCTGTCATCTCTTTTGCGGCCGCTCCGGCTGTCATTCTGGAACCTCCTGTTCATTCTAGCATCATCAATCTCAAATTGCTTACATCACTCTTCAGCGATCCAGGAACGGATGATCTCGCGCGCCTCTTCCACATGGTCGTTGATCATCTGCTGGGCCAGCTGGATGGAGCGATCCGGAATCAGCAGACGCAGGGGTTTGTCGGTTGGCACCGAGCCAACCCCTTCAGCCATCAGACGCTGCTCAAGCTCGGCAATGGTCCCCGGCAGGGCATCTTCGGTCAATTTCTCCGGAGTTACGATCCGTCTGACCAACGGACGCAGAACATAAACGGTCAGCAGGGCCAGGATCAGGAAGATGCTGCCATATTTGGCCATATCGAGCTGAAACTCACGACTGGCCCACGGCCCGGTGCTGTCTTCCGGCAGGGCGAGCGGTTCAAACGGTATGCTGGTGACCTCAATCGAGTCGCCACGATCGGTGCGCAAGCCAACAGCCTGCTCAATGATGCGTTGATATTTATTCTTGTCTTCAGCAGAACGCTCGCGAAAACGCTTGGGTTCGCCGGCCTTCTCTGGTGGATCGTAGATACCGTCTACCATCACCGCCACGGAAAGACGCTTGATGGTGCCAACAGGCAGCACGGTCCGTTTGATTTCCTTGGAGATCTCATAGTTGATGGTCTCACGGTCGACCGAACGATTCTGGTTTGAACCAGTCGTCCCTGCTGCAGCTGGGCGGGCATTGGGGTCGTTGGGCGCCACTCCGGGCACGCCACCGGAACCAAAGTTGCCTTGGCTGCGCTCATTGGTGGTCTGCTCGCTGCGTGCTACCTGTCCTTCGGGATCATATTTCTCTTCCTGACGTTCAACACGGGATAGATCGAGTTCTGCCGTGACACGCACGATACTGTGTTCGGCTCCCAGCACCCGGTCCAGCATGGCCTGGGCACGATCTTCCAGATATTTCTCCACCTTGCGCTGCAAATCGAGGCTCTTATCCGGAGCCATACGGCCACTGGCATCGGCACCATCGCCGCCAGCGATCAAATTGCCCTTGTGGTCCAGCAGGGTGACCTTGGAATTATCCAGCCCCTGCACGGCCGAAGCGACCAGATGGACGACGCCATCGATCTGTTGCGACGTCAATGGGCGCGCCAATTCCATGACAACCGAGGCAGAAGCCTCTTTCTGTTCTGACATGAAGGCCGACTGCTTCGGCAGCACCAGATGGACCCTGGCATGCTGCACCGAGGAGATGCTTTCGATGGTGCGCGCCAGTTCACCCTGCAAGGCCCGCTGGTAGTTCATGCGCTGCATGAAATCGGTCATGCTGGTCAGGCTGGTCTTATCGAAGATCTCGAAACCGACGCCGGTGTTCTTTTTCGGCATACCAATGGTCGCCATCTCCAGACGGATGTCATAGACCTTTTCAGAGGGAACCTTGATGGTACCACCGCCACCGGCCAGCTCATAGGGGATGTTCATCTTGGTCAGCTGTGATACCACCCGGCCAGCTTCCTCTTCGGGCAAGTTGGAGAACAGGACCTTATAAGCTGGGCGCGTCGCAAACCAGATGATGGAAGCCAGCACCAATACGGTCGCGATGGCTGCCACCACAACGCTGTTGCGTCCAGCCAACGGCAGTCCTCCCATAAGGCGGGAGAGATCAAATCCACCAGACTGCCGCCCTGACTGGACGGATTCACTCAATTCGCTTGACGTCTCGGCCATGGAAAATTACTCGCTTTCTAACTGAAACTGGCTAAACTCACGTATAACTGCACTTGTCACCACGATTAAACGGGCATACTCATGATTTCTTTGTAGGATTCCAGTGCCTTGTTACGAACCTGCAGCAACAGTTTCAGATGCAGATCAGCCTCGGCCGTAGCAATCTGGGCCTCGTGCAACGATACCCCAGCATTGCCGAGCATGGCTCGCTTGGTCAGTTCCCCAGACTCTTTCTGCATGCGATCCGTCTCCTTGATCTGACGTGCCAGAACAATCGAAAAATCTTCCCATGTGCCAACCTGACCGTTATCGGGCACCGCCCTGGTGGCTGACGGCAAAGGTGGGACTAACTGATTGATGACATTGATGGTCATAGCTTGATCTCCTCATTACAGAGTCTTAGCGTCCAATCTCAAGCGCTTTCAGGGCCATGGCTTTGGACGCATTCAATACCGATACGTTGGCTTCATAGGAACGGCTGGCCGACATCATATTGACCATCTCCGTCATCACATCGACATTCGGCATGGCAACCTGGCCTTCGGCGTTGGCATCTGGATGGCTGGGGTCATACTGCATTCTGGGCGGGTTTTGATCCACCACGATGCGATCTACTGCCACACCGGTGGCCCCGGCGGCCATTTCAGCATCCATGAACGAATCGAACGGACGCGCCATGAACACCGGATCGCGCCGCTTGTAAGGTCCCCCCTCCGGAGTGCGCGTGGTCTGGGCATTGGCCAGATTTTCGGCCACCGTGTTCAAACGCAATCTCTGCGCTTCCAGTGCTGACTCTGTGACGCGAAACGATGTCAAAAAATCCATGTTACCTACTCCCCTCCATCATTACTAACGTCCAGAGCCGTCGCCACCTGAAATAGCCATACGCAACGCATTGATCTGACCATTCAGGGATTGGGCAGCATAGTTGTAAAGCAGCTGGTTAGCCGACTGCTGGGCCATCTCCTGTTCCAGATTGACGCTGTTGCCATCCCCTTTCAGAAGGGTGTTTTCAACGGTTTGCAACTCACCTTCCACATGGGGACCATACGGCGTTGGCATGTGGCTGGAACTGGTGCGCGCCATCGGCAATTCATCCATGGATGGCATGGCAGCCCGTAATTCTGCCTCGAATTCAAGGCGATTGGCCTTGTAGCCAGGCGTGTCAACGTTGGCAATATTGGTGGAGATAATCTCCTGACGCCGTTGACGCAAATCGAGCAAGTTAGTCTTAAAGGCCCCCAGAGGACCCAATAACTCAGAACCAGCCACGAGATGATCTCCCACGAACGGTTATAGATGGTTAGGCAAAAAACAATGATTAGGCTAAAATTATGCTTTGGACTACTAACGGGGGTAGAAGCGAGAATCGTGCCAAATAGCAGCAAACGTGTGGATCAGCAGGGCATTATGCCATCATGATCTGACGGAGAGCGGTGGCGTAACGGTCGATCTCTTCTGCTGTGCGCACTTCGGTGGCACAGACCAGCAGAGAACGGGAAAGCTCGGGGTAATCGGCCTCCAGGGCAACGCCACCAGCAAGTCCCCGGTCGGCCAACTGTGCCAAGACCGCCTCGACGTCAAGACCGGTAGCCCCTTCAGACAGCCGGATCACCCCTTCATGGAAAAATGGCTGTTGAAACGGCCGTTCGATCCCGGGGATGGCGGTCAGCTGGTCCAGTAACCGCCTGGTGTTGGCGTGGCAGGCACGCGCTACCTGGCGTAGACCACCCGGCCCCAGTAACGACAGGTACAGGGTGGCTACAATGGCCATCAGCCCCTGATTGGTGCAGATGTTGGAGGTCGCTTTGGCGCGACGGATATGTTGCTCACGGGCCTGCAGCGTCAGAACATAACCACTGCTTCCCTGACAGTCGACTGTACGACCGACGATACGTCCGGGCATCTGTCGGACATAAGCGGTTTTACAGCATAAAAAGCCGAGATAGGGCCCACCGGAACTGAGTGGTATACCTAGTGGTTGTCCTTCACCGCAGGCGATATCGGCTCCGCGGTCACCCCAAAGCCCCGGCGGCTGCAACAGGGCTGCGGCAACGGGGTTAACCACCGCGATCACCAGGGCCTGTTGCTGGTGGGCCCATGTGGTCAAGGCGTCTACTTCCTCGATCAGACCGAAAAAGTTGGGTTGCGGCAGGACCACCGCTGTCAAGGAGGAACCATCGACCGTGGCCAGCGATGCCAAGCTGACACGACCACTTTGGCGCTCAAAGGGCCACTCGACCAGGACAATCCCCTGAGGCTCGACCATGGTTTGCACCACCCGACGCCAGCGTGGTGCGAGGGTGGCTGGTACGAGAATCCTGCTGGTTTCATGGCGACCGTTGAGACGCACCGCCATCAGGATCGCCTCTGCCAGCGCCGAAGCGCCATCGTAAAGCGAGGCATTGGCGACATCCATCGCCGTCAGCGATGCCATCATGGTCTGAAATTCGTAGATGGCCTGCAAGGTTCCCTGGCTGGCCTCGGCCTGATAGGGTGTATAGGCACTGTAGAACTCACCACGTCCTGCCAGTTCCCATACCGCAGCGGGAATGTGATGCTGATAGGCTCCTGCTCCCATGAAGCAGCATAACTGGCTATCCTGGGCTGCTCGCTGTTGCATCAAACGGGTGATGGCCTGTTCATTCAGAGGCTGAGCCAACGTCGACGGCAGCTGATCACTTTGCCACGCCACGGAAAGGGCAGCCGGGATCTCATCGAACAACTGTTCCGGATGCTCCACGGCCAACGTAGCCAGCATGGCCGTCCGATCGGATGACGTATGGGGAATGAAAGGCATGCAACCCTCACAGCAAGAATGTCAGACAGCCCTTTTTGGGCGCGCAATGAAAGGGGGACGGATGACACGAGCCAGCAAATGCTTACCGCGCACATCAACCGTTACCTCATCTCCCGGAACGATAGCTACCGCAAGACGGGCCAAGGCAATGCCCTGCTCCAGGGTAGGGGAGTAACTACCGCTGGTGATGATACCCACTTCACGCTGGTTTGACAAGTCCGTGGTATAGACTTTCTGGTGGTGACGTGGCACACCACGCTGTTGCAGGACCAGTCCGAGACGTTGCCATTGCAGCTGGGACCGTTGCTGCTGCAGTGCCGTCCGGCCGATAAAATCGTGGTCATCCCAGGCAATACACCAGGCAATGCCCGATTCCAGCGGTGTCACGGTTTCGTCCATCTCCGATCCGTACAGATTGAGCCCAGCTTCAAGGCGTAACGTGTCGCGTGCCGCCAGCCCGGCCGGACAGACCCCAGCGGCCAGTAGTCGATCCCATGCCACGGCGGCTTGTTCTGCCGGCAGAATCAGTTCAAAGCCATCTTCACCAGTATAGCCGGTGCGAGCGATGAACAGCGGTCCATAGTCGATAGCGGTGAAGGGAACCGACGGCCCGGATGTGCCACTTAGCCAGTCAGACAGAGCGGTCGTCAGGGCAGCAGCGCTTTCCGGTCCCTGTAGCGCCAGCATGGCCAGATCGGTACGCTCGGTGATGACCACGGCAAACCGTTCTGCCTGCTGTCGAATCCAATAGAGATCCTTGCTGCGGCACCCAGCGTTGGCAATGATGCGGAAGGAGGATTTCGTGAGGCGGTAGACAATCAGATCGTCCAGAATGCCGCCCTGTTCATTCAACAGGACGGTGTATTGAGCCTGGCCATTTTGTGTCAGGCGAGCGACATCGTTGGCCAGCAGCTGACGCAGGAACGGTTGCGCATCGGCACCGGTCACGTCGATCGTGCCCATGTGGGAGACATCAAACAGACCGCACTGACGGCGCACAGCATGGTGTTCGCGCATCTGTGAACCGTAATTCAGAGGCATGTCCCAGCCAGCAAAGTCAACCATCATGCCATGGAGGGCCACATGACGTTCAAACAGCGGGGTTCGGTAGCCCATGGTCGGTCTCCTTTATCATGTCATCGATCCGTTTGACGGTCGCCAGCAACTGGGGCAGCCAGTCAAACGGAATCATATTGGGCCCATCACAGGGAGCCTGATCGGGATCGGGGTGAGTCTCAAGAAACAGAGCGGCAATCCCGGCGGTCACCGCTGCCCGTGCCAGCAAGGGCGCAAACTGGCGCTCGCCTCCTGACGCAGCAGCCAGTCCGCTCGGACGTTGTACCGAATGAGTGGCGTCGAAAACAACGGGATAACCGGTCTCGGACAGAATCGCCAGACTGCGCAGGTCAACCACCAAGTCACGATAGCCAAAGGTGGTGCCCCGTTCGCACAGCAGCAGCTGGTCATTACCGGTTGCGGCGGCCTTAGCTGCCACGTGGGCCATATCCATCGGCGCCAGAAACTGGCCTTTTTTCAGGTTGACCGGCTTGCCAGCCGCCGCGACGCCCTGAATAAAATCGGTCTGGCGACAGAGAAAGGCCGGTGTCTGCAACAGATCAACCACCTGGGCTACCGGCTGCACCTGCTCAAGGGTATGCACATCGGTGACGACTGGCAACCCCAGTGTGGTGCGCACCCGCTCCAGAATGGCCAGACCTTCCATCAGACCCGGGCCCCGGGCCCCGGTAGCAGAGGTACGGTTAGCCTTGTCGAAAGAGGATTTATAAACCAGAGGCAGACCAGCCTGGGCCGCCATACGCTGCAGGGCCTCAGCGCTCCTGAGGGCGAAGTCCAGTCCCTCCATGACACAGGGACCGGCAATCAGCAACAGTGGGCAGTGGTTGCCAACGTTGTAGGGTCCGATGCGCACTGTTTTCATGACGCCGCATCCGACTGTTGGCAACGTGCTATGGCAGCCAGTACCAGAGCGGAAAAGAGTGGATGGGCCCGACGCGGCCTGGACTTGAATTCAGGGTGAAACTGACAGGCGATAAAAAAGGGATGATCCGGAATTTCGATCATTTCCACCAGATGACCATCCGGGCTCAGGCCAGAGCAACGCATACCCAGCTGTTCGCAACGGTCGCGGTAGAGGGTGTTGAACTCATAACGATGGCGATGGCGCTCAGAAATATCGGACGCGGTGTAGATACGGGCGGCCAGTGTCCCGGGCTGGATACGGCAGGGAAAGGCTCCCAGACGCATGGTCCCCCCTTTGTCGGATTGCCACTCCCGTTGCTGGATACGGTCGCCCTCATACCACTGGCGCAGCAGGTCGATGACCGGGTGGGGACATTCCGGATCAAACTCGGTGGAATTAGCCTCGGTCAAACCGACCACATGGCGGACAAACTCCACCACAGCCATCTGCATGCCGAGACAGATGCCCAGGAAGGGGATGCCCCGTTCACGGGCGTAACGAATGGCCAAAATCTTGCCTTCCACGCCGCGTTCACCGAAGCCACCCGGCACCAGAATGGCATCCACCCCACGCAGATGGGCTTCGGCCCCGTCGTTGTGCAACACTTCAGCGTCGACCCAGCGTAGCAACACCCGGCATTCATTGGCAATGCCACCATGCCCAAGAGCCTCAATCAGTGATTTGTAGGCATCCTTCAGTTCGACATACTTGCCGACGATGCCGATAGTAACCTTGTGGCGCGGATGATCAATGCGATGTAGTACCTGTTCCCAATCGGAGATATCCGGTTCTTCCACCGGCAAGTTCAGCAGCGTCAGAGTCTTGCGCACAAATCCTTCCCGATAGAGGGCCAGCGGGACACGATAGATACTGTCCTGATCGATGCAGGAGATGACCGCGTCCAGCTCGACATTGCAAAACAGCGCCATCTTCTTTTTTTCGTTGTCGGGAATGAGCCGTTCTGAACGGCACAGCAGGATGTCAGGCTGAATGCCGATGGCACGCAACTCCTTGACCGAATGCTGGGTTGGCTTGGTCTTCAGTTCACCACTGGTGCGGATGTAGGGTAACAGGGTTAGATGGATGAAAAGGGTATTGGCACGACCAAAATCGATGCGCATCTGCCGGATGGCCTCAAGGAATGGCAACGACTCGATGTCACCCACCGTACCACCGATCTCGACAATGGCAATATCGACCTCACTGGCCACCCCCAGGATGGCTCCCTTGATGGCATCGGTAATGTGGGGAATAACCTGTACTGTTGAGCCAAGATAGTCGCCACGGCGTTCTTTGCGCATCACATGCTGATAGATACGACCGGTGGTGTAATTGTTGCCCCGGCTCATGGCCACGCCGAGAAAGCGCTCATAATGGCCCAGGTCAAGGTCGGTCTCGGCGCCATCGTCGGTGACAAACACCTCACCATGCTGAAAGGGGCTCATGGTGCCTGGGTCGATGTTGATATACGGATCCAGTTTCTGCATCGTGACCCGATAGCCGCGTGCCTGGAGCAGCGAGGCCAGCGAAGCAGCCGCCACACCCTTACCCAGCGAAGAGGCGACACCACCGGTGACAAAGACGAACTTGGCCATTTCATTGTGC
The DNA here is from genome assembly GCA_015229115.1 of Magnetococcales bacterium. Lineage (GTDB taxonomy): Bacteria > Pseudomonadota > Magnetococcia > Magnetococcales > JADGCH01 > JADGCH01. The sequence continues at coordinate 29,457 of JADGCH010000015.1, forward strand.
TCCTGTTGTTAGGGCTGGAGAGGACAGCAGCTCTCGCGCCCGTGCCAGATCCGCTGGCGTATCAATCCCCATGGACCACGATTCTCCTTGGGCGACATGAATGGGAAAGCCATGCTCAAGGGCACGCAGCTGTTCCAGTTTCTCCAGGCACTCCAGCGGGGTAGGGGAGAGTTGTGCAAACTGCTGCAGAAAATCGTAACGGTAGGCGTACAGCCCAATATGGCGCCAACAGGCCTGCATGCCAGCACTCCTGTCTCCATCACGACCATAGGGGATGGCGGCCCGTGAGAAATAGAGCGCCCGTTCTCCCCGGGTGCTGCAGAGGACTTTGACCACGTCAGGGTTCTGCCATTCAGCGACGTCTTTGATCGGCACTGCCAAGGTTCCCATGACACGTGCACCGTCCTGTTGCATCAGGGCTACCACCCGGTCAATCTCCCTGGCTGGCAGAAAGGGCTCATCGCCCTGGATATTGATCACCAGATCGTGTCCTGCCAAGCCAAGGTTGCGGGCGGCTTCGGCCACGCGGTCGCTGCCCGACGGGTGGTCCGGTGATGTCATAACGACCTGACCGGAAAAGCCTCGCACCGCAGCAGCGATGCGCTCATCATCGGTAGCGACCAGAAATTGATCGACCTGAGCCTGACTGACCTGATGACAGACATGGCGGATCATGGGCCAACCCGCCAGATCCATGAGAGGTTTGCCGGGCAAACGACTGGAGCCGTAACGGGCCGGAATAATGGCAACAACCCGCTGTGTCACGGTCATGCGCCTAACCACATTTGGAATAACCACACTCAAGGCAGGTATCACATCCTTCCAACTTGATCAGGGCCATCTGGCCGCATTTGGCGCACTGTTTGGCGCCCTGCATGCCTTCGTGACCGTTGCCGTTGCCATTGATCTGCTGTCTTTTGGCCTTCAGATCTTCGGAGGGCTCTTCCTGCTTGATCAGTCCGATCAGGATCAGGTGTTTCTCAATACATTCACCGATTTCAGCAACGATGCTGGGGACATACTTACCGCCAGATTTCCAGTAACCGCCACGCGGATCAAACACCGAACGCAGCTCCTCAACCAGAAACATTAAATCGCCGCTGCTCTGGCGAAATACCGCTGAGATGACGCGCGTCAGGGCCACAATCCAGGCGAAGTTCTCCATGTTTTTGGAGTTGATGAAGATCTCGAACGGCCGCCGATGCGCTTCGCCGCCTTCCCCAATCAGGATATCGTTGATGGTGACATACAGGGCATGGTCGGACATCGGATCCTTGATTTTGTAGGTCATACCGGGCAACTCATGCGGACGCGGCAGCAGCGGTTGCAAGGATACCCCCTTGATTGCCGGAGCCGATGTCACCCTGCCATCGGGGGACTCTTTGCTGACGACCTGGTAACCAACGATTTTCTGGTCAATCCGTACCCCCATGGTCATAGTCTCCCGTAATAGCCTTCTTTCAGGGCGTCGTAAAGATTGGCCGCCGTGTGCACTTCCCCATCGTATTCAATCTCTTCGTTGCCTTTCAATTCGACAACGCTACCATCGGCCAGCGTAAAGCGGTAGAGTGTATTGGCCAGTTCTTCCTCCTTGACCAACACGCCCTGGAACGCTTCCGGGTTGAACCGGAACGTGGTGCACCCTTTACAGCCCTTTTCCCAGGCATAACGGTACAGCTCCTTGAAGCGGTCAAAGTCAAAATCGGTCGGTACATTGATGGTTTTCGAGATGGACGAGTCGACCCATTGCTGGGCGGCTGCCTGCATGTCGACATGCTGCTCCGGGGGAATACGGTCGGCATCGAGAAAATAGCCAGGCAACTGTCCCGGCTCGGCCAAGGCATCAATCCGCTGCCGGTAAGTCCATAACTCATAGGACCAGACTTCCATGGCCTCCTTGGTGTTTTTGCCCTCGCGGATGACATTGCGCTTGTATTTATGGGCAAAAGAGGGCTCGATTCCATTGGAACAGTTGTTACCAAACGACAGCGAGATGGTTCCGGTCGGTGCAATCGAGGTATGATGGCTGAAACGGCAACCATGCTGGGCAATTTGATCACGCAACCCGGCAGGAAATTTTGCCATGTAACGGCTGTAATGGGCCAGCAGGACGCGGCCTGGGACCTGATCTCCCACCTGATAACCGTCGGCAATCATCTCGGGACGCTGGTTCAGCATGCGTTGCGTAACGGTAAAGGTCTCATCAAAAACGGGGGCCGCCCCTTTTTCACGGGCCAGTTCGACACCGACCTCCCAACCGGTTACGGCCATCATCTGCATGATGAAGCTGGTAAAATCGACCGCTTCGGGAGAGCCATAATCGATCCGCAACAAGGTCAACGCCGAACCGAGACCGGTAATCCCCATACCATGACGCCGCTTGTAGGTCAGTTCCTGGGCCTGTTGATGCAGGGGTAGGCCATGAATTTCGACCACATTGTCGAGCATGCGGGTAAAGATGGTGACCACTTTTCTGAATTGCTCGCTATCAAAGCGGGCTTGGTCGGTGAATGGATCAACGATAAAATGAGTTAAATTAATCGATCCAAGCAAACATGAACCATGAGGAGGAAGAGGTTGCTCACCGCAAGGATTGGTCGCACGAATGGTCTCACACCACCATAGATTGTTAAGGTCGTTGATGCGGTCGACGAGGATGAAACCCGGTTCGGCGTAATCGTAGGTGGAGACCATGATCATGTCCCACAAACGTCTGGCCTTGATCCGTTTCCAGACGCAACAGGCCACCTCGCCAGACTCGTTGAGCTGATAGCCCTCTGTGATAGGCCAATGGCGGTAGATGATTTCGAGATCGGGATCGCTGAGATCCTGTCGGTTGGCTGGAAAGAACAGCAACCAGTCACTATCATCCCTGACGGCCTGCATAAACTCATCGGTAATGAGGCAGGACAGGTTGAACTGACGCAACCGACCGTCCTGACGTTTGGCGCGGATGAAATCGGCGATATCCGGATGCGAGATGTCGAAGGTGGCCATCTGGGCGCCACGGCGGTTGCCCGCCGACGAGATGGTTTTGCACAGGGCATCGAAGATATCCATGAAGGGCAACGGCCCCGAAGTACTGGCCCCAGCCCCGGTCACCAAGGCACCCTTGGGTCGTAGGGTCGAGAATTCGTAACCGATACCACAGCCGGCCTTGAGCGTCAAACCAGCGTCATGCACGGATGTCAGGATATCGTGCATCGAATCACCAATGGTTCCAGAGACGGTGCAGTTAATGGTGCTGGTGGCTGGTTTGTGCGCCATGGCCCCGGCATTGGAAAGAATCCGCCCCGCTGGCAGGGCCCCATGGCGCAAGGCCCATAAAAAGGATTCATAACAATCCTCTCGCAAGGCGGGCAGTTCGACATCGGCCAAGGCACGGGCTACCCGTTGGAAGGTTGCATCCAGATCGGCGTCAACGGAGCGACCCTCCTTGGTCTTTAACCGGTATTTCTTGTCCCAGATATCGAGTGAGGCTGGTTGCAGCTGAATCATTGTTTATCTTCCACAATTGACCAAAATCATCCTGACGGTGTGCGTAGCACGTTACGCCACGGTTGCAAGTGGCAAACCAATCGTAGCAACTACCTAATTCAACGCCGGCGGCAGGGGAAAGGTCACATGCTCGCGGTGGGTGGTCAGCGTTTCGATGGCGGTGACGGTCACGTGCTGCTGTAGCCATTGCAACACCTCATCGATCAGAATCTCCGGTGCCGAGGCTCCCGCAGTGATACCGAGGCATTGGATATCAGCAGCCTCCAGCCAAGCCAGATTGATATCCTCGGCCTGCTCGATCAGATAGGCCGGTACACCACTCTGCTGGGCCACTTCACGCAGCCGGTTGGAGTTGCTGCTGTTGGGCGCGCCCAGCACCAGAATGCAGTCACACTGCAACGCTAGTTGTTTAACCGCATTCTGGCGATTCTGGGTAGCATAGCAAATATCTTCGCGTGATTGTTCGTGGATGGTGGGAAAACGCCGTTTCAGGGCTGCTACAACCCGGGCCGTTTCGTCAACGGAAAGGGTGGTCTGGGTGATATAACTGATCGGCTGTCCGTCTCCCTGTTCCAGCGACTCGACATCGGCCTCACTGGAAACCAGAGTGATATGATCGGGTGGTAGCTGGCCCATGGTCCCGACCACTTCGGGATGACCACGATGGCCGATGAGGATGACGCGCATGCCGGCCTTGTCAAAGCGTATGGCGGCACGATGAACCCGCTCGACCAGTGGGCAGGTGGCATCGAGAATGCGCAGCGGGCGCTGTTGGCCCTGCTCCACCACCGAGCGGGCTACGCCATGGGCTGAAAAAATGACCGTCGCTCCATCGGGCACCTCTTCCAGTTCGTGGACGAAGATGGCTCCCTTGTGGCGCAGGGTATCGACCACGCGACGGTTATGGACGATCTCGTGACGCACATAAACCGGCGGGGAAAAGCGCTCCAGCGCTTGTTCGACGATGGCAATGGCCCGATCGACGCCGGCACAGAAACCACGCGGTTCAGCCAGCAGAACTTTCATAGGTGCGCTCCGCCATCGACGCAGAGCAGCTCGCCGGTGATATAATCCTGTTGCAGTAAAAAGAGAATGGCGGCTGTGATGTCCGATGGAGTGCCTGGACGACCCATGGGGCACGCTGCCGCCACACGCAGGAACTGCTCATCCGAGGCCTCTGGAGCCGGAAGAATGGCCCCGGGACCAATGGCATTGACCTGGATGCGGGGAGCCAGTTCGGCCGCTGCCATGCGGGTCATGGCCCACAGGGCGCTTTTGCTGATGGTGTAGGCCAGATGACCGCCGCGGGGGCGTACGACGCGACGATCCAGTAAATTGATGACCTTGCCATGGACTGAATCGGATAGTTGTAATTCTGGCTGACGGGCAAACTGTTGCAGCAGGATGAAAGGGGCCTGCAGGTTGACAGCCATCTGCTGTTGCCATACCTGTTGTGACGTGGTATCGACGCCACCCGGGTCAAACAGGGCGGCGTTGTTAATCAGCACCTGCACTGGTCCCAGTTGCTGACGCACCTGTGCCAGTAGCGACTCGGTTTGCTGCCAGTCGGCCAGATCGGCCTGAACAGCAACCGCCTCGGTACCGGACTGGTTGAACTGGTGACACAGTTGCTGCGCAGCTGTGGCCGAGCGATGGTAGTGAATCGCCAGACGCATACCGGCTGCAGCCAGGGCATGGGCTGTTGCTGCCCCAAGACGCTGGCTGGACCCGGTAATCAGGGCTGTTTTGCCTGCCAGATCCATGGTGATGGCCGATGATCAATGGGCAAAGATGTCGGTTTCTTCCCAGCCGGCCAGATCAAGGGCGACCCGCACGGACAGAAATTCCATGCATGCGCGAGCCAGGTGATCACGCCGCTCACGTACCAGGATGGCATCCAGCCTATCACGCACGGCCAACAGCATCGTGACGTCGTTGGCTGCATATTGCTGTTGTTCTGGCGACAGCGTTTCATGGGCCCAGTCGGAGGATTGTTGATCCTTGTTCATATCGACACCAAAGAACTCACGCGTCAAATCCTTCAGTCCGTGCCGGTCGGTGTAGGTTCGTCCGATGCGTGAGGCCAGTTTGGTGCAATAGACCGGATAGACCTGTATACCAAGCCAGTAGAGCAGCGTAGCCATGTCGTAGCGGGCAAAGTGAAACACCTTTTCGACCTGATGGGCTTCCAGTAGCTCCTTGAGGCGGGGGGTAGGGCTGTCTTCACGAATCCTGACCAGCGTGACCACGCCATCGGCGTTACACATCTGCACCAGACAAAGCCGGTCGCGGCGGATGCAAAGCCCGCGTGTCTCGGTGTCGACAGCCAGCTGTGCACTGTTGAGGTAGATTTGCAGATGTTCTTCGTCCAGGTCATCCTGTAACAGGGTTGGGGTACAGGTCGATGCATTCATGGTGTCAGCTCCTTCAGATTCAGGGACCGTCGTTGGGGTGAAATTGCAACCGGTGTAGTCGAGCATACTCTCCTGACTGGGCCAACAGCTGTTGATGGGTTCCGATCTCAACGATCGTACCATCCTGCAACACGACAATACGATCAGCATGCTGGATCGTCGAGAGGCGATGAGCGATCATCAGCGTGGTTCGTCCGTGCATCAGCCGGTCGAGCGCTTCCTGCACCGCCAGTTCGCTCTCACTGTCGAGGGCGCTAGTGGCCTCGTCCAAAATGAGAATAGGGGCATTTTTCAGCAGTGAGCGGGCAATTGATAGCCGCTGCCGTTGCCCACCGGACAGCAGAATGCCGCGATCACCAATATGAGTCTGAAATCCGTCCGGTAATTGGCGAATAAATTCCAGTGCATTGGCCGCCTCGGCCGCCTGTTCGATATCCGAGAAGGGCCGTCCGGGGTCGGCATAGGCGATATTGTTGTAAATCGTGTCGTTAAACAGGATCACCTCCTGCGTTACCATGGCGATTTGACCACGCAGGCTGCGTAGCGTAATCGTACGGATATCGACACCGTCCAGCGTGATGGTTCCGGAACTGACATCGAAAAAACGGGGCACCAGATTGACCATCGTGCTTTTACCGCTGCCGCTTCTGCCCACAAAGGCCACCCGTTCTCCAGCGCCAATGGTCAGATCGATGTTATGCAGTACGGCTGGACGCGCCGGATCGTAGTGAAAAGTAACCTGATTGAAACAGATTGACTGACGGATGGCAGGATGATCGATGGCGTGGACATGATCGGTAATCTGTGGTTGCAGGTCGAGCAAGTCAAAGATACGCCGTACCGCTGCCAGTCCCTCCTGCAGAGCATTATTGAGGCCGGTAAACCGTTTGATCGGTGTGTAGGTCATCAGCAGGGCGGTGATGAACGAGAAAAAGGCGCCCGTGGTGGTGGTGCCCTGCATGACAGCTTGTCCGCCGTAGAGGATAACACTGCTGACTGCAACACCGGCCACGATATCCATCGATGGGTTGCTGAGGGAACGGACCATGGCCGTCCGCAGCATGTTGCGCAACACCTTGCCGGTGATGGACTGAAACACGTGCCCCTCGGCCTGTTCCATGCAAAAGGCTTTGACGATCCGCATGCCGGAAAAGCTCTCTTCCAGGTGGCTGGCAATCTGCTCCATCAGCTCCTGACGATTGTGGCTCAGTCGGCGCATGCGCTGACCGAAATAGAAGATCAGATAACCTGCTGCTGGCAGGCCAATGAGCGCCATGGCGGCTAAACCGGCATCACGGTAAAACAACACTCCCAGCAGTACCACAACGGTCAGCCCTTCGCGCAGGATGTTGGAGGTAACGGTCGAGGCGGTTGCCTTGAGCAGGTTGACGTCGTTGACGACCCGGGAAATCAGCGCCCCGGTAGCCTGCATCTGGAAAAAACGGATATCGAGCGTCAGAAGATGCTGGTACAGGCGTGTCTGAAGCTGTTGCACCACCCGCTGTCCTACCAGTTCCATGAAGTAGGACTGAACGAAATAGGCCCCTCCCTGCACCACAAAAACCACCAGGATGATCAGCGGCAGAAAATAGAGCAGCGTCCGATCCTGTTGGATGAACAGATTGTCGATCACCGGTTGGACCAGAAAGGCAATGGCCCCGTTGGTGGCTCCAAGCAGACTCATGGCCACTACAGCCGCCAGCAGATACCAGCGGAAAGGCCACATCAGGGTCCCCAGCCGGCGCATCAGAGCAAGGTCATCATCCAGACGGGGGTTTTTTTTGACCAGACGCAGAAGGGCCACTCAAATGACCGGTGCTGGATTGGTGCGCTGCAACTGCAAGCCGATCCCATCCGCCGTGATACGCATCACTCTGCATTCCAGCAGTGTGGTACGGCCAAACAGATCGACGGCAATACGACAGACCATCCCGATCTGGACCTGTTCCTCGACCGGTTGATCGGGTTGCAACAGATAGCCGCCAAACCCGGCATCACGGGCATAACCACTGATTTCGACACCATCCGGCAACAACAGGGTCGCATACTCGTTGAAAGGAACCCGTTCGTGCTGGCGCTGGTTACTCATGGTCGCTTGTTACCTTGTTCAGGACAGGGACAGCCGTTTTTCAAAATAGGCGATGGTCGGTTTCAATCCCTGCTGCAGGGGCACCGTGACGTCCCACCCTAGTTGTTCGCGTGCCAGTGTGATGTTAGGCTGACGTTGACGTGGGTCATCGTGTGGCAAGGGACGGAACTCCAATTTTGATTTCGACCCGGTCAGATCAAGCACCTGCTGGGCTAGTTCCAGGATGGTGAATTCGCCCGGATTGCCCAGGTTGACTGGTCCGGTAAATTCCTCCGGTGAGGCCATCAACCGCAGGAAGCCATCGATGAGATCGTCGACATAGCAGAACGAGCGGGTTTGACTGCCATCGCCATAGATGGTAATGGGCCTGCCCTGCAGCGCCTGAACGATGAAATTGGACACCACACGTCCGTCATCCGGGTGCATATGCGGGCCATAGGTATTGAAGATGCGCGCTACCTTGATAGGCAGGTGGTGCTGACGGTGGTAATCAAAAAACAGGGTTTCCGCGCAGCGCTTGCCCTCGTCGTAACAGGCACGAAAGCCAATCGGGTTGACATGGCCCCAGTAGTCCTCGGTCTGGGGGTGGATGTGGGGATCGCCGTAAACCTCGCTGGTAGAGGCCTGCATGATTCTGGCTTTGACCCTTTTGGCCAGACCCAACATGTTGATGGCGCCATGAACGCTGGTTTTAGTGGTTTGGACCGGATCGAACTGGTAATGAACCGGCGAAGCAGGGCAGGCCAAGTTGTAGATCTCGTCGACCTCGACGAACAAGGGAAAGGTGACATCGTGACGGATCAACTCAAAATGGGCATGATCCAGCAACGGCAGAATATTGTCGCGTGTTCCGGTAAAAAAGTTGTCGAGGCAAAGCACCTCATGCCCCTGATGCAACAACTTGGCGCACAGGTGAGAACCAAGAAAACCGGCTCCACCGGTCACCAAGACCCGTTTACGTTGATAATTTTTCATGGTCTCCTGTCCACTCCAGGCCGATGATTGATTCACGTTGCCCTATGATAGCGCCATATTATAGAATAGCAAATGGACAATGTGATGATGACGGGAGAAATGGATACCCAAACCCAATGACTACCAGAGATAAAATCGCCGTTATCGGCCTTGGTTACGTCGGATTGCCCCTTGCGGTCGAATTTGGCCGATGTTATCCGACTGTCGGCTTTGACCTCAATGAGCAGCGGGTCGAGCAACTGCGCACTGGTTGTGATCGCACGCTTGAGGTCGATTCAGCAGCACTGCAGCAGGCCACACAGCTTGCTTTTACCACCCGCCTGGAAGAAATAGCTTCCTGCAACATCTATATTGTGGCTGTGCCAACACCGGTCGATCGTCACCGTCAACCCGATTTCACACCGCTGCTGGGTGCTTCGCAGACGGTGGGGCAGGTCCTGAAAAAGGACGATCTGGTCATCTACGAATCGACTGTCTACCCGGGAGCCACGGAAGAGGTTTGCGTACCGGTGCTGGAACGCTGTTCGGGCTTGGTGCTCAATCAGGACTTTTGCGTTGGCTACAGTCCGGAACGGATCAACCCGGGCGATAAGGCCCACCGACTTACCACCATCCGCAAGGTGACCTCCGGTTCGACGCCTGAAGCCGCTGATCGCGTCGATGCCCTCTATTGCAGCGTCATTACTGCGGGGACTTTTCGTGCCAGCTCGATTCGGGTGGCCGAAGCTGCCAAGGTGATCGAAAATACCCAGCGTGATGTCAATATTGCCCTGATTAATGAACTGGCCATGATTTTCAACCGGCTTGGTATTGATACCAGCGAAGTGCTGGAGGCGGCGGGCAGTAAATGGAATTTTCTGCCCTTTCGGCCTGGACTGGTGGGGGGGCATTGCATCGGGGTTGATCCTTATTATCTAACCTACAAGGCCCAGGAAATCGGTTATCATCCGGAGATGATCCTGGCCGGACGGCATATCAACGATAACATGGGCCACTACATTGCGGCCCAGGTAATCCGGCTGATGGTTAAGCGGGCCATCCATCTACCGCAGGCGCGCGTTCTGATCATGGGGCTGACGTTCAAGGAGAACTGCCCCGATCTGCGCAATACCCGTGTCACGAGCATTATCGATGCGTTCCGTGATTATGGTGCCGAAGTAGAGGTTTATGACCCCTGGGTCGATCCGCTGGAAGCCCGCAACGAGTACGGCCTCGAACTGGTACCACAACCGCAGCCCGCCCGTTACGATGCCATCATCCTGGCGGTGGCCCATGAGCAGTTCCGTCAGATGGGAGCTGCCACGATACGGACTTTTGCCAAGCCGGTGGCTGTCCTTTACGATGTCAAGTCGGTTCTCGATGTTACATGGGTCGATGGTCGTCTATAGCAATTGAAGTTCTGGAGTGATTGAACATGCACGTTCTGGTAACTGGAGCTGCCGGGTTTATCGGTTTTCATCTGTCACAACGGCTGTTGGCACGGGGAGATCGCGTCACCGGGCTGGATAACCTCAATGACTACTACGATGTTCAACTTAAGCGGGACCGGTTGGCCCAGCTGCAACAGCAAACCGGCTTTAATTTTGTCCAACTTGACTTGGCCGACCGGGCCGGCATGGAACAGCTGTTTGCCCGATCGGCTTTTGAGCGGGTGGTCAATCTGGCAGCCCAGGCCGGGGTGCGTTACTCGCTGGTCAACCCGCATGCCTACGTTGATACCAATCTGGTAGGTTTTGTCAATGTGCTGGAGGGGTGTCGTCATCACGGGATTCAGCATCTGGTGTTTGCTTCATCGAGCTCGGTTTATGGACTGAATGGCACCATGCCGTTTTCGGTTCACCACAATGTTGACCATCCCATCTCCCTGTATGCTGCCAGCAAAAAAGCCAACGAACTAATGGCACATACCTACGCTCATCTCTACAACATGCCTGTGACCGGGTTGCGGTTCTTTACCGTTTATGGTCCCTGGGGACGGCCAGACATGGCCCTGTTCCTGTTTACCAAGGCTATTTTACAGCAACGTGCCATCGATATTTTTAACCATGGTCAGATGCAGCGCGACTTCACCTACATCGACGATATTGTCGAGGGGATCATCCGGGTGCTGGACCGTGTTGCAGCGCCTTCGAGCCAATGGTCAGGAACCCATCCCGACCCAAGCTGCAGTTCGGCACCTTATCGGCTGTACAACATCGGCAGCCACCGTCCGGTACAACTGATGCGTTACATCGAGTTGCTGGAGCAGGAGTTAGGACAGACCGCCGAGAAAAACTTCCTGCCGATGCAGCCGGGCGATGTAGCGGCTACTTACGCTGATATCGACGATCTGACACAGGATACTGGCTTTTCGCCAGCCACGCCCGTGGAAGAAGGCATCCGTCGCTTTGTTGCCTGGTACAAAAGTTATTACCTGAATTGAGCTTCACACCCTTTTATGATACGCTCCGTATAGGGTTGATCAGACGATACAAGGCAATAGCAAATGGATAGAACATGCGACAGCGTTTCCCGGTACGTATGAAACCCCACGTCCGACCAGCCGTGTTGGGACGACAACAGGTACAGAAGCGGACCACACGGGATCAGACGTCTATTCTGTTAGATCAGCGCCGTTTTGCGTCGCCGTCGGGTTTCGGAGCTACCGGCAGCCGGTCATCGCAGCAGCAGGGTCGCGAGTGGATGCTGTCATTGCTGACGGGAGTTGTATTGCTGTTTGGCAGGAGTGTTGTCTGGGTTTTGCAGCAGTTACAGGATAGACGCAGTGGTGGGCCCGATCAACTCTCTGCACCGTCGTCCTATGTCGTCGTAGCGCAGCAGCCCCAACTGGCAACGGCATCCGGATCGGTCATGGTCAACGACCTCTCTCCGGAATTGGTAGACATCATCGGTTCGTGGAATCACATCGATGTCGAGAGCGTCAATGGCTTCATGGAAGATGAAGAGCTGATGGATGGATGGGAGCTTGAACTGGCCAAGATGTCAGCGCTGGATGAAGAAGAGAAGGCGTTGTCGCGCGACGAACTTGAGGATCAGGCGGCTTGGTTGCGATCCCGTTCCGGTATGCCACAGGAACCGTTACGGTAGGGATGGTACGAATGGGTTCAACCAAGTTCACCGATTCGTTACCGCCCAATGCCAGATTGCTCTGGTACGAGATCATCAAGGTACTGGGTAAAGGCGGTTTTGGTATTACCTACCAGGCACGCGACACCAATCTTAACCAGATGGTGGCGATTAAGGAATATCTACCCTCCAGCTTTGCAGCCCGTTCTGACAGCGGTGTTGTTCCCAACTCACCTGAGGATGCCAAAAAGTTCGAATGGGGATTGGACCGGTTTCTCAAGGAAGCACAGATTCTGGCCCGGTTTCGCCATCCGGGCATTGTCCGTATCATGAGCTTCTTTCGCGACAGCAACACCGCCTATATCGTCATGGAATATGAGGATGGCGAGAGTCTCGAGAATATTCTCAAGATTCGCAATGTCTTGACAGAACGGGAGATGATACGCCTCCTGCCGCCTTTGCTGGATGCTCTTGAGCTGTTGCATCGTTCCGACTATTTGCATCGTGACATCAAGCCAGCTAACATTCTGATCCGTAAAAATGGTACCCCGGTGATTCTCGATTTTGGTTCCGCCCGCCAAGCCGTTACCGGACGGTCAGAACAGATGACCAGCCTTCTCACCATGGGCTATTCGCCTTTTGAACAGTACGATTCATCGGGAGCGCGGCAGGGGCCCTGGTCCGATATCTATGCCATGGGCGGTGTACTCTACCGTGCCATCAGCGGTAAAAAGCCAATTGATGCCTCCATGCGTGTTATGGCCAAGATGCGCCAGGAAGCTGACCCGATGATTCCGGCGGCCGAAGTGGGCCAAGGTCGTTATACGCCGACATTCCTGCAAGCTGTTGATAAAGCGTTGCAGGTCATGGAAGGAGACCGACCACAGAGCGTCGCTGAATGGCGCATCGCTCTGGGTGCTGCCAAGCCTGCTGAAACAGCGGTAACAACAGCCCGACCTGCGGCGGCACAGTTACCGGTGCTACCGGTTGAGGAGACTAGACAGAGCACGACCACTACTTCTGCCACTGCCACTTCTGCTACCGCTGCTTCCAGCCAGCAGCAGAAGAAAAATTCCTGGCGCAGTTTTATTGCTTCCATGCAGGACTTTGGTACCAGCTACAAGGGCAACAACAAGGTTGCGGCATCGGTAGCGGTAGCCAATAAAACAGCGGCTGTCAGTGCCACGGAGGCCGCTCCCATCCCTGCGGTAGCCACTTCAGTGTCCAGTCTGGCACCGCCATCGGCACCGGTGGCTCCGCCACCGCCGCTGAGACAGGAGCGGGTAGCGGGTATGGTCTGGACCGAGCCCATGACGCAGATTGATTTTGTCTGGATGCCATCGGGGCAATTTTTAATGGGGAGCACCAAGGAATCGCTTGGGCGACGGCCCGATGAAATGCCGCAGCATTTGGTCGAGCTGGATGGCTTCTGGATCGGACGCTACCCGATCACCATCGGTCAGTGGAAGCGGATTGTCGGCGATCCCAAGGGAGGCTATCAGCCAACCAAGGAGAGCTATCCGGTCGAGCGGGTGTTATGGGAAGATACCCAGGAGTTCAGCCGCAAGTTTTCCCGTATGACCGGTGGTCGTCTCCAGTTGCGCTTGCCGACTGAAGCGGAGTGGGAATATGCCGCCAGGGCTGGTTCAACCACGGCCTTCTACTTTGGTGACGACCCCAACCAGCTGGATCACTACGGCTGGCATCTTAAAAATTCGGGTGGTCATTCACAACCCGTTGGGCAGAAAAAACCGAACCTATGGGGTCTGCACGATATGCTGGGTAATGTCTGGGAGTGGACCTCCGACTGGTACAGTGAGGAATATTATGGCCGCAGTCCACGCCGGAATCCGGGCGGAGCAGCCGTTGGCGAGGCCAGGGTGCGCCGCGGGGGTAGTTGGCGCAGTCAGGTAGGGGCTTGCCGTGTGGCCCATCGCAACAGGGTGGTATCGGAGAGCGATAGTGTGGCCCAGGGATTTCGCATGGTTTGCATCGATAGCGGCGAGGATGGGGCGTGATCGTGACAGCCACCAACCAATTGACCTCCATTCTGGTGCCGGTCTTTAACAATCCACGTTTTGTCACCTATCTGTGTCAAACCCTGTTGGAACAGACCCGACAGGATGACTCGCCTTGGGAGTTGATCCTGATCGACAACGCCTCGACGGAAGAAGGCATGGAACAGTTCTACGACCAGATTCGTGACCAACCAGCCGTTACCATCCTCCGCAACAGCAGCAATCTTGGTTTTGGGCGCGCCAACAATCTCGGTCTGCAACACAGCCGGGGCGAGTTCATTGCCCTGATCAACTCCGACATGTTCGTGCTCAAGCCGTGGCTGCCGCCGATGCTGGACCGTCTGCGGAGTGATCCCCGTTGTGCCGGTGTGCAGGGCAAGATCATCCTGCCCCATGAAACCATGGCTCCGACCGAATGGCTGGTGCAGACCTGTGGTGCCTGTTTCAATGGCCAGGGTCTGCCAGACTATCATCTGGCCGGTAGACCGGCCCATGCGGCCGAGGTCAACCAGCCGATGCGATTGCAGGCGGTGATGGGGTCGGGTCTGGTGCTCAGGCGGTCTGTTATCGAGCAGGTTGGTTTTTTTGATGAAGCCTACGATCTGGTCTATCTGGAAGACACCGACCTGTCCTTGCGTATCAGTGAGGCCGGTTATTCGTTCTGGTATGAACCGCAGGCCGAATTTTACCATTTTCACGGCGCTTCGATGGTCCATCTCGATCAGCAGGTCTATGACCAGTCTCGGTTGGGCAATCAGGAACTGTTCCAGCAGAAATGGCCTGTGGGGCGTATTAGAAAAATCCTGCAATCCATGAAGGCAGCCGGATAATGCCGATACGTGCCCTGTTGTTTGATCTGGATGGTACACTGGTGGACTCGGCTCCCGATATTGCCGGTGCCCTGAATCATGTTCTGTGTCATGTGGGTCGTGATGCCATACCTCTGTCGCAGGTGCGTCATCTTGTTGGTCGTGGTGCACGTGACCTGATAGCCCGCAGCCTGTGGGGGCATGATGCCGTCATTCCTCAAAACGATGCCACCTTTGATGCCATGGTCCAACAGTTTTTTGACTACTACTGTGACCACATCAGCGATGGTTCGGTGCCATTTCCGGGCGTCATGGAGACATTGGCCCTGTTGCAGCAACGGGACCACCGGATGGCCGTGGTCACCAACAAAACCGTCGCGCTGGCCCAGCGGCTATTGGCCCAGTTGCAGATGGAACACTTTTTTCCGCTGATTATCGGTGGGGACAGTCTGCCGCAATGCAAGCCAGAACCCCAGCCGCTGCTGTATGCCATGGCGCAGTTTGGCACAACCTGCGCGGAGACGGTCATGGTTGGTGATTCCATCAACGATGTGCTGGCCGCCCGGGCTGCTGGTTGTCGGGTGGTGGTGATGTCTTACGGGTATTGTCATGAGGGATCGGTAGCCGATTTGAACGCCGATGTTATTCTTGATCGGTTTGATCGGCTA
>JADGCH010000015.1:45000-47293 GCA_015229115.1 Magnetococcales bacterium
TGAGGGATCGGTAGCCGATTTGAACGCCGATGTTATTCTTGATCGGTTTGATCGGCTAGCCACGCTCCTCTAGCAGTCGTCGCTTCTCCAACAACAAGATCTGATCGCGATAGCCGGCGGCCTGCTCAAATTCCAGCGCTGCTGCCGCTTGCTGCATCTGCCGTTCCAGCTGTTGGATAGTCTGTTGTATCTCCTCCCTTGAAGTTATAGGTAAAGGGTCTGATCCTGACAGAGCTGCTTTGGTGTTGGCCTTGTTCTGGCCCTTGCGATGACCATAGTTCGAGCTGGTCTCGGCAGCAAACAGCCCTGGTAGTGGATCAACCGCCTTGTGGATGGAACAGGGTACCATGCCATGGTCATGATTGTAGCGCTGCTGAATCTGACGGCGGCGGTTGGTTTCATCCAGGGCTCGTTGCATTGAGCCGGTGATCTGGTCAGCATAGAGAATGACATGACCGGCAGCATTGCGAGCCGCCCGGCCGATGGTCTGCACCAGGGACGTATCAGAACGCAGAAAACCTTCCTTGTCGGCATCTAGAATAGCCACCAGAGCCACCTCCGGAATATCCAGTCCTTCACGCAACAGGTTGATTCCTACCAGTACCTGGAACAGGCCGGCACGCAGGTCATGAACAATAGCCATGCGTTCCAGGGTATCGATGTCCGAGTGTAGGTAACGCACGGCGATCTGCAACTCCTGTAGGTATTCGGTCAGTGACTCGGCCATTTTCTTGGTAAGGGTGGTCACCAGCACGCGATGACCCTGAGACAGCGTCGCACGAATGGCACCGATGAGATCATCAACCTGTGAGGCGGCTGGGCGCACTTCGCAAACAGGATCCAGCAATCCGGTTGGGCGGATAATCTGTTCCACCAATCGCTGGCCACTACGCTCCAGTTCCAGAGCGGCTGGTGTGGCGGAAACGTAGATCGTGCAGGGCCGCATGCTGTCCCATTCCTCAAAGGTCAGCGGTCGATTGTCCAGGGCCGATGGCAGACGAAAGCCATAGTCCACCAGGGTCTCCTTGCGTGATCGGTCGCCACGGAACATACCGCGCAACTGCGGCAGAGTCACGTGACTCTCGTCAACAAACAGCAAGGCATCCTTGGGCAGGTACTCCATCAGGGTGGGTGGGGGCTGACCCGGAGCCCGTCCACTCAGGTAACGACTATAATTTTCAATACCGTTGCAATAACCGCTCTCCTGCATCATTTCCAGATCATAACGAACACGGCTTTCCAGCCGTTGGGCTTCTACTGCACGGTGTTGCTCGTTAAACCACTGAACCCGTTCCTTGGCTTCGGCCTGAATGGATGCCATGGCCTGCAGCAGGGTGGTGCGCCGGGTTACGTAATGGCTGGCCGGAAAAAACAGCAGCTCATCCACCTCGCTGAGCCGTTTCCCGGTCAGAGCGTCGACTTCGGTGATCTGTTCGATCTCATCGCCAAAAAAAACCACCCGCACAATACGGCTCTCTTCATGGGCCGGAAAAATCTCCAGGGTATCGCCGCGCACTCGGAACGTGGATCGTCGCAATTCGGTATCGTTGCGCTGGTACTGCATCTCGACCAGTCGGCGCAATAACCGTTGTTGGTCGACCTGCTGTCCTGTTGTCAGGTCAATCGCCATATCCCGATATGATTCGGGTGACCCGAGGCCATAGATACAGGAAACCGAGGCCACGATAATGGCATCACGCCGTGTCAGCAGGGCACGGGTGGCAGCATGACGCATGCGATCGATCTGCTCGTTGATGGTGGCGTCTTTCTCAATGTAGGTGTCGCTACGCGGAATATAGGCTTCTGGTTGATAATAGTCGTAATAGGAGACAAAATATTCGACGGCATTATGGGGAAAGAAGCGTTTCATCTCACCATAAAGCTGTCCCGCCAGGGTCTTGTTATGGGCCAGAATTAAGGCTGGTCTCCCCAGGGTGTGGATGACGTGGGCCATGGTGAAGGTCTTGCCCGAGCCGGTGACGCCCAGCAAGACTTGGTCGCGGGCGTGTTGACGCACGCCATCACAGAGAAACTGGATCGCCTTGGGTTGATCACCGGTTGGTACAAAATCGGCCGCTAGCTCAAAGGGTTGGCCAAGGCTCTCAGACATGGGATAACCTGCTCTCTTCGTTCAGATATTGCTATTTGTGGCGTTCTCCATTACCATACCACAGCAGAGTGACAGCAACCAGACGGTGGAGTGTGAGTTGATGAGTGAAATTGTTCATGTTCATGCGCGTGAGATTCTTGATTCGCGTGGTAATCCGACGGTTGAGGTGGAAGTGTACACCGA
>JADGCH010000160.1 GCA_015229115.1 Magnetococcales bacterium
CAGAGACCTTATCTTGCCAAGCTAACCGGAGCACTATGGTGCCGCATCCGTTAGCGGGTGGATAAGCCTGTATATTGGCAAAATCCAGGTCTAATGTTATCAGAACGCGTTGCTCTTGTTGGCAAATGGCGAATAATTTGCCATCTTGGGCTCCCCCAAGTGTTTGGTCTAGCACGCTCATGGTGTCATACCCGGCATGGCGTAACAATGTTGTTACTTCGGATGGAAGATTTTCATCAACCTTGAACTTCACGCCACCACCCGATATTCCAGGTTGATGACCCGTTCTCTGGCCAAGTCAGCGGCGTAGCGAGTAGCAGCGTTAATAGCTGCTACAGTCAAGGACGGGTAACTACACATAATCTCTTGATGCGACAGATTAGCAGCCAAATTGTCGAGAATCACAGCAACGGGTATTCTGGTCCCACGAATGCAGGCCTGCCCATGGCAGACATCAGGATCAGTGGTAATATGGTCGCGCCAGTTCATCGTATGGCTCCTTAAATTGATAGCATTGGCAATTGTGCAAGCACCCCCTATGTTGCACGAGCCCCTCGCTGAGTTAGTTCGGGCATTATCCCGGAGATAAATAGGGGTATCCCGCCACGTTTCCGGCTACTATAGCAGATCGGTGCAAGCGGAACGAAGGTTTGCCGGGTAGGAGGAAAACATAGCAGCCTGGATGGCCAGGAACTGATCGATATGGGTCAGAAAGAGATCGACCAAGCGCGGATCGAAATGGTGCCCACGCTCCTGCTGGATCAGGGCCACGATGTCGTTGAGGCCCCAGGCCTCTTTATAGACGCGCCTGTGGGACAGCGCATCGAACACGTCGATCAGGGCAGTGATGCGGGCGAAGATATGGATCGATTCACCGGCCAATCCATCGGGGTAGCCGCTGCCATCCCATTTTTCGTGGTGCTGACCGCAGATGATGCTGCCGGTTTTGAGAATGTTCTGGTCGGAGTTGCAGACAATCTGGCAGCCGATTCCTGATTTGTGGTCCCAGGCTGACAATGATTTCGTGGAGGCACTGCTTCAGATTGAAGCGGCGTTTTTCCTGACTGGTCTGGTCAACGGCAACATTTTTGAAACTGAGAATCAGTTCAGCAGCACGGCCGATGTTGGCCCTGATCAGCCGCGTCGATTCGGTGACGTTCTCCAGATAGCTGTCCAGCGCTTCACGGCGCAATCCTCCCTGCTGGTATAGGGCCATGAATTGGTCGGTAAGGGCTTCCAGATGGGTGACAGAGGTATAGCCGATGCCGATGGGGGTCTTGATTTCATGGGAGATGCCGGCTACCAGACCACCAAGTGCGGCCAGCCGTTCGGAGCGGATCAGTTGATCGTGAGCCTGCTTGAGCGATTCGACATACTCCTCCAGCTCCATAGTGCGTTCATGGACCTTTTGTTCCAGCAAGGCATTATGGGCCTGCAACGAGTCATCCATCTGTTGCCTGTGGATCAGATTGCCCAGAGTGTGGCCGATGGCCTGCAGCAGGTCCTCTTCTTCGCTGTTATAACCATGGTTGGGTTCCAGATAGAGGGTCAACACCCCCAGCAACTGCTGTCCCGACAGGATCGGCACCGCATAGTGGCCATGGGGCGACATGCCCGGAAAGGAAATGTCGTGGCGTTCATCGACGCAGTGGGCATGAATCGACTTGCCGCTGGCGGCGGCACGGCCACACAGGCAATGGCCAAAAGGGACCTGCTGACAGAGCGATAACAGTTGGTAGTCCCCTGTAGGCCACCAGCTGCAACAGGCGGGTGTCGTGGTCGGCCAGAAAGATGGCTCCCTTTGACTGCAGCACCAGCCATGGGATGGACAGAGTCAGATTGAGCGCGACATCCAGTGGTCCAGGACGGTACGATAGGGATCATCCTGGCGCCATTGGTCACCGGACAGATAATCATCCATCAGCCGGATGGGCAATGGGTTGAATCCCATGTAAACCAGCGACTGGAAGCGGTTCCACTCGGCTGAGGGTAGTCCCAATGTTTTGACCCCGGCCTGCCACTGCTGCTGGTTCAGAAAGGCTTTGTCGATGAAGGTGTAGAGTTCGAACCCAAGCTGACCCTGCATGGTCAAAATGATGTGGCTGATCTCCTTGCCGAGTTCCAGGTAGCCAATCGGTTCTCCATGTGACAGCCACGGGATCACCACGCGCAAGGTGGTGGTGCCCAGGGGGCCTAGTTCCACGCCGAATACGGTTTCACCGGTTGCCTGGGCCTGCTTCAGGGTGTGACGGTCGATCTTGTCGCCAAACTGGTCCGGGCGGTGCACCCGCAGAAAGTTGACACCGCTGAGGTCATGGAAGCAAAAATGGGTGATGTAGTTGTCTTCCAGCATCATGCGGTTGATGGGTAGACTTTGTTGCAGCAGGGCGGAGCGGTTGCCGGACAAAAACGCCTGCTTCAGGGTTTCAATCTTGGCAATGGCGTGAATCTGGCTTTTGAGAAACATCGCCTCCTGGTACTGTTGCGACGACCATTGTCGTGAGACAGTTTCAATCGGGTAGTGCAGCAGCGCGGTATTTTGGCCCTGGTACATCCACAGTGTCGACAGAACCACGATGGTCAGCAGCAGCAGGAAGGCGCCGACCAGCAATCCCAGAATGGGATTCCTGATGCGTACCGAAGGAGAGGGAACGGTATGGGACAAGGAGACCATAACCTTCATTTCTATACATAAAATAATTCATTATAAAAATCTATGGCATCATATTATCCTATCATGGCTGTGGAGTCAATGGATTGAATTGATAGAACAGCTTAGGCCTCAGTGCGCGGCCTGCGCCTCATCACCAAAGATCTCCTCCAGTGAACGGGCGTCAAGGATTCGGTCAGCCCACTCTCTCAGAAGATCCAAACTGGCATTGAGTACCTTGGGCTCAACCCACGATGGCAGGGTGGTAAAACGGCGATGGAGCTGGCGCAGCAGCAGCGATTGTTCGCCTTTTTCCATGCCTTTTTCCATGCCTTTTTCCATGCCTTTTTCCATGCCTT
>JADGCH010000161.1 GCA_015229115.1 Magnetococcales bacterium
GCTGACGAGGTTGGAAGCATCGCTCTCAAAAACCACATAACGGCCATTGGCCGAGATTGTGTAATAATACCAACCAACTCCAGGAATACGCTGAATGGAAGTGATTGGCACGCTTGATGTGTCTACCACTACACTCAATGTGTTTGACAAAGCACTGGTATTGCCCGCAATATCGGTCTGCTGGGCAGCCAGACTATGCGTGGCGGCACTCATGCCTGTCACGGCTATATTCCACAGCCCATCTGTGCCGGCCGTGGCGGTACCGATGCCGGTGGTGCCATCGTAGAGTGTTACCGTTGCACCACTCTCAGCTCCACTGCCACTGATCAGGAAAGCTGTTTTGCTGGTAACATTATCGGTATTGGAACTGCCCGTGTCATCAACCGTCGCCAGATCCAGATTGACCGGTGCTGCTACCGAGGTGTCTACCGTTACGCTCAACAGACTGGATGCTGTGCTGGTATTACCGGCAAGATCGGTCTGTTTGGCGGTAAGATGATGTGTCCCTTCACTCATGCCAACGACAGATGCACTCCAGTAGCCATGGACAGGCCAACCGGTACCTACGATGGTGGTGCTATCATAGAGTGTTACCTTGGCCCCGTCTTCTGCCCCACCACCATAGATGGTAAAGTTTGTTGCGCTGGTGATTTGATCGCCATTGAAACGGCCTGTATCACTCACCGCTTCCAGATAGAGCCCCTTTGGTGCTGCTGCGGTGGTATCGACTGTGACGCTTAACACACTGGATGCCGCACTGACATAACCTGCTACCGTCTGCCTGACTGTCAGGTTATGCGTGGTGGCACTCATGCCCGTGACAGACATATTCCAGCTTCCGTCAGTTCCAGCTGTGGCGGTAGCGATGCTGGTGCTGCCATCGTAAAGAGTAACCGTTGCACCCTTCTCGACACCGCTGCCGCTGATGGTCAGAGCAGTGCTGTTGGTGTTGTTGTTAGGGGTACTCAGGCTGGTTGGGGCGGCGGGCAGCGCTGCCTCGATAACGAGGCTCAATTCGGCCTGGGAGACACCTCCATGACCATCGTTGACCGTGACCTGCAAGGTCGTATCCAGCGCGTTAGCTGGTGGAGTACCACTCAACACGCGCGTGGCTGGGTCGAAACTGAGCCAGACAGGCAGGGCTGTTCCGCCGGCCAGCGTAACGCTGTAACTGAGCGTATCTCCATCCGGGTCACTGAAGGTAGTGGTCGGGATTGTATAACTGAACGATTTCCCTACAGAAGCCGTCTGTTTGGGTAGTGTAGCGCTTCGGGTGGGGGCGTCGTTGGCCGGTGCAATGTTGAGGGCGATACGGGCCACATTGGAATCCAGCTTGCCATCGCTGGCCTTGAAGGTAAAACTATCGCTACCGTACTGATTGCGGTAGGGCGTATAAACAAAGGTACTGCCAGCGGCACCGGTAAGGGTGACAGAGCCCTTGTCAGGTTGAGTCACGATGGCATAAGTCATGGTTGCCAGAACGGTTTCATCGGGATCGGTAGCCCTCAGCACACCCGTTCCAGGGCTGTCTTCAGACACGTTCAACACGCCAGCATAGGCCTCGGGAGCATCATTGACCGGTGCAATGGTGATGGTCACAGTGGCCATATTGGAGTTAACTTTGCCATCGTTGGCCCGATAGCTAAAGCTGTCACTACCGCTGACGTTAGCGTTGGGTGTGTAGATAAAAGCACCGGTGGCCGCATCGGTCACGGTGACAGCACCTTTTTTCGGGCTGGCAACAAGAGCATAGGTCAACACTGTACTGTCGCGATCGGTAGCAGTGAGCCAGCCGGTTTGTGCCGTATCTTCGGTTGCATGAACCGTGACGTCTGTGGCAACAGGGGCTTGATTGATGGTTGCTGATCCCTCCGGCGTTGTCAGTAACCAATCAGCAACGGCCTTACCGCCATGTCCATCGTCAGCTGTAAAACGGATGGTCAAATCTGGTGCACCAACGGGTGGCGTACCGCTCAGTAAACGGTTGACAGGATTGTTGAAGGTCAACCACGTAGGCAGGGCGGCGCCGCTGGCCAATGTTGCACGATAGACCAAACCATCACCATCCACATCGCTAAAGAGCGTGCTGGGTATCGAATAGCTGAATGGCTGGCCCTCAACAGCTACCTGAGCCGGAATCGTGTCTTTGACCGTTGGGGCATCATTGGCACCGACGATGATGATGGTCAGATAGGAATTGCTGGGTGTATTGGAACCATCTGCCATGGTATAGGCGAAGACGTCGTAAACGTTTTTCCCTTGGGGCAGAGACTGCAATAGATCAGCAGCCTTATTATTAAATGTGTAAACATAACTGCCGTCGACATTGATCCCGACCGTACCATAAAGACCAGTAATGGTTTGACCAACACTACCACCCAGGATGGAGGTAACCTTCTTGCTGTCTCCCTTGTCCGGATCGGTATCATTGTCCAGCACATTGCCGGTAATCACTGGTGTGCTGGCCACAGCATCTTCGCTGATGACATGAGCGTCCAGATTGGCTCTGGGGGGTTGGTTGTCTGGTTTGACAACGATGATGAACGGTTCGGACGGCAGACTGAAATAGCCTAGGGAGTTTTTTTGCAAGGCCCTGATACGATAGGTTCCGTCTCCATGGGTCAGATTAATATCGGCAATCCAGGATGATCCTTCGTTGGTTGAGGCCGTTGCCAATACGGTGCCGTCATCATCAAAAAGGGTCACAGTGGCGTAGGGTTTGCCTATACCACCGATCGTCAAGTTACTGGTTCGGCTGGTGATCTGGTCATAACAGCCCGTTGAAAAAGTCGCCTTCACTCGTTTCCTGAAATATGTGAGACGATCCCCCTGGAATATCTCAAAATCACCAGTGGAGCGATTCCAACTCCAGATATAGCAGCAAAAGCGATAACAATGGCATCCGCTGGGGCTCCAATGACC
>JADGCH010000162.1 GCA_015229115.1 Magnetococcales bacterium
ATACGCATCAATACAGCTCCTGCAACAACGGGTTACCCTCAGGGAGATTCGGCCGTCAGAATGCGCAGCAGCCTCTGCAAATCGCTTTGGGTTAGAACAGTTTCCAGCGACAGCTGTTTCAACGGACCACTGGCCTTTAGGATTGGGTCCGGTCGTTGGTGGAGGCTACCACCGCACTCATTCTCCATGTTATAATAGGAGTGACTGGCAAGTCCAGGTGCAGTTAAACAGGGCTCAGAGCGTTCTTCGCTGAGTTGCATGATGTATCGGCTCCTTCATCCATAGCACGGGCAACAGATAGTCCCCTAATGAATCGACAACCAGTCAAAGCAACTCCCAAGCCAATGCGCCCCGACGGTCATGAGGTCCTGATGACATGAAATGTTCTCCGGTGACATGCCAACGCTGGCGACGTTTTCGTTATCATCGTCGTGGCTGGCTGTCGTTGTGGCTGTTTGTGGTGCTGTTCGGTATCAGCCTGTTGGCCGAGTTGATCTCCAACGACCGACCGGTCGTGGTCTACTACGATCAGTCCTACTATTTTCCCATCCTGTTTAACTATCCGGAGAGGCAGTTTGGGGGCGATTTTGACACCGAGGCTGATTACAAGGATCCCTTCATCCACGAGAAATTGACATCGAATGGCAATTGGGCCATCTTCCCGCCTAATCCACACCGCTACGACTCGATCAACACTCAGCTGACCCTGCCAGCTCCATCACCACCAACGGCTGAAAATAGGTTAGGTACCGACGACCGTGGTCGTGATGTGTTGGCTCGGCTCATCTACGGCTTTCGCTTGTCGGTGCTGTTTGCACTGGGGTTGACCGCCATTGCCGTGGCCATCGGCTTGGTGGCCGGGGCCGTCCAGGGTTATTTTGGCGGGCGTACCGACCTTTATCTGCAACGCTTTATGGAGATTTGGGGCAGTTTACCGGAACTCTATCTGCTGATCATCTTTTCCAGCCTGTTTGAGCCCAACCTGTGGTTACTGGTAATCTTGTTGTCATTGTTTGGCTGGATGGGTTTGGCCGATTACGTGCGGGCTGAGTTTCTGCGTGCGCGGCAGTTGACCTATGCCAAGGCAGCTCGTGCCATGGGTGTGTCGCATCCGATGATCATCTTCAGGCACCTGCTGCCCAACACGCTGACCCCGGTGATCACCTTTTTGCCATTCCGCATTTCCGGAGCCGTCCTGTCGCTGACCAGCCTCGATTTTCTTGGTCTGGGTGTGCCCCCCTCCACGCCCAGTCTCGGTGAGTTGCTACGTCAGGGGAAAGCCAACATCGAAGCCTGGTGGCTTTCTCTCACCACCTTCGTGGTGCTGAGCCTGCTGTTGCTGTTACTCAATTTTATTGGCGAGGCCCTGCGCGACGCCATGGATCCGCAGCAGGAATGAGGACGTACGCTTGGAACCCTTGCTGACCGTTGACAATCTCTCGGTTCATTTCCAGACAGCAACAGGTCGTATTGCAGCCGTGCAGCAGATTTCATGGTCCGTGGCTGCCGGCGAAGTGGTGGCATTGGTAGGAGAGTCCGGCAGTGGCAAAAGCATGACAGCCTTGGCTCTGCTCAATCTGCTGCCACGTCGGGCGATCCGTCAGGTCGATCGTATCGACTATGCCGGTAGGCCAATACATCAGCTCGATGAAACCGGCATGGAGCAACTGCGCGGCCGTGATATCGCCATGATTTTTCAGGAGCCGATGACAGCGCTCAATCCGCTCCAGACCATTGGCAAGCAGCTGGCCGAGCCGTTCCTGTGGCATCGTCTGTTGCGCAACCACCCGGACACCATTCGGCAGGCTGTGCTGGATCTGTTGCAACGAACCGGTCTGCAACCGGCGCAACGCTATCCACAGGCTTATCCGCATCAGTTATCCGGAGGACAGCGGCAGCGGGTGATGATTGCCGCAGCCTTGGCCTGTCGTCCCCGTTTGCTGATTGCTGACGAACCAACCACGGCACTGGATGTCACCATTCAGGCCCAGATTCTGGCGTTGTTGCGTCAGATCCAGCGTGAAATGGGGATGTCCCTGTTGCTGATCACACACGATCTGCCCATGGTGCGGCGCATGGCGGATCGCGTCTATGTCATGCGCCAGGGTGAGATCGTCGAGACCGGAACAACGGCGCAGCTGTTTGCCAATCCGCTCCACCCTTATACGCAAATGTTGCTCAACAGCCTGCCGCACAATGAACCACCGCAAACGCATGGTCCGGCAACGGTTCTTTACCAGGCCAGTGCAGTGTGCTGCCATTTTCCGGTGCGTAAAGGTCTGTTCCGGCGTCAGAGTAGTGTCATCAAGGCCGTTGATCAGGTCGATCTGACCCTTTATCGTGGTGCAACACTGGGGGTGGTGGGCGAGTCTGGTAGTGGCAAGAGTACGTTGGGGGAGTCGTTGCTGCGATTGAATGGCAGCAGTGGCCATTACCTGTTTGACGGCATCGATCTGGCGCAGTTGAACGGTTCCCAGCTGCGGTTATGGCGGCGTCGGGCCCAGGTCGTCTTCCAGGATCCTTTTTCTTCATTATCGCCACGCATGACTGTCGAGCAGATTCTTGCCGAAGGGTTGCGGGTTCATCGCCTGGAGTCGGATGCCAGACGACTGCGCCAGCGCATTGAATCGATGTTGCAGGAAGTGGGACTAGCACCGGAGTCAATCGACCGCTATCCGCACCAGTTTTCTGGTGGCCAGCGGCAGCGTCTGGCCATTGCGCGTGCCCTGATTTTGCAGCCGGAGTTGCTGGTGCTGGACGAACCGACCAGCGCTTTGGACCTGTCGGTACAGGCGCAGATATTGGCTTTGTTACGGCAGTTACAGCAGACCCATGATCTGGCCTATCTGTTCATCTCGCACGACTTGCGGGTC
>JADGCH010000163.1 GCA_015229115.1 Magnetococcales bacterium
ATTGTACTCTATTTGTCCATCCAATGGAAGTCATTTCTGCTACATGCCCAAGCAATCATCCCCGTACCGGCGCTGTCAACTGCTGCGGTGACCCATGCCCGATACGGAAGAAGGCGATGGTCTGAGTCATCTTGTCAGCTTGTGCACGCAACTGTTCTGCTGTCGCAGCCATCTCCTCGGAAGCTCCAGCGTTTTGCTGGATCACCCGGTCCAGTTGCTGGATCGCCTGATTGACCTGCGATGCGCCCTGATTCTGTTCCTGGCTGGCCGCAGCGATTTGCTGAATCAGTTCGGCCGTTTTTTGAATATCCGGCACCAGTTGATGGATGATCGTACCAGCCTTTTCTGCTACTTCCACGCTTGAGGAGGAAAGCTGACTGATCTCTCCAGCGGCGGACTGACTGCGCTCCGCCAACTTCCTGACCTCGGCAGCCACCACGGCAAATCCCTTACCATGTTCACCAGCCCGTGCTGCCTCAATAGCTGCATTCAAAGCCAGCAGGTTGGTTTGGCGGGAAATTTCCTCGATGATACCGATCTTGGTGGCGATATCCCTCATGGCTGCAACAGCTTCTTCAACAGCACTTCCACCGTTGGCAGCGTCCTTGGCAGCGCGCTGGGCAATCGTTTGGGTAGTATTGGCGTTGTCGGTGTTTTGCTGAATATTGGACACCATCTGCTCCATAGCGGCAGAGGTCTCCTCAATGGAGGCCGCCTGCTCAGAAGCCCCTTGCGAGAGATTCTGCGCCGTATCGGAAATCTCGCTGCTGCCACTCGCCACCTGTTCCGAGGTCGTGGACAATTCGGCCACTACCCGCTTGAGATTGTGCACCATATCGGTCAGAGCCGACCCTAATTGCCCGGTTTCGTCTTTTTGGTTGATGCAGATGCTGGTCATTAAATCACCGTCGGCAATGCTACGCGCACAAGAGACGCCCTGTGTCAAGGCGATCACGATGGTGCGTGTCAGCAGAAAGGCCACCAGTATTCCGAACAGCACGGCACCGACGCTAAAACCAATGATGGTCGCACCAGAGGAAGAGACTCGCGCCGACGACAGGCGGCTGCCGTCCTCAATCATCTTGCTGATACCGGCGTCGACGGCCCGACGCGCAGCAATCATCTCTTTTTCGTGCCTAGCCTGTTCATGCAGCGTCTCAAGCAGTGCACGCATCTCGTGCCGGTACTGCTCAATGTTGCTGATGATTTTTTTCATTTGGTCGATGTTGTTTTGCGCCTTGAAGGTTGGCAACAGCTCCTGTGCTATCTTCAACGCCGACAACATATTGGTCTCGTTGCGTTTGATATGTTTTTCATCTTTGCCATGAGAGAGAAGAATCTCCTTCTCACCGATACGGGCATCGAGAAAATGTTCTACCAGACGAGCCATGCTATCTGCCTTGATTGCCCGCACACCCATGCCGGTGACTTGTTCAGCGGCTGCCTTTTTATCGGTAGACTGCTCGATCTGAACAGCTACTTTAGCGACCTGCTCGTGCAGCTTCTTCAGTTGATCTTCCTGCAGGGCAGATACCTCACTCATGATGGTGTGGGCCAACCCTCTGATGCGCAGGATGACCTCCTCATCCTTTTTATCCAGGCTGACATAATCTGAAAATTCCTTGCTATAGCCGGTCGCCAGAGTGACAATTTCATCGATCCTCTTTTGATCATCAGGATCATGAAACTGCTCCCGGACCAGCAAGGCTTCCTTTTTCAAGTCATTAATGCTTTTCTGGTTTTCCTCGACATACTTTAGGTCCTTGCTAATCATAAAATCTTTTTCTGATTGTGCAGCAAGATCAATGTGCCCCATGATGGAGGACATATCACCGTTCTTGTCGACGACGTCTGCCAGACTCATCAGACCTCTGTAGCCGGTGATGGCTACCAGCATGGTCAACAGCAACACCACCCCAAAACCCAGTCCGAGCTTATGCCCCAATTTTAATTTCATGGATCTGTCTTCCCTATTCCAAGCAGTGTTGCTTAACTTCGACATTGTTATTCCCGGGGCGATGCCCCAGGCTAACCCTGAATCGCCCCGCTGGGGCTTGCCTGAAGGCTATCACAGATTATGGGGATTACCCGTAACGACGCGGAAAGTGGCTCTCGGTTCATCGGAAATGGCCCCGCTGCTCTCCCTCGGATGGTAGAGGTAGTCATCGCCTTTCTTGAACACAGAACCACATCCACTGCTATCCCATGAGTTCCATTGCACGCATCTGTCATCCCCTTCCATCCACCACTTGCCAATATCCTGGTTGGGTTTCAATCCCATGGAAGCCGCTTTTTGACCGGTATTCTGGGAACTGCCAGACAGGGCACCACTGACATTGTAAAAAATCTTGAACTCACGCTGCTTGAGATGGTTAATTCCTTCTGCCGTGTTGCCACTCAACAGTCCCTTGAGCTCGGACCCAGACAACTTCTGTCCCAACGGCTCGGCATACAACGAACCCGATGCTGCCACCAGCCAACCCAGACCGATTGTGGTCCACAGCGCGATAGAACGACTGCTTTCTGATTGATTCATGGCCCCATAACCTCCAGTATGTATAGAATTTTAAAATCAAACGCGTTATTGTAAATGGTGTATTGGAGCAGGTCAACGGTGCGGCGTTGTTGACTGTTTTGGCCGGCCTGTGTTCTAGCAGGGCGATTTAGTTAGAGACAGCTGGGTATTGCCTGGGACGCTTAAAGCGACCTCTCCCGCAAGGCTGCAATAGCCTCCTGACAATGGCTCTGCAGCTTGGACAGGGCCTGTTGGGCCTCGCTCCAGTTGTGCTGCTCGATCATGCCGCGCAGGC
>JADGCH010000164.1 GCA_015229115.1 Magnetococcales bacterium
ATGATCATCCGGTCCCCGGCTGGCCAGGGCCCTGGTCATACGATGGATGGTTGCCGTGAGTTGATCAGCCGGTGTGGCTGCCGACAGATCCCACCAGCCTGTTATGCCGCACATGCGATCATTCCTGTTGCTCCGATCCTTTGATTACGACACACCCTGCTGGCGCATGAACGGGGCATATTGGGCATCTGTCTTGAGAATATGATCGGTCAGCCAGCTTTTCAGTAGCCCTAACAGCTCCATGGCCACATCTTCACCCTGCTGCAGTCGTTCCACCATGGAGACCACCTTGGCAATGAGTTTTTTGTGCATTTCTTTATGTTTCACACTGTCAGGATAGCCGTATTGGTCAAACATCTTTTCTTCAAACTGAAAATGGGTCTGGGTGTATTGCAGCAACTCTGGCAAAACGGTATCCAACGCCCGACGGCTATCACCCGACTTCAGGGCGGCGTAAATCTCATTGATCAGGTCGACCAGCCGACGGTGTTGTCGATCCACCTCCTGTAACCCGATTTTCATGCGATCAGACCAGGGGAACAAGACACCTGCACCCTCCCCTGTATCGATTCCGTCGGCCGTACTATCCAGCTGGAAATAGGCAATCAACCCCTGAAGCTTGTTGGCCTGATTAGCCAGCTCCTCGGCCGAAGAAGACATTTCCTCAGCTGCGGACGCGTTTTGCTGGATGACCTGATCCAGTTGCTGAATGGCCAAGTTGACCTGATTGGCACCCTGGCTCTGTTCCTGTGAAGAAACAGCAATTTCCTGAACCAGCCGTGCCGTTTGCTGAATATTGGGAACCAGCTTGCCCAGTAATTGACCAGCCTTACCAGCGATCTGAACACTGGTGGAAGAAATAGTGGTGATTTCGCGGGCTGCCACCTGGCTCCGTTCGGCCAGTTTACGCACCTCAGCAGCCACCACAGCAAATCCTTTACCATGCTCACCGGCACGTGCCGCCTCAATGGCAGCATTAAGAGCCAGCAAATTGGTCTGCCGGGAAATTTCTTCGATGATACCGATCTTCTCGGCAATCTGTTCCATGGCCTGCACCGCTTCGTGCACGGCATGGCCACTGGCATCTGCCTCTTTTGCTGCCGAAGTGGCAATTTTCTGTGTTGACTCGGCGTTGTCGGTATTATGGGCAATATTGCCACTCATCTGCTCCATGGCCGACGAGGTTTCTTCGATGGATGCCGCCTGCTTGACAGCACCATCGGCAACATGCTGAGCCGTTTCACTCAATTGCTGGCTCTGAGACACAACCTTGTGACCAATGTCGGTAACCGAGGCAATCGTGGCATGCAGCCGCTCGACCATATTCTTAATCGAGCCGTAAATACCCGAAGCAGTCTGCTGGGTGTTGGCAAATTGGACCGAAAGATCCCCCCTGGCAACACGATTGGCAATCGCCATTACGTCGCCTGGCTCACCACCAATCTGTCGCAAAATACGCCGCATGATGATACTTCCCAATAATACCGATAAGGTCATCACCACCAAGGCAATAGCCAAATAGAAACCAAAAGCCTGATTGGCCTGTTGTTCCTTCTGCGCTGCGGCTGTCTTGAGATCCTGCGCCAACCGATCTTCGACCTCTTTTAACAGATCGATTTTGCGAGTGATCGTCTTGAACCACACCGAGGGGTCAATGTTGAAGTGACCACTGGCCAACATGACCCTGAGCCGATGCAATGCTGCTACAGCTTCCGGTGATGTCATCCCCTGCTGCACGGTTTGCAACAACTGCTTAGCCTCGGCAGACAGATCCGGCTGCTCCTGTAACCGTTTGATCTGCCCCATGGCCTGTTCACGCACAGGGACAGAGGGAGTCATTGAGAGTTGCAGCAGTGTGGTCATGAGTTCCATCATCAGATCCTGCCTAACGCTGGCCACCCCTTTGCTAAAGGCCAGCGTACGCATCTGTTGCACCTCCTGAAAGACAAGATCACTGCTTTTTTCCTTATAGAAGGCCAGCTGTTTGGCAGAAGCGATACTCTGAAAAAGATTCAGGTAAGTTTCCTGCTCGGTCACGATGGTGCTGAATCGCTGGAACAACCCGGGTGGAAAGCCGTTCTGGGCGAACGCGTTAGCGAGGGCGGCGCGTTCCATACCGGTACGTTCCTTACCCAATAGAAAATAGATGTAGCCGTTGGCGAGCGGCGCCAATTCAGCCACAGCCATCTGACCGATGGTGCTCACCGCACGCAGGAGCCCATCAATGGCTTTGGTATAGAAACCGGTCGCTTCTGGAGCAGGAATGTCCAGCAGGTCAACCCGTCGCCGCAATTCTTGCAGGGTATCCAGTTGCCGCAAAGCTTCGGACATGCCGGAAACCAGCGTTGTGGTTAGATGGGTAGACTGCTGGATAGCGCGGAGCTGTCGATCAACGTGTTCACGCTGCTGGGTCAATTCGTGACGAAACAGATTCCCCTTGCTGCCGAGCAGTCCCGCAGTCATGCCCCGCTCTTTCTGGATTTCGTGTACCAGATTGCCCGACTCGGTGGCCACGTCAGACAGCTGTTGCATGGCCTGCATGGTGGCAGCGAGCTGATACTTATCCATGACATTGCCGGTGCCAAACAACACCAAACCCAATAAAGGAATCAACAGGATGATCAGAAACTGGTATTTCAGTTTCACAACGTCAAGAATTCTCATGGTGCCAACCCCCTTTCATCAACCATCCCTGTGCAACGATCATAAAGCAGGTCGAGATGATCAAAAAAACGGCTCTGCAACATCTTGAACTGCTCTAGCTGGCTCTGATCGATCAACTGCTGTTGCAGCTCCAGGGCCTG
>JADGCH010000165.1 GCA_015229115.1 Magnetococcales bacterium
TGGGAGGCCAATCTGGAGGACCGACGGCGGAACTGGAAGGGAGACTGGTCCTGTCCCCGGGCAATTGGCATCTGGTATGGATCAATGACTCCGGCGACTGGGCCGGTGGAGCGGGTAACATTTTAGCTTTTGGCACGGTAGGAACGGTTGCAGGGGGATCCATTCCCACTCCTGCACCACCAGCAGCACCTACTGGGCTCGATCTGGCAGCCAATGATGACAGTGGTCGATCCAATGGTGATAACCTCACTAAAAACGCCACGGCCCTGACCGTCAGCGGTTTTGGCAAAAAGGGTAGCACCGTTACCTTGTTCGATGACAGAAACGGTAATGGCCAGTTCGATAGTGGTGAGTCTTTGGGCACTGTAAGCGTCACTGCGTCGACCGGAGCCTGGAACAGGGATATCACGCTTGCAGCCGGAGTACACATCATCCGTGCCGTACAAAAGAATGGCACCAGCGCCAGCACCGCCTCCGATGCCTTGATGATCACGGTTGACACCTTTGCACCGTCGGCATCATCCTTACCGGATCTGGACGCTGACGACGACAGTGGCAGTAGTAGCAATGACAACAGTACCAGCACGACCAGGGGGCTGAATTTTAGTGGTACCGGTGAGGTGGGCGCTACGGTAACGCTTTTCACCGATACCAACAAGAATAGAAAACGGGAAAGTTCCGAGAAAGCACTGGCCACGATGACGGTGGACGACGGAGGTTGGTGGCGCACCGGCGACCTGGCCCTAGCCATTGGTGCCTATAGCCTTTGCGCTCTTCAAACCGACGCTGCAGGCAATGTCAGTGGTGGTTCCAGTATTCTAACTTTATCTATTGCTAAAACGGCCAAGCAGGCTACAGGGTTGACATTGAGTGATTGATCCTGCGTCACAGTACCGGCACCCCATTCATCGTGGCGGATGCGTTCACCATTCGTAAAGCGATGCGTGTCATGATCAGTCATGATACAATCTGTCCTAATCGTTCCAGTTGA
This sequence comes from Magnetococcales bacterium, assembly GCA_015229115.1. Lineage (GTDB taxonomy): Bacteria > Pseudomonadota > Magnetococcia > Magnetococcales > JADGCH01 > JADGCH01. Next base: position 992 of record JADGCH010000165.1, read on the forward strand.
TCCAGCCATTGGCTGAAATGGGGACACATCGACCGGATAGCAGCAAGACCGATCTTGCGCGTCAGTATCGGGCCATCCGAGGTCTCTTTGTAGCTTGTTTTAACCCGCTGCAACAGCTGTTGCAGTTGTGCTTTGGGGTGGGTGTGGTCGCCGTGATTGATGCGTTCTACGCCACCGGAAGTATCGACAACTTCCTGTACCCAAGTTGCTAAATGGCTATGACCAAAATGGTCAGCGACCTGCTGTGGTGCACAAAACAACCACGCCTCAAATTCATGCAGCGCGAAAAAGGGAATCAGTCGTGGACAACCCACCGTTTCAGCCATTTTTTTCTGTAACAGAGATACCTGACTGTAAGGGTCCTCATGTTGCAAGATTTCGGCATAGCCAGGAATATCCCGAGGGAGTCCATAGAAATCAAACAGTGTTGTGATCCAGGCATGGGTGTCAGCGGTCAGTAACGCCAGATTCCTGTAGATTTGTGACCATGTCACAACACCGCCGCGAAAGCCACCTCCTGAGGGTTGGCGATGGGTCCAGATGACGCTGGGACGTTCCACATAGACGCCGAACGGTTCCAAATGAGGCTTCAACGTTTGCTCGACAAAAAGTTTTTCCGACTGACCTTCCACCAGGACCAGTAGTCGTGTCATGGCGATCCACCCAGAACGTTTTTTTCCCACAATTCACCCAGGCTGAACTGTTCCAGCCAGTGATGCAGTTTCTCCGCATTCAGGCGACTGAAACTTGTTTGCAGGCCATCGTTCTCGGTAATGAGGACGGTTTCTGGTGAGAAGTTGTTGAGCAAGGTGACCGACTGGGTAGCGACCACAACTTGAGCGTGTCTGGCCGTACTATCGAGCATTTCCGACAAGATCCGGATGGCTAGGGGATGCAACCCGAGTTCCGGTTCATCCAGCAGAATCATACCTGGAGGGGCAGGTTGCAACAGCAGTGTCGCCAGGCAGATAAACCGCAGCGTACCATCCGATAGGGCATAGCCATCGAAATAAGCATCCGATCCTTTCTGTGACCAAGCCAGTTTGATGGTTTCGGTGTTGCTTCTGGAAGGTTCCAGGATAAAATTGTCGAAAAAAGGTGCCACCAACTGAACGTGTTCGACAATATGGCGATAGGCAACCGGATGGTTGTTACGCAGCATAAACAGATAGGCAGCCAGATTGCCGGCATCTGGCCTCAGGAACTGGTTGTCATCAATGGGCCCCAGTCGTTTGCTGGGGGCGGAGTCCGAAGTATCGTGAAAATGATGAATAACCCAGCGATGATTGTGCCATGGGGCCGCTGTGGGTTCCAGTAGGCTTTCCTTATGGCCCGATCCCAGCAGGTTGTCGTACAGCTCCCACTCAAAAACAAGCGTATCCCCAACGGCCGGCTTCAACCGGAAGCCATAACTGTGCTGCAAAAAATCAAAACGGATTTCCAGGGCTGTGCTGTTTTTTTGCCCATGGAACAGAAATCGTTCAGCCCCTCCCTGCTCTCCCACATAAAGCTGAAGTCTTTTGACCAGTATGCGATCCAGCAACCGGAAGACACTGATCAGGTTTGATTTGCCCGCGCCATTGGCTCCGATAACCATGTTGAGATCGCCTAGCCCGATTTCCTGTCGGGCAATCGATTTGAAATTTTTGATGGTAATCTTGTGTAATAGCGGCATGTTCGATGCTTTCGCGGGAATGACGATGAACGCTAGCTATGAGATGTGAGTGCTACCACCAGGCGTGCCCAGAATCACCCCCCTG
>JADGCH010000166.1 GCA_015229115.1 Magnetococcales bacterium
AACGGCCAGATGATACCACACCGGCTGAAAGATTTTTTGGAGCAAGGCCGGCAAACCTTTTTGACTATCTTCTGAACCGACTTGACTTCCCAGCAAGACCAGCACAACGACGAATCATGCAACCCAAGCCACTATTGCTGGCTAGCTGATGGTGGCCGAAACGATGAACAAGGCCAAACGGCGGGAGACATCCTTTTGTCTTCCTTTCGTCCGGATGGAGCACAACATGTCTTGTTGGGGGATTTTACCGGGCATGGACTCTCTGCGGCTATCGGAGGTCCATTGGTGTCGGATATTTTTTACGCCATGACCAGAAAGGGGTTGCCACCCAATGAAATCATGGCCGAAATTAACGAACGCCTGCATGAAAAGACCCCGACTGAAATGTTCATGGCTGCCTGTTTATTGGAACTGGATCCCTCCAGGACCCGGTTGACTGTATGGAATTGTACCATTCCTGATGTTCTGGTTTATCGTAATAGCGAGTTATTCATGCGAATACCATCCGTATCGCTCCCCATGGGGGTGGTCCGGCAATATGACGTTCCTGGTTTTTCATTGAACGTACAACCAAGTGACCGAGTTTACGTTTACTCGGATGGTTTCATAGAAGAGCATAATGCTACGGATGTCATGTTTGGTCAGACTAACCTGGAACAGAGCGTTGCCAGGATGCTGCAGATGGATGAACCCCTTCAGGTGATTCAAACAATGCTCATGGAGTATCGCTCAGGACACGAACAGACAGACGATATGACCATGGTGGAAGTGGTATGCTAACTGATAGCACCCACCACAGCTGCCATGATCCAAGGGCAAGGCTGGTCTCCCATGGTTTCTGCCCTACCTGGACCACTTCCCTGTGTCGTAGCCGTTTTACCGGAAAAAGGGACAATGGCTATCTGATCAGGTTATGGCAATTGGTCCAGGGTATGGTTGGAAATCACGTATCCCCATCTTTATGACTGGTACGCCTTGCATCCTGGCCACTCTGATTTTACCATGATGGCCGTGTTGTTTGGTGTTCATCAGGAAAGTTGAAGCCGATCATGTGGCGTAAGCTCTATCAGTGGACCATGGCCTGGTCCGGATCTCCCAAGGCTGTACCGGCCTTGTTCTGGATCTCTTTTATCGAAGCCTCTGTTTTTCCGATTCCGCCTTATCTGCTGCTGATTCCCATGGTGTTGGCCAATCCGCAACGCGGCTGGCACTTTGCCTTCTGGGGCACCCTGGGCTCGGTATTGGGGGGTGTTTCGGGTTATATCATTGGCTGGCAGTTCTGGGATGTGATCGGACGACCGATGATGGAGCAGAGTGGCCGCATGGAATTGTATGAGGGCTTGCGTCAGCAGTTTGATCGTTATGATGCCTGGATCATTCTGATGACCGCCCTGTCGCCGATTCCCTATAAGGTTTTTACCCTTACGGCCGGTGTGATGCAGGCCAGTCTGCCCCTGTTCATCTTCGCATCACTGGTAGCGCGCAGCCTGCGTTTTTTCGGCATGGCGATGCTGGTCATGTGGGGTGGACGGCCGGCCCTGGCTTGGCTGGAGCGGCACGGCCGATGGATTACCCTGGTATTTTTGGCGGTTCTGTTAGCAATCGGAGCCTGGATTCTGGTCAAATAGTTTTGTGGATGGAGTGAGGTGTACTGCATGGAATCATCGGTTAAGCGAACCCAGTTTGATTTTGTCCGTTTTCGTTATGTGGGCTTTGCCTTGTCCATCGCAACCTTGCTGATCAGTCTTGTTTCGTTTGTGGTTCAGGGCTTCAACTTCGGGATTGATTTTGCCGGTGGCCTGGCGGTGCAGCTGCGGTTCCAGCAGATGCCGGACATAGCACAGGTGCGCCATCATCTGGATGGACTGCATCTCGGTGACTTGGTCATTCAGGAGATCGGTGGATCGAAAGAAGTGCTCATCCGTGTCAAACAGGACGCCAATGCTCCAGCTGGTCAGCAGGCTGGTATGGTGCATAAAATTGTCGAGTCATTAAACCCGGTGGCCAATGGCCAAGCCATCGAGGTGCGCAGCAGTGAGTATGTTGGTCCACAGGTTGGCAAGGAGTTGGTGCAGCAGGCGCTGCTGGCTATCCTCTATTCCTGGATAGGCATCCTGGCCTACGTTTCCTGGCGGTTTGATCTGCGTTTTGCCCTGGGTGCCGTGCTGGCACTGATCCATGACGTACTGGTAGCCGTTGGCATGTTGACCCTGTTCCAGCGCGAGATTACCATGGTGGTACTGGCAGCCTTGCTCACCATCATTGGTTACTCCATCAACGATACCATCGTTGTTTTTGATCGTATCCGTGAGGAACAGAAACGACTCAAACAGCAGCCGATGGCGGTTATCATCAACGAAGCAATCAACTCCACTCTGTCACGTACCATTGTGACAGTACTAACCGTGGTGATCGCTCTGGTGGCACTGGTGCTGTTTGGCGGCAGTGTGCTGTTTGATTTTTCCATGACCCTGCTGGTGGGCATTGCCTCCGGTACCTTCTCCTCCATCTATGTGGCGGCACCACTGGTGCTGGCGATGGAGAAGAAATAGGAGAAGAAATAGTTGTTAAACAACAAGATGAATATGACACACCCTGGAAGGAAACCATCGATGTCTACATCAGGGAGTTTATGGCTTTTTACCTGCCGGAAGCTCATGATCAAATCGACTGGGAACGCGGCTACGAAAAGCTGTATGAACGTGGTTATGATCGACAGCGCATCATCAACCTGTTTCGATTCA
>JADGCH010000167.1 GCA_015229115.1 Magnetococcales bacterium
GACCTATCTCTGCGCATCAGTGAAGCCGGCTATTTGTTCTGGTATGAACCGCAGGCCGAATTTTACCATTTTCATGGCGCTTCGATGGTTCACCTTGATCAGCAGGTCTACGACCAGTCCCGACTGGGCAATCAGGAACTGTTCCAGCAGAAATGGCCCGTGGGGCGTATTGGAAAAATTATAGATTGATTATAATTATAATACAGGTTAATAAATATGTTAAATACTAATTTATCACATGGAGATTATCTATACCTTGATCTCTTAAAAAGGTGCGTTTCCGGCCTAATTTATGAGGACCCTAGTGTTCTTGGTGACGGAAAATTTGATCTGTTACATCGTGTACACGGCATTGATCGACCTTTGTACGCTCATTCCATGATTGGCATTAAACGTCTCGATAACATACAGTGGGCCGTTGAGCACTGCATGAAGGCCAACATTCCCGGTGATTTCATTGAAACGGGTGTCTGGCGTGGCGGGGCTGTCATCTTGATGAGGGCACTCCTCAAGGTGTACGGCGTAACGGATCGATCTGTTATAGTAGCCGATTCCTTTGACGGATTACCTCCACCGGATCCCCAGTATCCCGCCGATATTGGTGTCCATTTTCATCTTAGTGATACGCTGAAGGTGAGCATGGAAGAGGTCATAGACAATTTCAGGAAGTATGATCTCCTTGATGATCAAGTGAGATTTTTACCGGGATGGTTTAAAGATACACTCTTTTCAGACACAATCGGTCAGCTGGCTATATTGCGTCTGGACGGTGATATGTACAGCTCGACAATGGAGACGTGCTGTGCACTATACCACAAGGTATCTGCCGGTGGAGTAGTCATCGTTGATGACTACCATATTGATTGTTGCAAGAAGGCAATTACTGATTTTAGGAATACAAATAATGTTAATGATGAGATAATGCCCATTGATTATTCATCTGTTTACTGGATAAAGCAATCGGATCAACTCAGTCAGGATTATATGACTAGTAAGGATGCTTTGTGCTCCCTTGGAGTGAAAAAGATTTACCAGAGTGTACCAGACTATGTAGAGGCAATTCGGCTGTTCGATATGGCTGCCAACAGAGGCAGTATAGAAGCCATGCTCAATATCGGTGTCCTATACTCGCATGGAGGGCCAAAAGTTCCGCAAGACCTAGTCAAAGCGCTCATGTGGTTGAATATAGTTACATTACAGGCCAAAGGAGCACGTATTACCACGGTGCATCAGGACAATGTCGATGTTGCAGAGTTGGTCGATCGTTTTCGTGCGGCTATGTCTCCGGAGCAGATTGCACAGGCGAACGTGTTAGCAAGGGATTGGAAGCCTTATGCAATGACCAAATGGTGGTGAATTTTGTATAGTGGATATGTTGAGTTGTTAGGCCACTGCATTGCGTCGGTGTGCGCTGTCCCAGGCACGTTGACCCTTGTCGTGCAGTGGCTGGATGGGACTGAGGACAGGGTGGATATGACCGCAGTCATTCGTCGGTCTGTGCCATTGCGACCGCTGGAAAATCCTGATCGATTTGCCGAAGTTGAAGTTATCGACTGGGGTTGCGCTGTAGGCTGGCGGGGTGATTTAGGGTATGGAGCCGATACGCTTTACGATCAAATCAGACAACAGTCGATGAAGGCAGCCGGATAATGCCGATACGTGCCTTGTTGTTTGATCTGGACGGCACGTTGGTGGACTCGGCTCCCGATATTGCTGGTGCCCTGAATCATGTCTTGCGTCATGTGGGACGTGATGCCATACCACTGTTTCAGGTGCGGCACCTTGTTGGTCGCGGTGCACGCGACCTGATAGCCCGCAGCTTGTGGGGGCATGATGCGGTCATTCCGCGGAACGATGCTGCCTTTGATGCCATGGTCAAGCGGTTTTTTGATTACTACTGCGACCATATCAGCGATGGGTCGGCGCCGTTTCCGGGAGTTGTGGAGACGCTGACCCTGTTGCAGCAACAGGGCTATCGGATGGCGGTGGTAACCAATAAAACCGTTATGCTGGCCCAGTTGCTATTGACGCAGCTGCAGATGGACCATTTTTTTTCACTGGTTGTCGGTGGCGATAGCCTGCCGAAGTGCAAACCGGAGCCCCAGCCCTTGCTGCATGCCATGGCGCAGTTGGGTACAAGCTGTGCCGAGACGGTCATGGTTGGTGATTCCATCAACGATGTGCTGGCCGCCCAGGCTGCTGGTTGTCGGGTGGTGGCGGTATCCTACGGCTATTGCCACGAAGGATCGGTGGCCGATTTGAACGCCGATGTTGTTCTTGATCGGTTTGATCAGCTGCCGGCGTGGTTGCTTGGAGAGTTGCAAGGACGACGATAGTGGCTTGGTGATATTTACGCAAGCAGCATTTAACGATCGACAAGGGGGTGTTTAATGGACATTCAATCAGCGTCAGAAGAGGAATACGTTAAATATATTTCGATTGATTTGCCGTCAGCAGAAAGCGATGAAAGACAGGCGCTAGCAAGGCGGTTCCAACCTATTCAGGGTTGGTTGGAGCCTCTTGAGGGATTTCTGCTCTATCAGTGGGCCAAACATGGACCAGGACGGGGTATAGTGGTTGAGCTGGGTAGTTTCATGGGACGATCTACCTGTTGGTTGGCCGCTGGGAGCAAGGATGCTCAACGTGGTAAGGTAGTGGCGTGTGACACTTTCCAAGGATCTCCTGAACACCAAGCTGGTATGAGCGTCGAAGTCCCAGAAA
>JADGCH010000168.1 GCA_015229115.1 Magnetococcales bacterium
AAGTTCAGAGTTGCCATTGATCGTAGGCGATATACCAATTTTTGATCTATATCGTTACCCAGAAGCTGTTTCAGGAGCGGTTTACCATAGTCTTAATTTCTTTGGCATTGACATTACACTGACTGGCAAGAGTGTTGACAAGCAACAAAACTTTAATCAAGTTAAAGATAGATTACTGTCGGTAGCAACCATTATCGCCTCTGATCCAGAGTTAACAGAAGATCTTGAGTTGGCTGATGGCTATAATGGCAACCGTGTGCTGTTACTTGTTTCCACCATTCTGAAACAGGACATTTTGCTTGGTCTGGTTCAACTGCCGGCAGAACGGGTTCATTCAATCCCAATTCCCGAAGAGATGCTCAACTCCACGCTAGTCCTGACTGAAAATGACCCCATTGATGAGGATCTGCTATCGCCACAAAATCACGAAGATATTTTTGAAGAAGTTAAACTCGGAGAAGTGGAAAAACAGGTCAGACAAGCCTATTTCGAGGGACTGGAGAAACAACGCCTTGCCGAAGAGGAACAACAAGCACGAAAAGTTCAGGAAGAGCAGACACGTCAAGCTCAGGAAGAGCAGGAACGACAACACCGGGCTATGCTTGCCGCAGCCAAAGCCAAGGCTGAGCAGGAGTTAGAGGATCAAAGACGCGCCATGCTGGTCGAAGCTGAGCGGTTACGAAAACAAGCTGCACTAGCGAAAGCAACATCAAAATCTGCCTGGCCCTCAGCAAAACGGACAGCCATCTGGTTGGCTACTGGTGGTGTTGCCTTGGTAGCATTGTTACTATGGAATCCAAAAATCAGTGATAAACCCCCTACCCTTCCAGCCACCAAGGAGGTAGCAGCTCCACCAGTTCCCACCCAAAAGATTACGCCAGCCGTTGATCAGGCTACTCCAGTGCAAGCAACCCCAGATCGCGTAATTTTACCAGTGGTTCCAACCGTTGATTCAGAACAAGATAATAAGAGTAAACTAGCACAACCAGCTATAACCAGCATCGTAGAAAAAGAAAAGTCAATAGAAACTGTCAAGACTGGAACAGGACGAGCTTCGTTGGCAGCATTTGCCAACCAGCTCACACCGATGGATCGGTTGCGTGATGATCCTCAGTATACCATTACCATACCGACCAGAAAAAACAACACACCAGTTGGACTGGCATTTAAGCGCAATAGAGATGGCAGCGTTACTTTCTCTATTGCCACACTGATGAATAGCGTCATCTCACGTACCGGAACGGCGTTTGCTCTCACTCCAGATACCGTGAGTGGCCTCAGACTTGTATTCCAGGTTAATCCTATGGAGGCGTACATGTTTGAGTTCGATCGATCTGGTCAGAGCAGTGTACCGCAGGAATTCTGGCAGTTATTCTCCAATATCAGCCAGAAAGCAGTCAGTGTCAGCCATGTTACCGGTAAAACAGGTAAAGCTATACAGTTACGTGATATTACTGCTATCAAGACCAGGGATATTGTCAAACAATTGGATCGGTGATTCATGAGAATAAAAAGTGGATTGCATGAAATAATTTCATGCAATCCATATCAATTTGCAGGCAGTCAGGAGAAGAAAACAATCAACAAGCAACAAAAGAAATCTTTATGCAAAGATGCTTAGGCCATTATTAGTCTTGGTCCATGTCGTCCGTAACGGTGACGATTCAAGTCCCAATAGCTCTCGGTTCATGCTTCTTGGTGTTATGACAGTGGATTGATCCCAACTGCTATCTCTAGAGTAACCAGTGCTATTTTGATTACCTGGTTGACTTTGATCACTATCCAGTTGCACTGTTACTTCACCAAAAATCAGGTTACTGCGTGCCAGTGCCTCTTTTAATTGCGGCATCTGACGGTTGATGATCTCACGTACGGCTTCCGATTCAGCCACAATCGATACCTGGACCTGTCGCTCACGATCTATTTGCACTCGGATATGCAGCGTGCCAAGATCTTCAGGATCAAGCGTCAAGCGCACCTCCTCCGGCATACCTGGACGAGAAATCAGGCGCATGCGACCAATTTGATCCACCAAATCCTGACCAAATTGCGGCGAGTTGGGGCTAAGGGTTTTTACGTTATCAGCCGTTGTTACCTCATTGGACAATGAGGCTCGGCTAGCAAGTGCCATCTCTGTCACAGTAGTATTATTACCGCTATCCATTTGACCAGTATGGCTGAGCAACAGCTCAAACCGTTGGTTAGCAGCAGACAAATGGCCAGTAGTCGCTGTCCCAGCCATGGTGTCAGCCATAACCGTTGCTTCCAGCATTTCTGTTGTCAAAGATGTAGCCGGTACAACTGAATTCGGTAGAGGCAAAGCTGCATTGATATTTTCTTGCATGACAGAATTAAAGGCTGACCCATCATTGCCTAAACTCCACCATGGAGTTTTAACAGCAGCAGCCTGTGTTTCTTTAGCGACTTCCAATGCACTCTGTTGCAAATTTTTGTTGGCATCTACTGGCAATAACGGTTGGTTGCCAGCCCCGCTCCGTGCCAATCGCATTAATTCCCCCATAATATTGCTCACAGTTCATAATGTGGCCCATCATCATCTACTGATGAAATCTGGATACGCATATAACTGAATAGATAACCCATGGCAGCAAAATGTAGGAAATAGCTGTTGTGAAATTCATTTTCAACAAGTTCCATACATAGGGACCAAGGAAAATCTTCAGGAATTCCATCCTTGGTCTTGGCCAGTAATTTTGGGC
>JADGCH010000169.1 GCA_015229115.1 Magnetococcales bacterium
ACCGTGGCGGTAACACGGGGCACAGCCGGCAGACGATGACCGCTGTAGATGCCATCGCGGATGCGTGCCTCGACGTATCCCAGCGTGGCACCCAGCGTCACCGTTGACCAGTCGTGGACCAGACGGCCCTCCAGACCACGCCGCTGGGTGGCGCCATCAAAATTGCGGTTGATACCACTGGCCCAGGGTCCACCGGATGGATCGTAAAAAAGCTCCTGTTGCACATCCATCTGGTACAGATCCAGGTTGAGCCGCAACGTATCGCTGAACCGATGACGCAGGCCAACGGTATAATCGACCGAACGCTGCGGCCGAAGGGCCTCGGACCAGCTGAACTCATCAAACGTCGGAGTACGGAAACTGGCCGCGATAGAAGCGTAGAGGGTCGAGTGCGGTTGATAGTCGTAACCGGTTTCGATAGACCACGCGGTATTATCAAAGCGATCGTGTAACGCTGAAGTACCGCCTCGTATGACTTCAGTCAGCTGCCGGCGATAACCCGCCCCGATATGCCAGCGCTCGGTCACGGCCAGGCTATCCTTGACGTAAACAGCCCAACTGTTACGTTCCAGGGTGCTGCCTCCCATGAAACTGTCGGCCAGATCCCCCTGTGCCAGTTGCTGGTCAACGCCAAAATGCAACTGATTGGCATGGCCAGCCAATGGCGCCGTCAACGACCATTGCGGTGTCATGCTCCAACTATGGCTGTGCCGCCGTTGCTGCCATCCTGGAACGGAATAGAACGTATCGCGCTCCTGGAGTGACAGGGTCACCTGCAACTGCTGTTGTGGGTCGATGCGCAGTTCCGGCTCAACCTGCAGGTAATGCTCATCGGCATGGAAAAAATCATTGGGTCTGCGACTGGACTGCCGTGACCAGCCAGAGGCCAGATCGCGCTCAGTCAGTGCCCCCGGCATGCCGCTGCGATCGTGGTGATGGCCAGCCCGGTAATGGAGCGTTAGCTGATCGGTGACAAAATGGTCCAGAGTCAGTGCGGCATCGTTGGCATGGGTCTGGCTGTTGTCGCGATAGCCATCGATACCGTTGTAACCGGCATCAATCCGATAGGCCAGATTGTCAAGGGCACCGCTGGCCGAAGCTGCCGTTTTCATCGCACCATAGCTGCCTGCCGAAATGGCTACACTACGCTGAGGATTAGCCGTGCCCGACCGGGTGGTGATATGGATGACACCGCCACTGGCGTTATCACCATAGAGCACCGATCCGCTGCCACCGCGAACGATCTCGACACGTTCGACACGCTCCAGTGGGATCTGGGCCCAGTCGTTGCTGCCCGAGTCGATCTGTGTCATACGCCGACCATCGATCAATACCAGCGTGTTCTGTGCCCCGGTCTCACCAAAGCCACGGATATCGACCGTCGCTCCGCGCCCGGTGCCGCTGGTATCGCTGACATGCACCCCAACCTGCTGGCGCAGCAGTTGCGGCAGATCACGAGCTGGTGAACGTTCGATCTGGTCACGGCTGATCACGGTTGTCAGAGATGACGCTGGCGATGAGGGTATGGGCTGATAGGGCGCCGTAACCACCACTGGAGCCAAAGTCGCTATCGGCTGTTCGTCGGCCAGAGCGGGTAAAGTGGCGCTGAATGCAAGAAAAAACAGAAAAGAAACAAGAAGACAGAAACCGTTCCTGTTCATGAGGGTGTCCTTCGTAGCCCGTCGCAACGTGGTACAAGGCACCAGGCCGGTCTCCGGGCTGACGAGTGGGTATGGTACAAAACCAACCCGGCGCACCGCCTTCCCACGTGCTGATCACGCAGTGGCTGATGGGGCACCTGACTCGCTTACCGTTGCGGGGGCAGCGCCGGACTGATTACCGGACTTCCCGTTTCACCTGACAAAATCGAATCAACCGACCCTGTCAGACACCTGGTGCAACTAATGGTGGTCCCTGTATAATCGAAAGAGGAAGAAGGGTCAATGGGCGATGTATCCGTATTGATCTCCTGCTACCTTGTGCGTAGAATAACGGGGTCAGGCACAGCAGCAACAATGGCCAACCGGGGGAGCCGAGCATGGAACAATTGGATCGCATCAGTCAACATCCTGACGTGATGGGAGGCAAGGCGTGCATTCGTGGTCTGCGTGTTACAGTCGGTATGATTGTTGGACAAATCAGCGCTGGGCACAGCATTGATGAAATTCTCACCGATTACCCCTATTTGGAGCACGACGACATCATGCAGGCGCTTCGTTATGCCGCATGGCGATCCGAAGAACGCGAGGTCGTATTGTTGGCCACCGCATGAAACTGTTAGTCGATATGAACCTATCACCGCGCTGGATCGGGATATTGGTTCAAGCTGAAATCGAAGCAATCCACTGGGTAACGGTTGGGGCTCAGAATGCATCCGATCTGGAGATTATGGCTTACGCCAGAGCAAATAACTACGTGGTGCTTACACACGACCTTGACTTTAGCGCAATCCTTGCGGCCACTCACGGTGAGAAGCCCAGCGTTGTGCAGATACGCGCCGACGACGTCAGTCCAACCGTTATCGGTAAGCAGGTTGTAGCCGCCCTACAACAAATGGCCCATGAACTGCGGGAAGGTGCGCTACTGACTGTTGACCTAAACCGCACGCGCCTACGGCTGCTACCGTTATAAGGCGCGCGTGCTTTGATCGATCACGGGCACGCTCCCACCCGTTG